>DDWF01000052.1:204-6549 GCA_002345845.1 Betaproteobacteria bacterium UBA2293 | reverse complement strand
TGGGCCAGCACGTCTGGCTCGACAACCTGTCGCGCACCCTGTTGCGCGAAGGCGAACTGTTGCGTCTGATCGGCGAGGACGGCATCGATGGCGTGACCTCGAATCCCGCCATCTTCCGCAAAGCCATTGCCAGCAGCCCCTACTATGCCGACGACCTGGCCCGCCTGCGGGCTGACGACCTCGGTGCCGAGGCGATTTACGAGGCGCTGGTCATTCCCGACATCCAGGCCGCTTGCGACATGCTGTGGCCGGACTATGTCGCCAGCGCCGGCGAGTTTGGCTATGTCAGCCTGGAAGTTTCACCGGAACTGGCGCACGACGCGACGGCGACCGAGGCCGCGGCACGGCGACTGGTCGCCGCCGTGGCGCGTGACAACCTGCTGATCAAGGTACCCGGCACACGGGCCGGGGTGGTGGCTTTCGAGAATCTGACCGCCGCCGGGATCAGCGTCAACGTCACGCTGATCTTTTCGCTGGCCCAGTACGAGGCCGTCGCCCAGGCCTATCTGCGCGGGGCATTGCGCTGGGTTGAAAGTGGTGGCCATGCCCGCCAGATACGCTCGGTGGCCAGTATTTTCCTGAGTCGCATCGACACCCTGGTGGACAAGCGGCTGGCGGCGATCGGCACGCCAGCGGCCAGTGCTCTGCTCGGCGAGACTGCCGTCGCCGTTGCCAAGGCGTGCCATCAGCGGTACCTGGAACTCTTCGCCGGTGACGCCTTCAGCATGCTGCGACTGGCATCGGTACGCCGCCAGACCGCGCTCTGGGCCAGTACCGGCACCAAGAATCCGGCGTACAGCGATGTGCTCTATGTCGAGCCGCTGATCGGCCCGGAAACGATCAACACGCTACCGGATGCGACCCTGGCCGCCTTCCGGCAACATGGCAAGGTGCGTGCCCGTCTGGCGGAGGATATGGACAAGGCGCAGGCGCAGATCGGTGCCCTGGCCGGACTGGGCATCGACCTGACCGAGGTTGGTGAAAGCCTGCAGCTTGACGGCCTGCTCCTTTTTGCCGAGGCCTATCGGGCGATCCTGGCCGACATGTTGCCCTTGACGCCGTCACCCCGTCACGCCCGCTCGCAGCTCGCTTACTGAGCCGTGGTGGTTGTGCCAGGCGCAGCGTTGTGTTCGTTGGCGCACAGAAGGCCGAGGGCGTCGCTGCTAAGGTGATTGCCGGCATCCCGCGAATCGATTCGCTACCTCAGGTGCCGGCCCAATCCATGCAAAAGGAAAAAATCATGAACAGCGTCATCTACATCGTCGGTCTGGTCGTCGTCATCATTGCCGTCATGTCATTTTTCGGCCTGCGCTGAAGCGCCAGCAAACCTGATCTGGCGCCCCGCCGCAGATAACGTGTGGCGAGGCGTATGCGTCAGGTGCGTTTTGCCGATGCCGAAGCCGCGGCATTGGCCACTCTGGATGTTATGTCGGCCGCTGCCTTGCGGTTGGTTTCGGCAATCGCACTGGCTTGCTGGCCGAGGCTCTTGAATGCGTCGAATCCCTTGATCCAGGCGGTCGGGTTCGCAGTTTTGCCTTGCGTCTCAAGAAAGGAAGTCAGCAGCTGGGTAAGCTCCTGCTGGGTTTCCGTGGTCAGTTCCTGGACATCCTGAAAATAGCCGACGACGTTCTGCGTGGCTGCTTCGGGAATCGCCGTCCTGGCTTTTGCCGGTTTCGCCGAGCCGTTGCCTTCAAGCATCAGGCTCGAAGCGGCGGCACTTTCTTCCAGTAAAGCGCGCGTCACTTTCATATTCAGGGTGGTCAGGCGCTCGAAGCTGGAATAGACAATGTTCGAAAACGCCATAACGGCGTCGGCATTGCTCTTGATGGCATCAATTTGTTCCGGATTGATTGTTAGCATTTATTGCTCCTTTGTTGGGCAGTGAGGGTGTTCAGTAGGCAGGCATTCGCCTTGACCGAAGACAGCCAAGGAAATCCGCCGCAGAGCTTACGCATTGGAATGCGCAATTTCCGTGTGCTGGCGCACATAGCCGCCCGCCCAGCGCACTGAGCTGGCCCATGGCGCCTGTCCAACGCCCCGATGTCACACCTTATGCGCGCCAGCGCACCGAGCCGGTCAGCCCGTTTACATATGCTGAATGGCGGCATTGACGCGCTTCGTGAGGAACGAGGACATCTGTCGCTGACGACATTTTCGCGAAAGGTTTCCCCGAATTGAGTGCAGTTCACAAGCTCTCTGAGTATCTTCGGCAGTTACAGTTGCAGTTTCGCGCCAACAGGAATTCGCGGATCGCAGTCGATGAAGAGCAGCCGCTGCGAGCCGAACTGTATAGCGCCGACCAGATGGCGCAGCATGGCAAGGCGCTGGCAGCTTCGCATCGCCTGGCGCCCGGCCCGGCGCCCGATCTGCTGCTGGCGCGCCTGGCTGCCAACGAAAACAGCCTGGTCGGAGTCTGCCGGCTTTTGTCTGCCGGCGTCGCCGATGGCCGCCGGATCACCCCCGCCGGCGAGTGGCTGCTCGACAACTTTTACCTGATTGAAGAGCATATCCGGACCGCGCGGCGCCACCTGCCCAAAGGCTACAGCCGCGAACTGCCCCGCCTGGCCAGTGGGCAATCGGCCGGACGGCCGCGGGTTTACGACATCGCGCTGGAAACCGTCGCCCATGGCGATGGCCGGCTCGACACCGAAACCCTGGTGCGCTTCGTGGCCGCGTACCAGACTGTCACCGACCTGAAACTGGGCGAACTGTGGGCCATCCCGATCATGCTGCGTCTGGCGGTGATCGAAAATCTCCGGCGCGTCGGGGCACGGATTGCGCTCGGTTGGAACGAGCGCAATCTGGCCGATACGTGGGCTGACCAGATGGCGGAAACCGCCGACCAGGATCCGAAAAGCCTGATCCTGGTAATCGCCGACATGGCCCGCTCGAATCCGCCGATGAGCAGTTCCTTCGTCGCCGAACTGGCGCGCCGGCTGCAGGGCAGGGGGCCGGCCCTGGCCTTGCCGCTGACCTGGATCGAGCAGCACCTAGCCGAGTCCGGGCGCACCATCGCCCAACTGGTCCAGGCGGAAAACCAGTTGCAGGCCGCCGATCAGGTGTCGATCAGCAACAGCATCGGCAGTTTGCGGGTGCTCGGGGCGATGGACTGGCCGGAGTTTGTCGAGACGCTCAGCGTCGTTGAACAGTGCCTGCGTGAAGACCCCGCTGACACCTATGCCCGAATGGATTTCGCGACGCGTGACCGCTACCGCCACGCCACCGAGGAAATTGCCCGCCATGGTCGCCTGAGTGAAGGCGAGGTCGCCCGCCGGGCCGTCGAACTGGCCCGTGCCGGCAGCGGTGGGCGGGCAGGGCATGTCGGCTTCTATCTGGTCGACAAGGGCCTGCCGCAACTCGAAGCCCTGGCCGATGTCCGGCTTGCGCCCAGCCGCAGCCTGTATCGGGCAGCAGGACGTTGTCCCCTGCTGATCTATCTCGGGGCCATCGCCCTGATCACACTGGCCATAAGCGGCAGCCTGATCTGGCTCGGCATGCCGGCCGGACTTGCCGATTGGCTGCGGGTGCCGATCGCGCTGGTCGTCGGCCTGGCCAGCAGCCAGTTGGCACTGGCCCTGGTGAACTGGCTGAGCACCTTGCTGGTGACCGCTCATGCCTTGCCGAAAATGGATTTTTCAACCGGGATTCCGCTCAGCGAGCGAACGCTGGTGGTGATACCGACCATGCTTACCAGTGCTGCCGGTGTCGAGGATCTGGTCGAGGCGCTGGAAGTCCGCTTTCTCGCCAATCCCGATCCCAGCCTGCATTACGGGCTGCTCACCGATTGTTGCGATGCGCTGCAGGAAGTTCTGGCCGAGGATGCCGCTCTGGTCGAACTGGCGCGCTGGCGCATTGATGAACTGAATGCGAAATACGCTAGCGCGGAAGCAGCGATGCGCAGCGACATCTTCTTCCTCTTTCATCGCCCACGGCGGTGGAACGCGCAGGAAAAGGTCTGGATGGGCTACGAGCGCAAGCGCGGCAAGCTGGCCGACCTCAACGCGCTGCTGCGCGGCAATCCGGCCGGCTTTTCGCACCTGGCCGGGAATACAGCCGACCTGGCTGGTGTCCGCTATGTCATCACGCTGGACACCGATACGCAGTTGCCGCGCGATGCGGCGCGCCAGTTTGTCGGGGCCATGGCCCATCCATTGAACCAGCCGCACTACGACCCGGCAAAGCAGCGTGTCACCGAGGGCTACGGCATCCTGCAACCACGGGTCGCCGTCAGCCTGCCCGGTACCAACCGCTCGCTCTATGCCCGTCTCTACGGCGGCGAACCGGGCATCGATCCCTATACCCAGGCCATTTCCGACGTTTATCAGGACGTCTTCGGCGAAGGCTCCTTCATCGGCAAGGGCATCTACCATGTCGATGCCTTCGAGCAGGCGCTGGGCGGGCGTTTCCCGACGAACCGCATCCTCAGCCACGACCTGCTTGAAGGCTGTTATGCGCGCTCCGGACTGTTGAGCGATGTGCAGTTGTTCGAAGACTACCCGGCCCGTTACAGCGCCGACGTCAGCCGCCGCTACCGCTGGATCCGCGGCGACTGGCAACTGGCTGGCTGGCTGCGCCGGCGCGTGCCCTGCGCCTGTGCCGGCAAGGCGGTACACCGCCAGCCAAATCCGCTTTCCGCCCTGTCGCAATGGAAGCTGGCCGACAATCTGCGACGCAGCCTGGTTCCCGCGGCGCTGCTGCTGGTCCTGCTGCTCGGCTGGACAATCATGCCCGCGGCCGGTCTGTGGACTGTCGCCGTCATCGGCATCCTCCTGATCCCGGCGCTGTGCGCTGCCGGCGTTGATCTCACACGCAAGCCGGATGAAGTGCTCTTCCGCCAACATGTGACGGCCGTCGCCAGCGCGGCTGTCCGGCATTTCAAGCAGGTGACCTTCGAATTGGCCTGCCTGCCGTATACGGCATTTTTCAGTCTTGATGCCATCGTCCGCACACTCTGGCGCGTCCTGTTCAGCCACCGACCGATGCTGGAATGGAATCCGTCCAGCGAGGTCGACCGCGAACTGGCCCGGCGCGACCGTAGCGGCCTGGCCGCCAGTTTCCGCAGCCTGTGGATCGGCCCACTGATAGCGATCACTTTCGGCCTCGTTCTGGGCATCGCAAGTCCGCTGACCCTGGCCGTGGCCGGGCCGATCCTGCTGCTCTGGCTGGCGTCCCCGGTACTTGCCTGGTGGCTCAGCCGGCCGCTGATTCGTCGCCCGGCGACGCTGAGCAGCGAGCAACGTTTCTTCCTGCATGCCCTGACCCGGCGAACCTGGGCTTTCTTCGAGCGCGTCGTCGGCGCGGACGATCACTGGCTGCCACCCGACAACATTCAGGAATACCGCGTCACCTCGGTCGCCCATCGCACCTCGCCGACCAATATGGGCCTGGCGCTTCTGGCCAATCTCGCAGCCTACGATTTCGGCTACCTGACCGCCGGGCGGCTGCTCGAGCGAACGATGCAGACGCTGAGGACGATGGCCGGCCTGGAGCAGCACCAAGGGCATTTCTACAACTGGTACGACACCCATACCTTGCAGCCGCTGCCGCCGCTTTATGTGTCGACGGTCGATAGCGGCAACCTGGCCGGCCATTTGCTGACCCTGCGCGCCGGCTTGTGCGCGCTGGCCGACGATCGGATACTGCCGCCGCGGCTCTATGCCGGCCTGCATGACACCCTCGGCGTCCTGGCCGAAAGTGCTGAAGCCGGTGCCAACGGTCCGCTGGCTGCCTTTGCCAAGCTGCTCGATGCGGCGGTCGCGGCGCCGCCGACGACCATCGGCACCGCCCGTGTGACGCTGCAACAGCTAGCCAATAGGGCTGGCGAACTGGTCAGCGACATCGCCGCCAGCCTGCACGCCCGCGATCCCAAGTTGCCGGCCAGCGAGGCCAATGATTGGGCGCAGGCGCTGGCCGGACAAATCAACGAAGCGCTGGCCGAACTGGAATGCCTGGCCAGCGCCCCGGCGACCGAGCCCCTGCCCACCCTGCGTCAGCTGGCCGGGCAGGGCAATGTTTTTGCCAGTACCCGGCTGGCGGCGATCGATGAACTGGCCCGGCAGGCCGGCCAACTCGCCGAGATGGAGTACGGTTTCCTCTTCGACAAGGCGCGCCAGTTGCTGACCATCGGTTACAACGTCGTCGAGCGCCGGGCCGACACCAGCTATTACGACCTGCTGGCCTCGGAAGCGCGACTGTGCAATTTCGTCGCCATCGCCCAGGGGCAGCTGCCGCAGGCCAGCTGGTTCTCGCTTGGCCGCCTGCTGACCGGCACTGGCGGTGAACCGGCGCTGCTGTCGTGGAGCGGTTCGATGTTCGAGTATCTGATGCCGCTGCTGGTCATGCCGA
>DDWF01000052.1:0-171 GCA_002345845.1 Betaproteobacteria bacterium UBA2293 | reverse complement strand
GCGTGCCCTGGGGCATTTCGGAATCGGGCTACAACACCGTCGACCTGCATCTGAATTATCAGTACCGCGCTTTCGGCGTCCCGGGCCTCGGTCTCAAGCGCGGACTGGCTGACGATCTGGTCGTTGCACCTTATGCCTCTGCCCTGGCGCTGATGGTGGCGCCCGAGGCGG
>DDWF01000055.1 GCA_002345845.1 Betaproteobacteria bacterium UBA2293 | reverse complement strand
ACGATTTCGGCACCGGCTATTCGTCGCTCAGCTATCTGAATCGCCTCCCGCTCGACGAGATCAAGATCGACCGCTCCTTTGTCTGCGTACTGGGCCATGAAGAAGAGGGGCAGGCAATGGTCTCCACCATTATCAACATGGCAAAAGTTCTCAAGCTGAACATCGTGGCAGAAGGCGTGGAAACCGCCGCGCAATTCGATTTCCTGTTCCGGCATGGCTGCCAGCTGTTCCAGGGCTACTACCACGCCAAACCGCTGACGAACGAGCAATTCATCAGTTACTACCGTCAGCAGTAACAGGCAATGGATGCAAACGGGGTGATTCCTGAAGGCTGCTCAAGCCAACGCAGAATCCACCGGTTTATCAAGGATTTCGACCAGGTTGGCGAAGATAGGAAAAGCGTAAGGGGGGTAATTGCCAAGACGCAGGTACAGGTCACGTCCGATATCCCTCTCGCGCCAGCCGATTTCCCGGCCGATCACCTCGATTTCCAGAAAGATTGCAGAGTCCTCCTGGGTCATGGTGGACATGTGGCCATCCACAAGGCATTGCTCAATACCTGCTGCCTTCAGCGCCTGTCGCAATCCGGTCAAGCGCGTCTCCACATGATCCAGCAAACCCTTGAGGTCGGAAGAAAGTGAGGGATGCCCGGCAATATTCTCGCATTCCGCCAGGGCGTCCAACAAGGTCTTGACCACCTGAATGGACTGGGGGGCATTCAGTGGGGTGGTCTCGCCGTTGGGCAAGGGGGTGCCAGCGTAGTTACGCTTCAGGGTTGAAAACACCGATATGAGGCCGTGGGGATACTCACCTGGAACGCACTTGATGGCGAGGCAGGCGCGGGTGAGGACATCTTCCTGGCGCGTAAAAATTCCGCTCAGCGTTTCGGCCATGGAAAGTATCTGCGCCAATGGGGTGAGTTGCGTACCCGCCAACTGGCGCGGGTAACCACTCCCGTCAGAGCGCTCATGATGTGCCGCAATGGCATCCGTTACGATTTCCGGATAATGCGCGAGTTCACCGAGAACGATCTGGCCAATCAGCGGGTGCACGGCCAGATGCTTCCATTCATGCGGCTTGAGCAGGCGATCGGTGTGAAGATAGTCCGGATGCGTATACAGCAGGCCGATGTCGTGAATCAGCCCGGCCAAGGCCAGCATCACCAGATCATCATCGGAAAGCTTATGGTGTATGCCAAGCGATGCCGCGACCAAAGAGACGAGAACGCCATGCCTCATCTGCCCAGGCCGGCTGTTGTCGGCGACAGTCATCAGCAAGGCAGCGACTGGATGAAGCGATACTTTGGACAAGATTTTGAGTATGGCAGCCTGCTGCAGCCCCATGACCACCTTCAGGGCCGGGACCTCCCCTATCAAGCGATTTGCCTCGGCCAGAATCGACTGATGCGTCACGCCATCGACGACACTGAGGGAAGATTCCAGCGGCTTGCGCAATTTATGCTGGAGCAGCTTTTCCTTCATGGCCAGGTTAATCGGGGCGCCCTTGGCCAATAATTTGGTGCCATGGATATCAAAGACAGTTTCCGCAGCGACAACCTGCTTCGTCTCAGCCAGCCTCATTATGTTATCGAGACAGTATTCGTTGACGGTGTTAAGTTCGCTGACTGCCATTTCGCTCCCTTGACAGATTTCCACCAATATTTGTGATTGTCATTTTATAAATCGCGCTAGATGCTAGCAGATACTTCAATTTGCTTGTTTATAAATAAAGCGGAGCGCATAAGTTTTTACCATAGGCAGACCCGGTTTTCCGGTTGGCTGATAGGTCACCGGCTTTGCAGCTCTCCGCAGATTGATGCAGAGTGATTCGTGAGTCGCCGGCGGATGGCAATCTGGGTGATGGCCGGGATGAGCAGACCGCAACATGATCCGCCCCGGTTTGTTGATCGCACACAGGTAATCCTTGAGCGCAGGCGCAATGCTCCTGCAGGAATTCTTTTAACTGCCGTGATGCACGCCGTAACCCATGCGGGGCATTTCATACCCGCNNTCCCGCCAGCGCCGACTTTTACCGTGGCGTATCACAACAGACCTGTGGCCAGGCCGCTGCCAATCAGCACCATCATGGCCGCGACCGTCAGTTGGACAAAGCGCAGGCTCACCTTCTTCAACAGCCGCTTGCCAATCCATGCGCCGGCAAACGCGCAGAGCGTTGCGGCAATCACCAGACCGCCGTTTTCGCCCCGCAAAACCGCCCAGCCGCCGCCATGGAAAGCCGCGCCATAGACCACCAGTCGCACGGCATCGACCAGCACCGCACAGGCGGCACTGGTGCCGACGAACGCCTCTTTGGAAAGCCCGGCCTTGACCAGGANNGACAGCCCGCCGAAGAAACCCGACAACAATCCGCCAAGCGGCATCCAGCGAGGCGCAAAGGACAGCCCGGCAAAACGCGGCGACAACTCGAGCAAGGCGAAGACCACAATCAACAGCCCGACGACCGCCTTGACCGGCGTGACCTCATGCAATCGATCGCCAAGCTGATAGCTGGTCCATGCCGGCAGATGGGCAAACAAGGCCAGCAGGCTCGCGCCGGCAATGGCGGCCAGCGCCGCGGTCAGGCCGAAGCGGGCGACGATCCGCCAGTCCGCATTGCGCCCGACCAGCCCGATCTTGAACAGATTGTTGGACAGGTGCACCACGGCCGTCATGGCAATGGCCGTCGGGATCGGGAAAAACAGGGCGAAGGCCGGGGTAAGCAGGGTGCCCAGGCCAAAGCCGGAAAACA
>DDWF01000018.1 GCA_002345845.1 Betaproteobacteria bacterium UBA2293 | reverse complement strand
GTGAGATCGTGCTGTTCGACCGCTCGTGGTACAACCGCGCCGGCGTCGAGAAGGTCATGGGCTTCTGCAGCGATTTCGAGTATTCCGAATTTGTCCGTCAGGCGCCCGAGTTCGAACGCATGCTGGCACGCAACGGCACCCACCTGATCAAGTTCTGGTTCTCGGTCAGCCGCGACGAACAGCGCCGTCGTTTCGGCGAGCGCAAGGTGCACCCGCTGAAACAATGGAAACTGTCACCAATCGACATGGCCTCGCTCGACAAGTGGGACGACTACACCAAGGCCAAGGAGGCGATGTTCTTCCATACCGACACCGCCGACGCCCCGTGGACGGTGATCAAGTCGAACTGCAAGAAGCGCGCGCGGCTCAATGCCATGCGCTACGTGCTGCACAAGCTGCCGTACACCAACAAGGACACGGCCCGTATCGGCAACCTCGATCCGCTGATCGTCGGCCGCGCCAATGTGGTGTTCGAGCGCGGCGAACACCAGGGCGTGCCGATCCTTTAACTGACGACGTAGGCGGCGCTGCCGGTGGCGATCAGCAGGCCATCTTCGTTTTCCAGGGTCATCTGTACCGAGCCGATGCGGCCGCCGAGACGGGTAATCCGGCCGGTGGCCGTAAACGTGCGGCCGATGCCCTGGTGCAGGTAGTCGGCACGCAGATCAATGGTGCCAATGCGACCGAAGCGGTGACCGACCTGCTCTGCCGTCTCGCTATTGAATTTTTCGGCAATGCCGACGGTGACCGCAAAGCCGCCGACCGTGTCGAGGGCGGCGGCAATCACACCGCCGTGCAGGCGCCCGTGCAGGTAGTGGCCGATCAGTTCCGGGCGCATGTCGAAGGCCAGTTGCGGCGCCTCCGGGGCGAAGGTAACGACGCGCAGGCCGAGCACTTCGTTGAAGCGCAGGCGGTGTTCAAAAACATCGCGCAGCATCGATTCGAGGCGGATTTGCTCGGCAGCCGAGCGGCGGTTCTGGGGCGAACTGGGAGTCATGGCATTCACGAAGGTAGGGGCGAAACGATCTGCTTCGACCGGCACGGACGATTCTAGACCATACGCGGCGGTATGGAGCAAGGGCTGGTGGCGCGATCGTCGGCTGCTGCTCTTGACGTAGGTACCGCCCCGGTGGCCCAATTGGCCGAAGCCAGTGCTTTGGCTATCATCATGATCCGACTTTGCGAAAGAGAACCAGCCATGGATGTCGCAGGTGCGCTGCAAACCATCACCACGGATGCCGAGCGCGGCAACATGGTTTTTCCCACCCATGCCGAGATTGCCCTGCGCGTCCGGCGGCTGATCGATGATCCCGATTGCTCGATCGAGCAACTGAGCAAGCTGATCTCGGCCGAGCCGTTGCTCGCCGCCCGCGTCGTCGCCATCGCCAACTCGGCGGCCTACAACCTCTCGGGCCGAACCAGTACCGATCTGCGCAGCGCCATCTCGCGACTTGGTTTCAATACCTTGCGCACGCTCGCCATCGCCGTCGTCGTCGGCCAGATGCAGGGACTGGCGCAGACACCGGAACATCGCGTCATGGCGGCCCGCCTGTGGGAACATACGGCCCATGTCGCCGCCCTGGCCCGCGTCATTGCCCGCCGCATCACGCATCAGGACCCCGAGGCTGCCTTCTTCGCCGGCATCGTCCATGAGGTCGGCGGCTTCTACCTGATCGCTCGCGCCGCGGCCTTCCCCGGCCTGCTCGAGAGCGATCTGGACAGCTGGATCGGCGAACGCGAGGCCCAGGTCGGGCGCTGCGTGTTGCGCGCCCTGGAGGTTCCCGAATCCGTACTCGAAGCCATGGAAACCGTGTGGGGCGGCTACCTTGCCATGCCGGCCGAATCGCTCGGCGACACCCTGCTGCTGGCCGGTCGCCTGACCACCATCGAATCGCCGCTGGCCGAACTCTCCGGGCTCGGCCGCCAGGGCGTCGAGGCGGATATTGACTTGGTGGTGGATGGGGAGGAACTCAGCAGTATCCTCGCCGACTCGGCCGAAGAAGTCGCTTCGCTGATCGCCGCCCTCAAGGGCTGAGGCAGCCTCGAAAGCTGCCGGTCGACCTGCTTTCCGCAAGCCTTTCGTTATTTATTGCCGGGTACCCCTGCATGATGTGGGGTATTCTCTAAGCGTTCGGCCCCGCATCCGACTGTGCCGCCCCATGACTGCTGTAGCCCTTCCTTTCCTCGCCCCACCCGAGCCCAAGCGCCGCGCTTCGCTGATGCGCTTGCTGGCGGCCACGTTGCTGGCGTTCGGCCTTGCCTTCGCCGGTGCGCCGACCGCCCGTGCCGACGATGTGCGCATCGGCGTGCTGGCGATGCGCGGCGCCGAACGGGCACTGAGCGACTGGCAGCCGATGGCCGACTACCTCGCCCGCCAGCTGCCGCAGCACCGCTTCGCCATCGTCCCGCTCGCCTTCGACGACATCCACCTCGCCGTGCGCCAGCGACGCATCGACTTCGTGCTGGCCAACTCCGCCTATTACGTCGAACTCGAGATGCTCTACCGCGCGACGCCAGTCGTCACGCTGCGCACGCGGGAGTTGACCGGCGACGAAACGAGCGCCTTTGGCGGCGTCATCTTCACCCGTGCCGACCGCGGCGATGTGCGCAGTATCGAGGATCTGCGCGGCAAGCCCTTCGCTGCCGTGGATGCCGGCTCCTTCGGCGGCTGGCACGCGGGCTGGCGCGAGCTGTTGCACCACGGCATCGACCCCGAGCGCCATCTCGAGCGCGTCGACTTCCGCGGCACCCACGACGCGGTGGTGCTGGCCGTGCGTGATGGGCAGGTTGCCGCCGGCACAGCCCGTACCGGCACCCTGGAAAGCATGGCCCGCGAAGGCAGCATCGTGTTGTCGGACTTCCACGTGCTCGCCGAACGGCGGGTCGAGCATTTTCCCTTCCTGCTCAGCACCGCCCTCTACCCGGAGTGGCCGCTGGCGCGCCTCGCCGGCGTTCCAGAATCGCTCGCCGTGGACGTTGCGGTCGCCCTGCTGCAGATGCCGCAGGACGCGGCCATGGCGTCGACCGGCCAGGCTGGCTGGTCACTGCCGCTCAACTATCAGCCGGTACACGATGCGCTCCGCGAACTGCGTATCGGCCCCTACCGCCATCTGCGCCAGGTGAGTCCGGCCGAGGTGCTGCGCCAGTACTGGCCGCATGCCACCGCCGCGCTGCTGGCGCTGCTACTCGCCCTCGGCGCCAGCGCCCGCTTCGGGCGCCTGAACCGGCGCCTGCGCGTGCAGCAGACCGAGCTCGGGCAACTGAACGCCTCACTCGAACAGCGCGTGGCCGAGCGCACCGAACGCGTGGAAGCCCTGCTGCAGCGCGAACAGCACCTGCGCGGCATCGTCGAGACAGTCGCCGACGTGAATCAGATCATCATTACCTCCGATGCCCCGGCGGACATGCTGACGGCCAGCTGCGATCGTCTCGCCGCCCATCGCGACTACCGCTTCGCCTGGGCCGCTCTCGCCCACAACGGCCGGCTGGAGAGCACGGCGCGCTCGTACGGCAGTGCCGAACTCATCGCCCACGCCGCGACACCGGCGGGCAACGACACCGCCGCCCGCGCCTTCCGCGACAACTGCAGCGCCGTCGACAGCAACGAGGCCGGCACCGCGGTCGCCGCCCTGCCCCTGCGGGCCGATGCCTTCTCCGCGGCCGACGGCGTACTGTGCGTCGTCACCGCCCGCCGCTCCGGCTTCGACGCCGAAGAGATGGCGATGCTGGAGCAACTCGCCGGCGACCTCGGCTTCGCCCTGCACGCTTTCGCCCAGCGTGCCGAAGCCACGCGCTTGCAGCAGGAGCGCATCAGCAACTACGAGGAGACGATCCTCTCCTTCGTGGACATGATCGAGAAGCGCGACACCTACACCGCCGGCCATACGCGGCGCGTGGCCCAATACTGCGCGCTGATCGGCCAGCGCCTGGAGCTGAGCGCCGACGACATGGCCTGCCTGACCCATGCCGCGACGCTGCACGACATCGGCAAGATCGTGATTCCGGATGCGGTCCTGCTCAAACCCGGACGCCTGACGCCGCTCGAGTACGAACTCATCAAACAGCACGTCACCGTCGGCTATGAAACGCTGGCCGGCATTGCCACTTACCGCCAGCTGGCCGAGGTCATGCGCCATCACCACGAGTGGATTGATGGCAGCGGTTACCCGGCCGGCCTGAAGGGCGAGGCGATTCCTTTCCTGTCACGCATCATGGCGGTTGCCGACGCCTTCGACGCAATGACCTCGAACCGCATCTACAAGCCGCGCAAAAGCGTCGCTGACGCGCTCGCCGAATTGCGCTCGCTCGCCGGCATCCACTACGACAGGCGCGTGATCGAGGCGGCGGTCGACGCACTCGCCGACATCGATCCGCCCACCAGCGAAGACCCCCTGCCAAAGACGGCGCTCGAGCGCCAGCGCTTCGCCTACTTCTTCAACGATCCGCTGACCGGCGTCTTCAACGCCGCCTATCTCGAATTCGTACTGCGCAACACGCCGGCCCAATACCCGGGCAGTGCCTGTCTTGTGTTGCTGCGCCACGTCTCCGCCTATAACGCGCAGCATGGCTGGGACAGCGGCGACCGCCTGCTGCGCGAGGTCGCCACCGAGCTCAGCGCGGCCTGCCCGCGGGCCCTGGTATTCCGCATCATGGGCGACGATTTCCTGGTGCTGTGCGAGACCGGCGACAACCTCGATGCGGATCTCCTCGACATCACGCCACCACTCGCCGGCACGCCGGTGCGCGCGGAGCTGCATCGCATCGAACTCGGTGATCGCCGCTTCGATGATGTCCGTAGCCTGGTCGCCGCGATTGAGGGGAAAGCTGCCCCACACCCCGGCGCAGTGGCCGCCCAGCCTTATTGACGCAATGCGCGCCAGGGCTTGCAAGTAAAAAGGCCGAACGCCACTGACGTGGGGTTCGGCCGATTCATTCGGGCTGGCTACCTGATAAAACTGCAGCCGGTGCGCCGGGCTACTTCTTGCGCGGCGGCGGTACGTCGGTACAGGAGCCGTGCGCCACTTCGGCGGCCATGCCGATGGTTTCGCCGAGCGTCGGGTGCGGGTGGATGGTCTTGCCGATATCGACCGCGTCGCAGCCCATTTCGATGGCCAGACAGACTTCACCAATCATGTCGCCGGCGTTCGGGCCGACGATGGCACCGCCGATCACCCGATGCGTTTCGGCATCGAAGATCAGCTTGGTGAAGCCGTACTCGGCGCCGTTGGCGATGGCGCGGCCGGAGGCCGCCCACGGGAACTTGGCCGACTCGATCTTGCGCCCTTCCTTCTTCGCCTGGTCTTCCGTGTAGCCGACCCAGGCCACTTCCGGATGGGTGTAGGCAACGCCGGGGATGACCTGAGCGTCGAAAGCGGCCTTGTGACCGGCCGCGACTTCCGCCGCGACATGCGCCTCATGCACTGCCTTGTGCGCCAGCATCGGGTTGCCGACGACGTCGCCGATGGCGAAGATGTGCGGCACGTTGGTCCGCATCTGGGCATCGACATTGATGAAGCCACGGTCGGTGACGGCGATGCCAGCCTTCTCGGCAGCGATCTTCTTGCCGTTCGGCGAGCGCCCGGCAGCCTGCAGGATCATGTCGTAACGCACGGCCTCGGCATTCGGCGCGCCCTCGCCTTCGAACTTGACCCACAGGCCGTCGTCCTTGGCCTCGACGGCGACCGTCTTGGTCTTCAGCATGATCTTGTCGAAACGCGACAGGTTCTGCTTTTCCCAGACCTTGACCGCATCGCGGTCCGGGCCCTGCATCAGGGCATCGAGCATTTCGACGACATCGACCTTGGTACCCAGCGTCGAATAAACGGTGGCCATTTCCAGGCCGATGATGCCGCCGCCAATGACCAGCATCTTCTTCGGCACGAAGCGCAGTTCAAGCGCCCCGGTCGAATCGACGATACGCGGGTCCTTGGGAATGAAGGGCAGATGCACGGCCGCCGAACCGGCAGCGATGATGCACTTCGAGAACTTGATGATCTTTTTGGCGCCGGTCTTTTCCTGACTCGTCCCGGTGGTTTCCTCGACCTCGATGTGATTGGCATCGAGGAAGGCACCGTAACCGCGCACGATATCGACCTTGCGGCCCTTGGCCATGCCGGCCAGACCGCCGGTCAGCTTGCCGACGACCTTGTCCTTGTGGGCGCGCAGCTTGTCGATATCGACCTGCGGTGCGGCAAAGGAAACGCCGAGGTCGGCCATGTGATTGGCTTCATCCATCACCGCGGCGACGTGCAGCAGCGCCTTGGACGGGATGCAGCCGACGTTCAGGCAGACGCCGCCGAGCGTCGCGTAACGCTCGACAATGATCGTCTTCATGCCGAGGTCGGCCGAGCGGAACGCCGCCGAGTAGCCACCGGGGCCGGCACCGAGAACGAGCATCTCGCACTCGAGGTCGGCACCGCCGGCGTGGCTGGCGGCGACCGGCGCTGCCACCGGGGCAGCAGCAGGCGCGGCTGCCGGAACCGGAGCCGGTGCTGCCGCGGCTGCGGCAGCTCCGGCTTCGACCTTGATCAGCACGGCGCCTTCGCTGACGCGCGAACCGAGCTGGATCAGCACTTCCTTGACCGTGCCGGCAACCGTACTCGGCACGTCCATCGTTGCCTTGTCCGACTCCAGCGTGGCGATCGCGTCATCCACCTTGATCGAATCGCCAACCTTGACGAACAGGTCGATGACCGGCACATCGGAAAAATCGCCGATATCCGGGACTTTGACTTCAACCAGATTGCTCATGGTCATCTCCCCTTACAGCGCCACGCGACGGAAGTCGGCGAGCAGCTGGGCGATATAGACATTGAAGCGGGTGGCCAGCGCGCCGTCGATGACGCGGTGATCAGCGGTCAGCGACAGCGGCAGGACCAGGCGCGGGACGAATTGCTTGCCGTCCCAGACCGGCTTCATGGCCGACTTGTTGACGCCGAGGATGGCCACTTCCGGTGCATTGACGATCGGCGCGAAGTAGGTGCCGCCGATGCCGCCCAGGCTGGAAATCGTGAAGCAGGCACCGGACATGTCGGCCGGCTTCAGCTTGCCGTCACGCGCCTGCTTGGCCAGTTCGCCGGATTCCTGGGCCAGCTCGAACACCGACTTCTTGTCGACGTTCTTGACCACCGGCACGACCAGGCCATTCGGCGTGTCAGCGGCGAAGCCGATGTTGAAGTACTTTTTCAGCACCAGGTTGTCGCCGTCGAGCGAGGCGTTGAATTCCGGGAACTTCTGCAGGCCCTTGACGCAAGCCTTCATCAGGAAAGCCAGCATGGTCAGCTTGGCGCCGCCACCCTTTTCGTTTTCCTTGTTGAGCAGCACGCGGAAGGCTTCGATATCGGTAATGTCGGCGTCTTCGTGATAGGTCACGGCCGGGATCATCACCCAGTTGCGCGACAGGTTCTGGCCGGAAATCTTCTTGATGCGCGACAGCGGCTTGACCTCGATCTCGCCAAACTTGGCGAAATCGACCTTCGGCCAGGGCAGCAGATCAAGTACGCCACCGCCGACGACACCGCCGCTGGCGGCAGCGACCGGGCCGGAAATGGCGCCGGACATGACGCCCTTGACGTACTTGGTCAGGTCTTCCTTGACGATGCGGTTCTTCGGGCCGGTGGCCGGCACCTTGGACAGATCGACGCCTAGTTCGCGGGCATAGGCCCGCACCGACGGCGAAGCATGCACCTTGCCGCCGACCGGCAGGGCCGGGGCGAGCGCGGCCGGCGCCGACGGGGCGGCGGCAGGAGCAGCAGCCACCGGAGCCGGGGCCGCCGCAGCAGGTGCCGGGGCCGCGGCTTGCGGCGCAGCAGCCGGGGCAGCAGCGCCAGCACCGGTCTCGACCTTGATCAGGACAGCGCCTTCGCTGACCTTGGAACCAAGCTGGACCAGCACTTCCTTGATCACGCCGGAAACCGTGGACGGCACGTCCATGGTGGCCTTGTCGGATTCCAGGGTGGCGATCGCGTCGTCGACCTTGATGCTGTCGCCGACCTTGACGAACAGATCGATGACCGGCACGTCGGAGAAGTCGCCGATATCCGGAACCTTGACTTCGACCACACCACCGCCGACGGCGGGAGCAGCAACAACCGGTGCGGCAGCGGGGGCAGCAACAGGGGCCGGCGCAGCAGCCTGGGCAGCCGGAGCCGGCGCGGCGGCAGCGGCACCGGTGTCAACCTTGATCAGCAGGGCACCTTCACCCACTTTGGCGCCGAGCGTGACGAGCACTTCAGTGACCACACCGGCGACGGTGGAGGGCACATCCATGGTGGCCTTGTCGGATTCCAGCGTGACGATGGCGTCGTCGACCTTGATGCTGTCACCGACCTTGACGAACAATTCGATGACCGGAACGCTCTCGAAATCGCCGATATCGGGGACTTTGACTTCAATGATTTGGCTCATGTTGTCTCTCCCTATTAAACGCTCAGCGGATTCGGCTTGTTCGGGTCAAGGTTGTACTTGACCAGGGCGGCGGCAACGACTTCACGCTTGATCTCGCCGTTGTCGGCCAGTGCCTTGAGGGCAGCCAGCGTCACCCAGTGACGATCGACCTCGAAGTGGTGACGCAGCTTCTCGCGGGTGTCGGAACGGCCGAAACCGTCGGTACCCAGCGTGACGTACGGTGCCTTGACGAAGGGGCGAATCTGCTCGGAGAACAACTTGATGTAGTCGGTGGCGGCGATGACCGGCCCCTTGACGCCGGCCAGCTTCTGCTCGACGTGGGAGAGCTTTGGCTCGTCCAGCGGATGCAGCATGTTCCAGCGCTGGGTATCGATACCGTTACGGGCCAATTCGTTCATGCTCGGGCAACCCCAGATGTCGGACTCGACACCCCAGTCGGCCTTGAGCAGGTCGGCGGCGGCGATGACTTCGCGGAAGATGGTGCCGGAGCCGAGCAGTTGCACGCGCGGACCAGCCGATTCGCCACCCTTCTTGAAGGCGTACATGCCCTTGATGATGTCCGCCTCGGCACCCACCGGCATTTCCGGGTGCTCGTAGTTCTCGTTCATTACCGTCAGGTAATAGAAGACGTCTTCCTGCTCCTGGAACATCCGGCGCATGCCGTCCTGGGCGATGACGGCGACTTCGTACTGGAAGGTCGGGTCGTAGGAAACGCAGTTCGGGATCAGGTTGGAGAGGATCAGGCTGTGGCCGTCTTCGTGCTGCAGGCCTTCGCCGTTCAGCGTCGTGCGCCCGGCGGTGCCGCCGATCAGGAAGCCACGGGCGCGCTGGTCGCCAGCCGCCCAGCACAGGTCGAGGACGCGCTGCATGCCGAACATCGAATAGCAGATGTAGAACGGAATGGTCTGGACGTTATGCACCGAGTAGGAGGTGGCGGCGGCGATCCAGTCGCTCATCGCGCCGGATTCGTTGATGCCTTCCTGCAGCACCTGGCCGGTCTTCGATTCCTTGTAGAACATCAGCTGGTCATGGTCTTCCGGAACGTAGTTCTGGCCTTCCTGATTCCAGATGCCGACCGAGCGGAACATGCCTTCCATGCCGAAGGTGCGGGACTCGTCCGGGACGATGGGGACGACGTTCTTACCGACATTCTTGTCCTTCAACATCATGTTCATGATGCGGACGATGGCCATCGTCGTGGACAACTCGCGGCCTTCACCGGAAGCCTTCAACAGGGCGGCAAAGGTGTCGAGCGCCGGAATGGCCAGCGGCGCCGCCTTGCGCCGGCGCGACGGCAGGAAGCCGCCGAGGTCCATGCGGCGCTGACGCATGTACTTGTACTCTTCCGAATCCTCGGCGAACTTCAGGTAGGGCAGCTCTTCCAGCTGCTCGTCGGCAACCGGCAAGTTGAAGCGGTCGCGGAAGCGGCCGATCTGCTCCTTGTCCATCTTCTTCTGCTGGTGCGAGATATTCATCGCCTCGCCGGCCTGGCCCATGCCGAAGCCCTTGATGGTCTTGGCCAGGATCAGCGTCGGGGCGCCCTTGTGGGTGACGGCGGCGTTGTAGGCGGCGAAGATCTTGAAGATGTCGTGGCCGCCGCGGTTCAGTTGCCAAACCTGGTCATCGGTCCAGTCGGCGACCAGTTCGCGCAGTTCCGGCGTGTTGAAGAAATGCTCGCGGACGTAGGCACCGTTCTTGGCCTTGAAGGTCTGGTACTCGCCGTCGCACAACTCCATCATGCGTTTCTTCAGGATGCCCTTCTTGTCGCGGTTGAACAGGACGTCCCACTGGGTACCCCAGATCAGCTTGATGACGTTCCAGCCGGCACCGCGGAATTCGGATTCGAGTTCCTGAATGATCTTGCCGTTGCCGCGCACCG
>DDWF01000308.1:3351-4151 GCA_002345845.1 Betaproteobacteria bacterium UBA2293 | reverse complement strand
CCGCTGATCCGCATCGGCTTCCCGATCTTCGACCGGCACCATCTGCATCGCCAGACCACGCTGGGCTACGAAGGCGCCATGCAGGTGCTGACCACGCTGACCAACGCCGTGCTGGAGCATCTGGACGACAAGACGCGCGGGATGGGCACCACCGACTACAACCACGATCTTGTGCGCTAAACCGGCTGCGCGACCCGATGGCGGCGTTGGGCGGTGCTCGGAATCCTCACGTACATCCAGTACGTTCCGGTTCCTGCGCTCCGGCCGCCTTGCCCTCGGGCCGCTCGCTCGGTCCCAATCGTTAGGAGCAGCTTAATGGCCAACATCATGATCCGCCGCGGCGACGCAGGTTATGTGTTCTACATGCCCAAGCGCGATATCGAGGACCAGATTACCTCGATGGAATTCGATAGCCCGGAAAAGTGGGGCGGCGAGATCAGGTTGAAGAATGGCGGCATCTACTTCATCGAACCGCAAAGCGCGCCCGAGCGGCTGCCTTACTCGCTGCGCGCCAAGCGGATCGATGGTGTCGAGTAAATATTCAAAGGAGTTTCATCATGGCAATGAAAATCATCCAGGCGGAATGCACATCCTGCGGCGACTGCGTGCCGGTCTGCCCGACCACCTCGATTACCGATAAGGGCGGCATTTACAAGATCAACAAGGACACCTGCAACGAGTGCGAAGACCAGGATTCGCCGCAGTGCGTGGCGGCCTGCCCCGCCGGCGATGCCTGCATCGTGTATCTCTGATACACGATGCACATGGCCACCCGCCCCCTCCCAGCCTCCCCCTCGCGG
>DDWF01000308.1:3096-3299 GCA_002345845.1 Betaproteobacteria bacterium UBA2293 | reverse complement strand
CCATTCGCGTTGCCTGCGCCACGGACAGTGGTGAGCTGATCGACGGGCACTTCGGTTCCTGTCGCGCCTTTCTGGTGTATCAGGTGTCGCCGGAGACGGTGGAGTTCGTCAACGCGCTCTCCACCGCCGCGGCCGACGAGGCCGAAGATCGCAACAAGGCCCGTGCCGCGCTGATCGACGGTTGCCAGATCGCCTGTTTCCAG
>DDWF01000308.1:0-3020 GCA_002345845.1 Betaproteobacteria bacterium UBA2293 | reverse complement strand
GGCTCGCCAAGGTGATGGGCGTCGAGGCCGCCTCGCTCGCCACCTATCGCGAACTCGCCGAGGTCGGGGAAGAATGAATTCCGGCATCACGCCCGACTACCTCGACGCGGTGCTCGCGCACGTCGCGGCCAGCCCGTCTCGGGACTACGAGGCGCTGGTGCAGGAATTGCGGGCCACCTTTCCCGGTCGCCACATCTCGGTGTGCGGCGGTGACGACGTTTCACCGCGACTCGCGCCGGCAGCGGGGAACCCGGTCTGCGAGATCTATTATGTGGCCACCGGCGAACACTGCCTCAGCCTCACCAACGACGTGGCCGCCGCAACCGGTATTGTGGTGGCGCTGCGTGACGACGAAGACTGAGCGCATGGAGCAATACGGATGTTCGTCACCACCAATGCCCCAAAAGTGCCCGAGCTGACCACGCTGTCAAACCTGGTCGCCGAATATTGCGTCCAGGTGCCGGTGGCACAGGGGCCGGCCGCCCTGGCTCGCGAACTGGCGCGCCTGGTGCCGCAACTGAACTTCCGCGGCGTGCTGACGCGCGGCGGCTGGTATCGCCTCGGCGGTGTGGTGGATGCGCAAGGCCGGCATATTGCCGACGACATCGAGCGCTGGGCCGAGGAAGAACTGGAACGCTGCGAGGAGGACCTCGCCGTCGTCGCCGTCGCCCATGCCGACGACAAGCTGCGTGCCACGCGGCTGACCGGCAAGACACACTACTGGGTGGCACGCAGCGGCCCGGGCGCCGCCGATTTCATCCAGATCGACATCGAGGAACTGCAAGAGGTCATTTGCCATGCCCTGTTTCCCGCCGGCGAGGTGCCGACCAGCCTCGCGGAACTTGTCGATCCGCGCGACGCCTGCCCGAACCAACAGGCCGCGCTGGGCGTGCCGTTCTACGCCATGCGCCGACTGACCCATATCGCCGAATTTCTCGACGGCATGCGGGCGCAGAAACCCGAGCCGCAGCCGGTGCATCGCTTCATCGAAGCCTGGGAAGCGAGCACTGCCAGCCATGCCAGCGACTTCAGCAATCACTGGGTGCTTGCGGTGCGCGAACACCTCGACCGCTATCGCCAGCCGATCCGTGGCGCCACCCCGGTGGCGGCCTTGAATGGCGCCCCGCCGCGTTTCGATGGCGGGTTTGGCGCCCATGAGCCAAGAGGATTGGCACTGGCCGGCGCGCTGCAACGCTTCGACCGCCACCTCGGTTATCCAATGGCGTGGTTCTTCCACATGCTCACGACGAAGAGCGTGCCGCATGCCGTGGCGGCCGTCGTGATCGAGGACGTGCAAGGCGGCTTCAACTACCTGCCCGACCGCGACGTGCAGGTCGTACGCGACTGGCTGCACCGGCCCTACAGCTTTTGACATGGCGAAACGCGAAGCCACCTGCCCGTTGTGCGGGGCGAAACTGACAGCGGCGCAGGTGCTCGATGCCTGCGAAGAAATGGTCGATACGGATGTGCTGGAGTGCCATTGTCCGTTCTGCCAGGGCCATTTCGAAGTGCAGCCGGCGACTGATGCGCTCGAGATCGGTTACCTGCGCAACGGCCGCTTCGACATCGTCGTCACCCTGACGGCCGACGGCCTGACCATGTTGCGCGATACGAAGGAAGGATCGCTGTGGGTCAGGATGGCTGACAGGGACTGGACATTCAGGGGCTAGACGTCAACTCTTGCGGCATGCAGCCGATCGGCACACCCAGCGTTTTCTCATCTCCGGTTTCGAATCGTACGAGGTAGATGTCCTGTTGCGGCTGTTCGGCGACATGGCCGACATTGACGACCACGCCGCGCGCACCGGCTGGCGCGATCAGTGCATTGGGTTCGAGCTCGGGAATCAGGCTGCTGCCATCCTCCGCAAGCTCATCGTTGTAGAGATCGGTGGCGGCGAAGACCATCTCGCCCATGGCGTATTTGTCCATCTTCACAGTCCTTTCATTGCTCATCACAGTAATTTGCGCCGTACCACCATCGCCGACTTTTGGAAGCCGAGCGCCTCGTAGAAAGAAAGGGCGGCCGTGTTGTCCCTGTCCGCCAGCAGGGTGACGCGCGTCATGCCCTGGGATTTGGCCCAGGTGCAGACATGCGCCACGAGCTTGCGACCCAGCCCTTGTCCACGATATGCCGGGCTGACGATCACATCTTCGAGAAGTACGACGGGCGTGCCCTGCGCGGTACTGATTGTGGTCAAGGCATTCGCCATGCCAATCGCACGCCCGTGGCGGCGGATCACGAACAAGCGGCCGAGGATGGGCGTGTCGAGGATGCGCTGCAGGCCTTGCAGTTGTTTGTCGTGCTCGGGCTGAAAATCGCTTTCGAGGGTGAACAGTTCGCGCATGAGGTCGATCATCTCCGGGAGATCGGCGGCTGTCGCAAAGTCGATAATCGCGTGCATCGTCATCCGATCAGAGCCACGCTCTTCACCTGCATCCAGACGGCCTGGCCCGGCTTGAGTTCGAGGGCGCAAGCCGAGCGACGCGTCACGCGGGCAATCAAAGGCGAAGCGCCGACGGCCACTTTCACCAGCGTCAATCCCTGGTGCGGCTCGTCGACAAGTTCCACGACCTTCGCCGGCAGCGTGTTGAGGATGCTGGTCTTGAGGATCGGCTCGCGGGCGATGCTGACGTCGCGGGCGAGGACACGCACCCGCACGTGATGTCCGACCGGCTGGCCGCCATCGCGCACCCAGAAATGCCCGCCGGCAAATCCGACCCGGGCGAGATGCCAGTTCGCGTCGCGTTCGACGATGCTGCCCTCGAGGACAACCCCGGCATCGTCGCCGAGGCGCGCTGACAAGGCGGGCAGGTCGAGCCGCGCCAGCGTCTCGGTCAGCGGTCCGGAGGCCAAGGCACGGCCATTTTCCAGCACGACGATGTGATCGGCCAGTCGTGCCACTTCGTCGGGCGCATGACTGACATAAAGCACCGGAATCTTCAGCGTTTCGTGCAATTGTTCAAGGTAAGGCAGGATTTCCTGCTTGCGGGCGAGATCGAGGGCGGAGAGCGGTTCGTCC
>DDWF01000070.1 GCA_002345845.1 Betaproteobacteria bacterium UBA2293 | reverse complement strand
CGAAGGCGGCGGCGGCAATGCGCAGTTCCTGCTCGGCCAGCTTGTGCTCGGTGATGTCCTGCACCGTGCCACTGGAACGTAGCGGCTGGCCTGCTGCGTCGAAGTCCGATGTGCCGCGTTCGTGCACCCACTTGATGCGACCATCGCCCATCTGCAGCCGGTGGGAGATCTCGTAAGGCGCGCGCGCGACCAGCGATTCCGTGTAGGCGTGGGTGACCGCGGCGCGGTCGTCCGGGTGAGTAAGCGCGAGGAAGGCGGCATAACTGGCGCCAAACCGGTCTTTGTCGATCTCGAACATGCGGAAGACTTCATCGCTCCAGACAAGTTCGTCGTTCGCCAGATCCAGCGTCCAACTGCCCACATGGGCGAGGCGCTGCGCTTCATTAAAGTGCGCCGTACTGGATAACAGGGCAGCCTTGTTAGATTGCTGCTCGCTCTCATGGACAAGCAGTTTGTCCTGCATTTCCGACAACTTCGCCAGCACGCTGTTTTCCATGCCTGGAGCGATCGTGATGGTGGAGGAAAAGTCACCGCGACCAATCCTGTGTATCTGGGCGTGGATTTCGTCCGCGCTGCCGCCCAGCGTCCTGCGCAGGCTCGCATAGGCGCGCCACAGCATGAAAATCGCTGCCAGCGTGGTGGCGATAAACAGCAACCGCAGCAGCATGGCGAGGTTTTCCGCGGAGCGGATGGTGGCGGTGCCGCGCTGTTCCATCATCACGAAAAATTCATTGATGGGCTGCATGATGCCGGCCTTGGCCCGATGATAGTTTTCGTCATGCAGCATCAACTGCGCCCTGGCCCGCTCGGCAGCCGACCAAAATTCGGCGCGGTTTTTGCCAAGAGTGTCGCTGGCTGCGACCAGGTCCATGGCCGCGCGCTCCAGTGCGGTCAACGCGTCCGAATGCGCCTTGGCTTCGGCCAGCCGGGCGAATTCCGCTTCGCTAACTCCAGTCTGCCGCAGCAGATCCAGCAGGGCGATGGTCGGGCCCACTCTGGCGGGCGGGCGGTGCGCCTGCGGATTGGCCAGCACCAAGTCCCAGTAGGCATAGCCATAGCCTTCCGGACGCGGCAACCTGCCGTCGCGAATGTCCAGAATAGCCTGAAAATACTGTTTGAACAGTGGGTCGCCGGTCACGACATAGCTATGGGCCATTCGGGATAGCTCATCCGAAGAGTGGCGTAATTCTTCCGCCAGCAGAAACGCGGCGTGGCGCTGCTCGTGAGCGTGATCGATGCGTTTTTCGGCGTGGCTGTAAAAGCCGAACACCGGCAACAAGGCCAAGAATAGCACCGCCGTCAGCCAGAAATTTCTGGAAGCTGAGGTATGGGGTGTCTTTTTGTTCATTTTCAGGACTCGCTCTGCCGTAGAATCAAATTTAATAATACCAAAATACAATTAAAACCTTGGCGATAACCCAGCAATTGCCATTACCCCCCCATTTATCTAGAAAGACATAGACGATGAAAAACAACGGGCCCGTCACGCAACATGAAAAAGCATTTCCCGTCGGCAAATATTTGGTCTCAAAGACCGACCCGAGGGGCATCATTACCTATTGCAACGACGCTTTCATCGAGCTTTCCGGCTTCGCGAAAGAGGAATTGATCGGCAAGAGCCACAACATCGTGCGCCACCCGGACATGCCGGCGGCGGCGTTTGCCGATTTGTGGCAGACGGTGAAGGCGGGCCGGCCATGGCGCGGCAGGGTCAAGAACCGTTGCAAGGACGGCGACCACTATTGGGTCGACGCCTTTGTCGTGCCGCTGCGCAAGAACGGCGAAACCACGGGTTACATGTCCGTGCGTTCCGAGCCCACGCGCGATCAGGTGCGCGCGGCCGAAGCGCTCTACCAGAAAATCAATGCCGGCCAGGGCAAACTGCCGAAAACCGGCGGCTGGCTGGCGGGCTTGTCCATTCGTGCCCGCCTGATCGGCGTCATGACCCTGATGGCGGTGATGATTGCGATCGGCTCCTTGGTCGGCGTCATGGGTCTGAGCCAGAGCAACGAGGCGCTGCGCATCGCCTACGACGAACACATGGAACCGGCGGTGGCCATCGCCCGGATGGTCGAGCGGCTGTCCGATAATCGCTCGCAGATCATGCTCGGCTTACAGCACAGCCCGGACAATAAATACAGCAAGATGCACGAGCATCCGGTGACGCTGCACTCCGACGCGACACTGGCCAACCGCAAGATCATCGAGGACCTGCGCGCGGCCTACGAGAAAAAATCCAAGAGCGCGGATGAAAAAGTGCTTGCGGAAGCGTTCTTCGCGGCTCGCGATGCCTATTCCAAGGAGGGCATCGCCGCCGCTCGCGAGGCGATCCAGAATAATGATTTCGACGCCGCGCAAGTCATTCTCCTCACCAAGATCAATCCGCTTTACGTAAAGGCGCGGGAGCAGGCTGATGTCTTGCAGAATTATCTTGCCGAGGAGGGCGATAAGACCCACAACAAATCAGCAGCCGCTTACGCATGGGTGCGCAATGCCGCCATTTTCGGTACGCTTGCGGCGATCTTCCTCGTCGTGGTGGTCGGTGGGCTCCTCGTCAAGGCGATCGTCACGCCGATGCGCCAAGCCATCGCTCATTTTGAGCGCATCGCCGCCGGCGTGCTGACCGACGACATCGATATCTCGCGCCGCGACGAGGCCGGTACGCTTCTGTGTACCCTGGCTGCAATGCAGGTGAATCTTAAGGTGGTCCTCGACGAGGTGCGACTGGTATCGCTTGCTCTTGATAATGAAAGCAAGTCACTGGCGGCAGAGATGGAGCGGGTGGTCGATCAGTCGGTGCAGCAGCACGATCGCGTGCAGGGCACGGCGGCGGCTACCGAGGAACTCACCGTGTCGGTGGCCGAGGTGGCGTCAAGTGTCGACAGCACCGCGCAAGCCGCCAGCCAGTCCAAGGCGCTGGTTGCGGACAGCACGCGCAGCATGGACAGCAGCATGGCGGCGACCACGCGCGTGGTCGAGGCGGTGCAGGCCTCGAGCGCAAACATCGGTGGCCTGAACCGGGCCATCGAAAAGATCGGCGTCATCACCAAGACGATTCGCGAGATTGCCGATCAGACCAATCTGCTGGCGCTGAAC
>DDWF01000280.1 GCA_002345845.1 Betaproteobacteria bacterium UBA2293 | reverse complement strand
GCCGCGCGGCCTCATCACCGTGCTGTTGTTCATTCATGCCCGGGAGGCCTTCGTCTTGCCCAGTTTCCTCAATGGTGCGGTGATCCTGCTGGTGCTGGCATCCTCGGCATTGATACTCGTCGCCCGCTTCAGCTTCACCAAGCCGGAAAACGCAAAGCCGACTACCCCGATTCAGGGCAACGACTGAGACAATGCGGGCGATGTTGAAAGCCCCGCAGGGCTGAACTGCGCGATTCAGGTCTGCGGCTTCATCGATTCCCGTCACCCACGCTGCTCGGGGAGCAGCAGTTCCACCCGGTTGCGGCCATTCTCCTTGGCCAGATACAGGGCCCGGTCCGCCCGGCGCAAGGTCGCCTCGATATCCTCGGGGCAAAGGCTGGTCACGCCGATGCTCACCGTGATGCCCAGGCTTGCGTCCTCGAATGGAATAGACAGGGATTCCACGCTCTGGCGCAGGCGCTCGGCAAAGCCTTGCGCCGCGTCGGGAGGAGTTTCAGGTAGCAGGATGGCGAATTCCTCGCCACCCAGACGGCCGGCCAGGTCGGTCTTGCGCAGGCTGGCGGCGACCTCCTGGGCGAAGGCCTTAAGCACGGCATCGCCCGCGGCGTGACCATCTTGGTCATTGATGTTCTTGAAGTAATCCAGGTCCAGCATCAGCAGGGCGGCGGGTTTGGAAAACCGCCGGATGCGCTCGGTTTCTTGCGCGGCCAGGGTCAGGAAATGGCGGCGGTTGGCCAGCCCGGTCAGCGTATCCGTGGTGGCCAGCCGCCGCAATTCCTGGTCGATGATCTTGCGCTGGCTGATGTCCTGGAAGGAAACGATGGCGCCGGTGTGCCGTTCGCCCTCGAGTAGCGGCGTGACCACGAGTTCGACCGGAAATCCGCTGCCATTGGCGCGGAAAAACCATTCCTCGCCGCGGCGCACCTGTCCATCGCGGGAGGTCAGATGAATCGGGCAATCAACCTCTGGATAAGAAGTTCCGTCCGGCCTGTGGTGATGGAATAGCAGATGCTGGTTTTCCCCGATTACCGCGTCTTCTGTCAGTCCTAGCATGGAGAGGGCGACCGGATTGACGAAGGTGCAGCGGCCACCGAGGTCACAGCCATACACGCCTTCGCCGAGGCTGGCGAGCAACGCCTGGGAACGTGAGCGTTCGCGGCAGGTACGGCGCAGGGCCAGCGTCAGGCCGATGGCCAGTGCCGTCACCAGCAGGCCGGCCAGCAGGCCGGCAATCAGCATGTATCCCCAGCGCTCGCGGATGTCGCGGAAAGTGAAGTGGGGCGCATGATCGAAGGGTGACAGGCGCAGGGCGCGTGACAACTCTTCCACCGGCAGGTAATCGGCGGGTATCGTATAACCGTGGATGCCCGCCGCCCGGGCGGCGGGATGCTCCGGCTCCAGGCCATAAAGGGCGGCGGCAACATGGCGCACCGCGCGCTCATCCACATGCGGCATGGCAAATACCGGCCATTCCGGGTAAAGCCGGGTGGACACCTGGTAAGGAAACGCCGGGTGATGCTGCTGGTGGATCAGTTTCACTTCACCAGCCTGCAGACTGCCCTCGCGACCCATCATTTCCACAATGCCGCTGCGCACGAAGCCGACATCGGCGCTTCCCGCCAGCACTGCCCGCACGACAGCCTGGTGATCGTCCAGGATATCCAGACGTGCCACATGCTCAGGCAGGCGGATGCCTTCCTGAAACAGTTCATAGGCCTGCGCGCGGTAGCCGCCCATGTGGGAGAGGCTGGGAGCGGCAATCACCTTGCCGCGGACATCCTGCAGGGCTCGGATGTCGTCCCGGTTGGCGCGGGCGATGATGGCGCCGGCCAGGTGGTGCAGGGGTTGCCCTGCCTCGCTCCCGACCAGTGTGGCAATCACCCCGGTCAGGGGCTGCTGCTTGCGCGCCACCAGAAAATGGGTGGGATTGGTCGTGACGATATCCAGTGCGCGTTCGGAGAGCGCCCGCTCAATATCCTTGGCATCGAGTACCTGCAGGATAATGTGCTCCTGCGTGAGCGTCTGGTTGAGGTAGTCGACCAAAGGCTGATACTTGGCGCGGGTGTTTTCCGCGCCGAGGAAGGCGAAGACACCGAAGGTCAGGGTTTTTCGCTCGTCCGCCGTGGCCTGCACCGGGAGGGCAAGCACGAAAAGCGCGGCGACAAGCGCGGTCAGGAACACGCAGCGCCCGGGCCATCCGGTTCCGCCAGGGATAACTCTTCGAGAAGCGTGGCGCTGAATCATTGCTAAGTCCATTTGCTGCCGTCTAGCGACAGGTATTCGACATGTTCAGCCTACCGGGAAAGTCCCGGGATAAGCGGATTTTCAGTCAATCTCGAACAGCGCCTGCCGGTAGCGTTGTGCATTTTCCACATAGTGCACGGCGCTTGCGGCCGGCATGGCCAACTGCGCGTCGCTGAGTTCGCGCACGATGCTGCCCATGCCGATCATCGAACCGTCGCCGATCGTGCAGCCGTGCAGCATGACCTTGTGGCCGACGGTGATGTCGCGGCCGA
>DDWF01000046.1:1762-3118 GCA_002345845.1 Betaproteobacteria bacterium UBA2293 | reverse complement strand
CCGCCATCGAGAATACCGATGAACTGCTGGTGCCCAGCATCGTGCTGTACGAAGTCTTCAAGAAAATCACCCTCGCGTACGACGAAAACAAGGCATTTCAGGCTATTGCCCAACTCAAGCAGGGGCAAGTGCTCGATGTGAATGAAGCCGTTGCCTTGTATGCCGGGAAAATCAGTATCGAAAAACAACTGCCCATGGCCGATGCGCTGATCTACGCCACCGCCATCCTGCACAACGCCACGATCCTTACCCAGGATGCCCATTTCGAAGGATTGCCGCAGGTGAAGTATTTCGTGAAAACCTTGCCTGGCGGCAAGCGTAACTGAAAGTCGGCGCTGGCGAGACGGCGCCGGTTTGTCATCAGGCGATAACCTTGGCAGGCTATCTTTCCGCTCCCGCAAATACTAAAAAAACCAGGAGAGATGAATGGACCTGATTTTATGGCGCCATGCCGAAGCCGAGGAAGCTGGAAAAAACCTCCCGGACAAGAAGCGCCGCCTGACCGCGCGCGGCGAAAAGCAGGCCCACGACATGGCCAAATGGCTCAAGTCGCAGATGCCGAAAAAGGTCAAAATACTGGTCAGCCCGGCGGTGCGCGCCCTGCAAACCGCACACACGCTCGCCCTGCCTTTCGAAGTCGAATCCAGGATGGCCGTCGGGGCCGATGCCGCCCATCTGATCGCCGTCACTGAATGGCCGGCTTACTCGGGCGCCATTTTACTGGTTGGCCATCAACCCGCGCTCGGCAGGCTCGCCGCCCTGCTGCTGGGCGGATGCGAAGCCGACTGGATCATCAAGAAAGGCGGCGTCTGGTGGTTTTCCCGGCGCAGCCGCGAAGGACAGGATCAAACGGTATTACGGGCGGTGATGAATCCGGAAATGCTGCGCTGATTCACCCCGAATTCAGTAGCGCAGAAAGCAAAACCCCCGCCAAGGCGGGGGTTGGTGTTGCCAGGAGCGGGCTTAATTTAATTCGAGCCTGGCCCCTTTTATTCCATTTACTTCCTCTTCCGGATTAACGGCAGGTAGCCGGAACATACTTGGCGGGGGAGGTCGTGGTACAGGTCCACACTTGGCCAGTTGCATCCGGGGCCAACGTCAGGGCGATGGCGCCAGCGCTGGTGCCCGTAGCCACACTGGCCGCCATGGTACCCGTAGTACAAGTGGTGGTTGTCTTGCCAAAGGTACCCACGCTCACGCCATCGCAGGCATCGGCCGCGCCGTTGGCGATGTTCTCGCTGATGGTCGGCTTGGCGCCGGACATCTGCACCAAACCTTCCGAAACCATGGCGCGAACGGTGTAGTCCTGATAAGCCGGCAACGCCACAGCGGCCAAAATACCAATAATCGCGACAA
>DDWF01000046.1:693-1731 GCA_002345845.1 Betaproteobacteria bacterium UBA2293 | reverse complement strand
TAAAGCACTTCAATCGTGCTGGTAAGAATAGAGCAACTGTCGTGCCAGCTTCGCGAACAGAGCTATTTTTATTGCCGATCTCCGCGCCAGACATGGCACATGCCGGTTATTTGCCGTGCCTGACAAGCGGTTTGGCAATTACAAACACTCGCCGCGCACTCCCTGATGCCCTTTCACGATCCGGCAATCCAGCCGGTTTGGCTGCATCCCGCGTCAGAATGTGCCAATTTTCGTCACTCTCCGTGCAGCCAACGCCTACTTTCAACCATCGTTTGACCTTGCTGTAACTGCCTACCAAGCGACTCGGGTTCCGCAGGCCGCAAATACCGGATCGCATGTCAGCAACACCAGGGCATCCAACTCGGCTTGTGCCGCCAGCATGCGGTCAAACGGATCACGATGTTGACATTCATAATTGCCTGCTCGCAATGCATGCAGGTAACTGATGGGCAAATGCTCAAAGCCATCCGCCGCGACCAATTCGTTAAACCGCCGCACGGCTTCGTCCGCCTCGGCCAATTTTCCCAGACGAAGTTTTGTGGCGATTTCGCAGGCGCTCGCCGCACTCACCAATATCTGGTTCGTTTGCAGTTCGATCGCGGCGCGCGCCAAGGGCGAAAGCTGTGAGTCGTCGGTCCACCACAACAGCAAGGCGTGGGTATCGAGCAAATACCTCATTGACTTTCCCAAGCGTCCAACTCGGATTGCGGCAAGGGCTCGAAGAATTCCGGGCCAATGCAGCCAATTCGCCCTTTCAAACGGCCCGCCTGGCGCTGGCCTTTACCGGGAGAAAGCGGCACCAGACGCGCATAAGGCTTGCCGGCCTTGGCAAGAATGATTTCCTGGCCCGCATGCGCCTGATCGAGCAAGCGTGAAAAATGGGTCTTGGCATCATGCACATTCACAATCACGGACATCACCGCCTCCAACTTGGTTAAGCAACTGGACTAATCCTGGCAGGCCTCCCAGCTAAAGTCCATCGGTGATCTCGCTCGCCGTCCCGCCAGTCCCACGGGATTCCCTGCGGTCACGCCGACT
>DDWF01000046.1:0-566 GCA_002345845.1 Betaproteobacteria bacterium UBA2293 | reverse complement strand
CATGCCTGACTTGTAGGGCCGGTCCTGGGCCGTCAGCGCCTCGAAAATGTCGGCAATACCCATCATGCGGGCCTGCAGCGACATCTGCTCGCGGGTCAGGCCCTTCGGGTAGCCGGTGCCATCCATGCGTTCGTGGTGACCGCCGGCATATTCGGGCACACGTTGCAGGTGCTTGGGCCACGGCAGCGCCTCGAGCATCTTGTTGGTGGCAACGATGTGATGGTTGATGGTCTCGCGTTCCCGGGCGGTTAGGGTACCGGAACGAATGGCAAGATTCTCGATTTCCTCGGCCGTCAAAAAATCGGCATCGACGCCGGCCGGGTTGCGCCAGTTGCGGGTCGTGCCGATGTCGCGCACGCGTTGCTGGTCTGCCTGGCTCATCGCCTCGCTGCCGATGTTGGCGCGGCGCAGGAAGGCCCGCTCATCGTCGAGCGCGGCCTGTTCCTGGCGGCACTCGGCCCAGCAGGCACTTTCGGCTGCGGGGTCCGTACTTGCGCGCAGCTCGAGCTGCTTGCGCAGGGCGGCAATCTGTACATCGCGCTTGAGCACTTCAAAGCGGGTATCGA
>DDWF01000290.1 GCA_002345845.1 Betaproteobacteria bacterium UBA2293 | reverse complement strand
CGATCATCGCCGCCGCCGAGTTGTCCGACCGCTACATCACCGCCCGCTTTTTGCCTGACAAGGCCATCGACCTGCTCGACCAGGCTGCCGCGCGTGTGAAACTGTCGGCCACGGCCCGCCCAGTGGCCGTACAAGAGCTGGAGTCCGAACTGCACCAGCTGCGGCGTGAGCAGGACTATGTGGCCTCGCGCAAGCAGTACGACAAGGCCGCCGAGCTGGGCAAGCACATCGAGACCAAAGAGGCCGAACTCAAGAAGCTTGTCGAGGAATGGGAACGCGAGCGCGCCTCGGGCAGCGCCGAAGTCAAAGCCGAGCATGTCGCGCAGATCGTCTCGCGCCTGACCGGCATTCCGGTCAACGAGCTGACGGTGGAAGAACGCGAGAAGCTGCTGCATCTGGAGCAGCGGCTGCACGAGCGCCTGGTGGGCCAGGACGAAGCGGTGCGCGCGGTGGCCGATGCCGTGCGTCTGGCGCGCGCGGGCCTGCGCGAAGGCGGCAAGCCAGTGGCCACCTTCCTGTTCCTCGGGCCGACGGGTGTGGGCAAGACCGAACTCGCCAAGGCGCTGGCCGAGTCGATCTATGGCGATGAAGGTGCGCTGCTGCGCATCGACATGTCCGAGTACGGTGAACGCCATACCGTGGCACGCCTGGTGGGCGCGCCTCCGGGCTATGTGGGCTATGACGAGGGGGGGCAGCTCACCGAGAAAGTGCGGCGCAAACCCTACAGCGTGTTGTTGCTCGATGAGATCGAAAAAGCGCACCCCGACGTCTACAACATCCTGTTGCAGGTATTCGACGACGGGCGGCTCACCGACGGCAAGGGCCGGGTGGTGGATTTCACCAATACCATCATCATCGCCACCTCGAACTTGGGCTCGGACATCATCCAGCGTCGGCTGAAGGCCCGTGGCGCCGCCGGCGAGGAATACGAGAAGACCAAGTTCGAGGTGATGGACGTGCTGCGCGGACACTTCCGCCCCGAGTTCCTCAACCGCATAGACGAAATCATCGTCTTCCATGCGCTGGGCAAGGAGGAGATCCGCCATATCGTCGGCCTGCAGCTCGATCGTGTGGCCCGCAACGCCGCCAGCCAGGGCGTGACGCTGACCTTCGATCAGACCTTGATCGATCACTTCGCGGAGGAAGGCTACAAGCCCGAGTTCGGCGCGCGTGAGCTCAAGCGGCTGATCCGCAGCGAGCTGGAGACGGCACTGGCGCGCGAGATGCTGGGTGGCGGTATCGGCAAGGCCGATCACGCCAGCGCCCGCTGGGACGACAAGGCCGAACGGGTGGTCTTCGAGCGCCAGGAGCCACCCGCGAAGCCGGCCGAGCCTGAGAAGCCCGATGCCGCGAACGCGGCCGAGACGCCGCCGAGCGACGCGAGCAAGCCTGCGCGCAAGAAGAAGTCAGCGGGCGGCGAATCTTGAGTCATGGGGAGGCTGTCGTGTCCGACCCCAACGGGCTGACATGGGCAGCCACCCTCGTGTCGCTGGCGGTCGCTATCCCCACAGCGGGGCACGCGGTCATCTACAAGCGTGACCCTCGATCGGCCACGCTGTGGGTGCTGCTGATCGCGCTGTTGCCGCTGGGCGGTTCGCTGCTGTATGGGCTGTTCGGCATCAACCGTTACCAGCGGCGGGCGCGGCGGCTGTTTCCGGGGGCAGATCCTGCTGTTCGGCAGGACCTCGCGCCTACGATGCCCGAGGCTGTATCGCCGCCGCTTGCCGGTCTGGCCCACCTGGTGGGACGCGCCACCGGCCAGTCGCTGACCGGCGGCAACCGCATCGAGCCGCTTGTCGATGGCGAGCAGGCCTACCCGGCCATGCTCGCTGCCATCGAGTCGGCGCGGCACAGCGTCGCGCTGGCTTCGTACATCTTCGACAGCCAAGGCATCGGGGCGCAGTTCGTCGATGCGCTGCGCCGGGCTCATGAGCGAGGCGTGCAAGTGCGGGTGCTGATCGACGACGTGTATGCCCGCTGGACGCCCCGCAGCGCCTACCGCGCCTTGCAGCGCGCCGGCGTTCCGGCGGCGACGTTCAACCCGACGTTGATTCCCGCGCGCCTGCATGCCGCGCATCTGCGCAATCACCGCAAGCTGCTGGTGATCGATGGCGAGACGGGTTTCACCGGCGGCATGAACATCTTCAGCCCGTATTGGCGGCCCGATGCGCCGGAGCAGGCCTGTCACGATTTGCACTTTCGTCTGCGCGGGCCGGTGGTTGCGCATCTGATGCGGTGCTTCACCGATGATTGGTGCGATACCACGGGCGAGCGGCTCAGCAAGGGTTTCTGGGGCGAACCGCCCGCAACGGCTGATGAGCAAGGAACCTCTTGGGCGCGCGGCATCGAGGCCGGTCCCGATGAGGCCCTGGACAGGATGCGCTGGACCTTCATGGGCGCTTTGAGCGCGGCGAAGCATTCGGTGCGCATCTGGACACCTTACTTCGTGCCCGATCAGCCGATGATCGCGGCGCTGAGCACGGCCGCGTTGCGCGGCGTGCGCGTCGAGGTGCTGACGCCCGCAAACGGCGACCATCCCACGGTGCAATGGGCCGCGCGCGCCCACTACTGGCAGGTGCTGGAGCACGGTGTACGCATCTTCGAACGGCCTGGCCCGTTCGACCACAGCAAGCTGATGCTGATAGACGGCCAGTGGTGCTGCCTGGGTTCGGCCAATTGGGATGCGCGCAGCCTGCGCCTCAACTTCGAGTTCAATGTGGAGGTGTACGACACCGCGCTGTCTACGCGGCTGGAATCCCTTTTTGATGCCGCCCGTGATGCATCGAACGAGATATCGGCCATGGCGTTGCGCGCCCGCCCGCTGGCCATCCGCTTGCGCGACGGGGTGGCCCGTCTGTTCACCCCCATTCTCTAGCGGCACGACTTGCGAGGAACATTGCCCATGGAAAAGAAAGATCAATGGAACATTGGCTACTGGATCGTCGCCGGCCTGTTGCTGCTGACGCTGCAGAACTACTGGCAGGCGGCCAAGACCGTCGAGCCCGTGCCCTACAGCGAATTCGAGAAGGCGCTGGCCGAGGGGCGCGTCGCCGAAGTGCTGGTGTCGGACCGCACGGTTACCGGGCGCCTGAAATCACCGGACAGCCGGGGCAAGACCTCCATCGTGGCCACCCGCGTCGAACCCGACCTGGCCGAGCAGCTGTCGAAATACGATGTGTCCTACGCGCGAGTGGTGGAAAGCACCTGGCTACGTGATGTGCTCTCCTGGATTCTGCCGGCGGTGGCCTTCTTCGGCGTCTGGTTCTTCCTGTTCCGCCGCTTCGCCGAGAAGCAGGGCATGGGTGGCTTCCTGAGCATTGGCAAGAGCCGCGCCAAGGTGTTCATGGAGAAGAACACTGGCGTGACCTTTGCCGATGTCGCTGGCGTCGATGAAGCCAAGGCGGAGTTGGTTGAGATCGTCGATTTCCTCAAGAATCCGCAGGAGTATGGACGGCTCGGGGCGCGCATCCCGAAAGGTGTGTTGCTGGTTGGCCCGCCCGGCACGGGCAAGACCCTGCTG
>DDWF01000026.1:1464-2887 GCA_002345845.1 Betaproteobacteria bacterium UBA2293 | reverse complement strand
ATCCTGCTGATCATCGGTTTCCAGACCGAGTCGCGCCTCGGTATGTTTGTCTGTGTGGCGCTGATGGCCCCGCTCAGCCTGATTGCCTGGATTTCCGCCTGGCGCCGTGCGCGCGCCGTGGCCGACACGCCGACTTCGCGAATCGCCTCGGCGGCGCAGGGCTATGCGGAATTGATCGGCATTGGCAAGCCGCTCGGCGGGCAGCCAGTGATCAGCCCGGCAAACCATCTACCCTGCCTGTGGTATCGCTATCGGATTGAACACCGCGACAGCGATAACAAATGGACCCTGGAAAGCCAGGGGGAGAGCGAGGCCTCTTTCATCCTCGACGATGGGTCCGGGGAGTGTCTGGTGGACCCGGTTGGCGCCGAGATGCTCGTCTCCAGAAAAGACCAATGGACACTGGGTGAGCGGCGTTTTACGCAATGGCTATTCACCGAGCGGCAGAAAATCTACGTGCTCGGGCAGTTTGCGACGCTGGGTAGCGTCGCCATCGAGTTGAATGCCGGCGAAGACGTCAAGCACCTGCTGGCAGAATGGAAGACGCGGCCCGGCGAACTCCTCCAGCGTTTTGACCTGAACCAGGATGGCCGGATTGACCTTGAGGAATGGGGGCTGGCCCGTCTGCAGGCGAAGCGCGAGGTTGCCGCCAGTCACCGCGAGTTGCACAACTCCAGTGAACTGCATGTGATGCAGCGCCCGGAAGATGGCCGTTTCTATCTGATATCGGACATCGACCCGGGAAAACTGGCGACCAAGTACCGCTGGTGGTCATGGTTTCACGTCGTGGTGTTTTTTGGGGCACTGATTGCCTTGCCGCTGGTTTGGCGGCTGGCGCCGTTCTGACCATGCCTGGCGTTGGTTAGGGAAATGCAGATCAAGTCCAGATTCGTCATTCCGNNGAAAATCAACAAGCTGGACACCGGCTTACGCCGGTGCGACGGACTTGATCAGCGATTCCTTAGTGTGGTCTGATGGGGCAGGAACGGCTGCTGTATTAGAATTGGCCAAGTGAATTCTGGACTGGCAATGCGACACAACAAACAAATCAAGGAACAGGTTGTCGCCCTCATGCGCGAAGGCAACACGCCGCTGCTGGAGTTGGCGCGCGAGTACGGGGTGTCGACCAACACGCTGCGTGCCTGGCTCAAGGACAGCGAAGCCCGCGCGCGCGCGCAGACCAGCGCCAAACGCGTCGCTACGGCGCTCTCCAGGGAAAAATACACCAGCGCCAGCCAACGCCAGCGATTACTGATGCACGCGCTTGAGCAAAGCCCGGCGACGATCATCGTCACCGATGCCGAGGGAAGAATCGTTTACGCAAACCCGAAATTCGTTGCCACCACAGGCTACGCTGTCAACGAGGCGGTCGGGCAGAATCCGCGCCTGCTCAAATCCGGGGAAACCTCGCCCGAAGCCTATC
>DDWF01000026.1:909-1419 GCA_002345845.1 Betaproteobacteria bacterium UBA2293 | reverse complement strand
TCGATCTCGCCGGTATTCGATGCGGAAGGCAGGATCGCCAATTTCATGGCAGTGAAGGAGGACATCAGCGAATACATGGCGGCCGAGGCTGCGCGCCGCAGGGCAGCCGACAGCTTTCACGCTGTTTTCGCGGCCCTGCCTTTTGCTGTGCTGGTGCTTGATGCCGCAGGAGAGATCAAGCTTGCCAACAGTGAAGCGTCAAGCCTGCTGAATGCCTCTGCGCTGCTGGGTGAGCGTCTGGAAAACCTCAACTTGCGTTGGTTGGATGCAAATGGCGTTACGTTGCCAGCAGATAAATACCCATTAAAGAAAATAATCCAGGACCAACAGGAAGGCGGCGCGCAGCGCCTGCGCCTCGGCCTCGTGCTACCGACCGGCGGAACGCGCTGGCTGAATGCAACCGTCCGGGCGGTGCGATTGCCGGATGCCGAAGGGCTGTCCGCACTGCTGGTGCTGGAGGATGTTGGCGGGGATTGAGGGCGGTCATCAAGACGCCCGCCCCCCTTCGCC
>DDWF01000026.1:0-859 GCA_002345845.1 Betaproteobacteria bacterium UBA2293 | reverse complement strand
GCCCGGCGCAAACGCTGCGGTGTCTGTTAAGGTTTGGCGAGCGCCGCCACCCTGGCTTCAAGTCTTGACAGGTCAGCGCCAAAACGGCTGATGTCATCGCGCCAGGCGACAAACTCTCCGGTCGCGACCAGCAGCGGGTTCTCGTACACGAGGTATTCGCCAAGGTTTTGGGCAAAATGTGTCGCCGCCTGTTTATGCCAGGCGACCAGATGATTGGCACCTTGCACCATGCGGTGCGCAGCAATGTCGCCGACGATGGACGAGAGGTCTTCCTCGATATCCCAGCGCAAGCGACGAAAGATGAAGGACAGCTCGGTGGCAAATTCTGCATTGCCGACGACATGGGCAACGGATACCACCTTGGCGAGTCCCTGCGGCAAGAGAAAGGGCGTCTCGGCCGGCAGGCTGATCACGACATCAGGCTTGCCCGGGTCGGCTGACAATTCGAACAGGCCGTCGCCTGCGACGCACAGTTCGAGATGAAACGGCGGCAATTCGAAGCGCGCCCGGCGCCCGGCAAAGGGGGTCAGGCGGGCAATTGCCCAACCCGACCCCTGTAGCAGATGATTCAGGCCGGCCAGCAGCGCGGCTTCGAGCACGCGGCGGGCTCAGGCGAGCTGCTGGATGCCTGCCACCAGCCAACCGCGGCTGCCATTGACCGGCTTGGTCAGATGCCAGATCTCGCCGAAGGGGGCGGGTGTGGCACCGGCCTCTTCGCTCAGCAGGCCATGGAAATGTACGCTCACAATGTGCTGATCGTCTTCCGTGACCACTTCGATCAGGCTGGCATCCAGCTGGGTGACATCGGTCACCTGCGGGGCGCGGTCACGCTCCTCGTACTGCATCTGGATTTCGGCAA
>DDWF01000019.1:1695-3952 GCA_002345845.1 Betaproteobacteria bacterium UBA2293 | reverse complement strand
TCATCACATCGAGCAGGATCAGGTCGGGTGGATCGCGGCGGCAGAAATCGAGCGCCTGTTCGCCGCTGGTGGCCATGAATACTTCGTGATCGTCCTGGAACGCCTGGTAGAGCGCCTGGATGTTGATGGGCTGGTCATCGACGATCAGCAGGCGTGGGCAGGGCGGCAAAATGTCCAGGGCGGGCGGTTCGGAGCGGGGGCCGGTGGGCGGGGTCATCATGGTGTAAGGGTGTTCCTGAGCAACTGGCTGGCGGCCAGGGCGGCGGAGAAGTCCATCTGTGCGATGGCCGTATTGAGCGGGGTCAGCTTGGCGCCGAGCATGGGGCCAAACTCATTTTGCAAGGCGCCATGCACATCGAGCGCGCGCAGGTTCCGCTTGGCGAGCAGCTCTTCGAGGTTTTCCAGTGCGGCGAGAAGTGCGGTGTCATCGGCGCGCGGCTCCGCCGGGCCGGTTTTCAGGGCGGGAGCGAACAGCGTGGCAACGCCTTCCAGTACCGCCAGTGTTTCGTCCAGCGCGGCCGCCAGTCGCGCCGGCAGGGCGTCGATGGCGGCATGGTCGCTGCCGTCCTTGACTGTCGCTTCGGCGTTGCGGGCAAAATCAGCCAGCGCGCTGGCGCCCAGGGTACCGGCAAGTCCCTTGAGGGTGTGCAATTCGCGCGCCGCGCTGGCCAGATCATGCTGCTGGAGAGCCTCTAGCAGGTGCTCGCGCAGGCTGTGCTGATCCAGCTTGAAGATGCCCAGCATCCTGACAAACGTTTCGCGATTGTTGCCGAGCCGCTCCAGTGCGTTGGCCAGCGCGAAGCCCGGCGGCAGCTCCGGCAGTGGCAGGATGGGGGCGGGGGATGGCGCGACGGGTTTGGCCGTCGCCGGGCGGCCGCAATGACGCAGTAGCACGGCGACCAGGGTTTTCATGTTGATGGGTTTGCCCACATGGTCGTTCATGCCGGCAGCCAGGCATTTTTCGCGGTCCTCGGGCAGCGCGTTCGCAGTCATGGCGATGATCGGCAACTGCCGCAGGCCCATGCGCCCGCGCAGGATACGCGTGGCCTCGAAGCCGTCCATATCGGGCATCTGGAGGTCCATCAGCACGGCATCGTACGGCCGCGCGGCGGCAGCGACCCGATCGATGCCCTGACGACCATTGCCGGCCACGTCAACCTGGGCGCCCTGCAGCGTCAACAGTTCCCGGGCCACTTGCTGGTTGGTCAGATTGTCTTCCACGACGAGGAGGCGCAAACCGGCAAGGGGAACCGCTTGCGGCCGGTTACTGGAGCGTCGGTCGAGGGCCGTGGCGTGGCCGGCACTGGCGTCGGCCAGGGCATCGAACAGCATCGAGGCGGTGACCGGCTTGACCAGGAAGCCATTCAGCGGATTGTTGTCCGACTCAAGCCGCTCAGCCAGCACTTCCCGGCCGTGCGCCGTGATCATGATGATGACGGGAGCCTGGCCGGCCTGCCGCATCGCGCGAATGCGCTGCGCCGTTTCCCAGCCGTCCATGCCGGGCATTTGCCAGTCGACAAAAATCGCATCGTAGCGTGATTGACCGTCGGCGTCGCTGCCATTCAGCAGCGCGAGTGCGGCGGCGCCATCCACGGCGGTGTCGGCCTGCCAGCCGAGGCGCGCCATGGTTTCAGTAAGCACGGCACGGGCCGTGGCATTGTCGTCGACAATCAGCACGCGCAGCGGATGGGGCTGCATGGTCTCGCTGCGGCGCAACGCCGCCTCGGTCACGCCAGCCGTGTCGCTACGTGCAAATTCGAGAATGAAGGAAAAGCGGCTGCCGCGTCCAGGCGTGCTGTCGACCGTCAGTTCGCCGCCCATCAGCCGCACCATCCGCTGGCTGATCGCCAGCCCCAGTCCGGTGCCGCCAAAACGCCGGCCGGTGGAGGCTTCGGCCTGGATGAATCCCGCGAAGATGCTTTCCAGCTTGTCGGTGGCAATGCCGATGCCGCTGTCCTGCACCGCAAATTCGATGCGCACCCGTTCCGCCGGGTTGTCCAGGCTGCGTACGCTCAGCACCACTTCACCATGCTCGGTGAATTTGATGGCGTTGCCGGCGAGGTTGAGCAGCACTTGCTGCAGGCGCAACGAATCACCTTTCAGCACGCGGGGAATGTCAGCGCCGACATCGAACAGGACTTCCACGTCTTTGCGGGCGACGGCAGTCGACACCACTACGGAAAGATTGCGCAGCAACTGGTCAAGGCGGAAGGGGGCGTCTTCCAGAACCATCTTGCCGGCTTCGACCTTGGAGAAG
>DDWF01000019.1:0-1594 GCA_002345845.1 Betaproteobacteria bacterium UBA2293 | reverse complement strand
CGGATTTCGTGACTCATGTTGGCGAGGAACTGGCCTTTGGCCTGGCTGGCCGCTTCGGCGGCGAGCTTGGCTTCGATCAGCGCCCCCTCCATCGCCTTGCGATCGCTGACGTCGCGGGCGGCAGCATAGAACAGCTTGTCTTGCGGGGTGGCATGCCACTCGATGGTGCGGTAGTCACCATTGGCATGGCGGTAACGATTGGTGAAATTGACGACTGGCTTGCCTGCAGCCAGATCCGCCAGCGCCGTCCGGGTGGTGTCCCGGTCATCGGGGTGCACGAAATCGATGAGACCTGCGCTTTCCAGGCGGGCTCTTGTATGGCCCAGCTTGGCCTCCCAGGCAGAATTAAGCTTCTTGAAACGGCCGTCGATATCGGCAATGCACAGCAGGTCGAGGGTTACATTGAAAAAGCGTTCCAGCTCGACGCTTTTCTCCTTGAGTGCGGTTTCAGCCGCAGCGGCTTCCTGCATGGCTTCCCGGCGGCGTTGCTGCAGCAGGTGCAGGCCGAACGCCGAGCTCAGCAGCAACAGGCCGAACAAGCCGCCGCGCACCTGAGCTTCGCGCCACCACGGCGCATACAAAACATCCCTGTCGCGGGAGACCGCAACAATCAGTTCCTTGTCCATGAACAGGCCGGCAGGATCAACGGTCTGGTGCGCCACCAGGCGCTGCTCGCCCATGACATGGCTGGTGCCGGTCAGCACCGTTCCCGACCTTCCGCTTGTCATATGCCTGGAGAACAGCGAATCGGATGCTGTCAGGTCCATGCCTGCCGCTTCTTCCTGATCGGGGAGCATCATGAACAGGGTGCCGCTGCCATGNNCGAGCAGGATCTTGAATTCCTCGGGGTCGAGGGCGGCGGTGACAATGCCGGCAAATTCACCTTGTGGTCCGGCGATCATGCGGGTCACGCTGAGGATATAGGGTCCCAGCACGCTTTTGAAGGGCGGGCTGACATAGAGCGTGTCCGGGTCCGGGTTGTCCCGCGCCGCCTTGAAGTAATCGCGATGGCTGAAGTTCATCCCGATAAATTCCGGGCGGCTCGATGCACGGGCAGTGCCGGCGGCATCGATGATCAGCATGGTGCGTACGCCCGGCAGGGCATCCGTGAAGGCGCCCAGACGGCGACTGGCCAGGGGCATGCCGCCTTTTTCCTTCTGCCAGACCGGCAATTCCGCGCGCAGGTTAGCCAGCGCACGGTTGATCGTCATGAGCTGGCGCCCGAGGTTGTCATGGATGACTTTTACCTGAGCGGCAAGTCGCTCCTCCTCGCGCTGGCCGATGGCTGAGTGCTCGACAAACAGTGAATAGGCGACAAACCCCCCCAGCACCAGCAATGCCGCGCCGAGCAGCAACCATTCGGTCAGGAAGGAAAAGGGGCGTCGGGTATCAATATTCACTTGGGAATCTTACCCCATTTGGTGCTGTGCGGGCCTTGCTGCATAAGACAATAGTAATACATTAAGAGACTGGCTGGAGAGGTCGACTTTCAGTGCGCCCGCAAAAAAGCCGCACCGGTTTCCCGGCACGGCTCCTTCGCTCCACTCCCTCTGTAGCGAGGGTTCAATACTTGCCTATCCGTATCAGTGAAACT
>DDWF01000058.1 GCA_002345845.1 Betaproteobacteria bacterium UBA2293 | reverse complement strand
CCACCAGCGCCAGGCAATGGCGGTAGCACTCGCGCGAGCGCTATCAACAGACATCGTAATTCTCCGCTTCCAAGGACGTATCCTCTGACTGGCAGTGACAGGAATAGGACAAACAGATGGAGGTCGTCGACACACTCATCTGCGCAGCAACCGCAGGCCGTTGAACACCACCAGCAGGCTCGCGCCCATATCTGCGAACACCGCCATCCACATGGTCGCCTGGCCGGTGAAGGTCAGGGCGATGAACACCGCCTTGATCCCCAGCGCGAACGCGATGTTCTGGGTGAGGATGGCTGCGGTGGTGCGCGACAGGCGTAAAAAGGTCGGCAGCTTGCGCAGATCATCGTCCATCAGCGCCACGTCGGCGGTTTCGATGGCGGTGTCGGTGCCGGCGGCGCCCATGGCAAAGCCGATATCGGCGCGCGCCAGGGCCGGCGCGTCGTTGATGCCATCGCCGGTCATGGCCGTCGCGCCGTAGCGGCGCTGCAATTCTTCGATAGCCGCCAGTTTGTCCTCGGGCAGCAGGTTGCCGCGTGCATCGTCGATACCCGCCTGCTTGGCGATCGTGCTGGCCGTTGCGCTGTTGTCGCCCGTCAGCATCACGGAGGTAATGCCAAGCCGGTGCAGTTGCTTCAATGCTTCCCGAGAGCTTTCCTTGATCGTATCAGCCACCGCGAAGATCGCCAGCACCTGCTGTTCGGATGCCAGCAGCGTCACACTGCGGCCTTGCGCTTCGTGAGCATACAGTCGGGCCTCGATTTCGGCACTGCATAGACGCCGATCTTCGATCAGCCGGTGGTTGCCCAATGTGAGTTGCTGGCCATCCGTGCGAGCTTCGATGCCGCGCCCCGGCAGCGCAACGAAATCGGTGAGGCCGTTTTCCGGCAGATTCAGGCCTGAGGCAATCGCCTTCGCCACCGGGTGGTCGGAATGCCCGGCCAGGGTCGCCGCCCATGAGAGCACCTGTGCTTCCGGCACCGCCGATGGCAACACTTCGGTGGCAACCAACCGTGGTTTGCCCTCGGTGATGGTTCCCGTCTTGTCCAGAGCAATCGCGCGCAGTTTGCGGGCCTCTTCGAGGTAGACGCCGCCCTTGATCAGGATGCCGCGCCGAGCGGCCGCCGCCAACCCGCTGACCACGGTCACCGGCGTGGCGATCACCAGCGCGCAAGGACAGGCGATGACCAGCAACACCAGTGCCTTGTAGATCGACTGTGTCCAGCCCCAGCCGAACAGCCAGGGGCCAAGCGCAGCCACCGCCAGCGCGATGAAAAAAACCGCTGGCGTATAGATCGCCGCGAAGCGGTCGACAAAACGCTGGGTCGGCGCCCGCGCCTCCTGGGCCTGTTCGACGGCATGGATGATCCGGGCGAGCGTGGTGTTGTCGGCCGTGGCCGTGACCTCGAACTCCAGGGTGCCGGTCTCGTTGATGGTGCCGGCGAAGACCAGGTCGCCGATCGCCTTGTCGACTGGAATGCTCTCGCCGGTCACTGGCGCTTGATTCACCGCACTGCTGCCCGCCGTCACCCGACCGTCCAGTGGAATGCGCGCGCCTGGCTTGACCCGCGCCATCGCCCCAGGCATGACCTGCACAGCAGGCACCTCGTGCCACTGCCCATCGGCTTGTCGAACTTCGGCGGTATCCGGCGTCAGTGCCAGCAAGCTCTTGATCGCATTGCGGGCTCGATCCACGGAGCGCGCCTCGATCAGTTCGGCAATGGCGTACAAGGCCATGACCATCGCCGCCTCTGGCCACTGCCCGATCAGGAATGCGCCGGTCACAGCCACGCCCATCAGCGCGTTCATGTTCAACTGCCCACGTCGCAGGGCCGCCAAACCCTTGCTATAGGTGGAGAACCCGGAAAGCCAGATGGCAACAGCGGCTAACGCCATACCCACCCCCCTGAAGGGCAGCGTATCGGGAGCGAAGAAATACACGGCTTCCGCCGCAACAGCCAAGCCCAGAGCCGCCAGCGCTCGGCCAAAATCGCCAAGGCCACTCGCCGCCGGTGAAATGGAATCGGGTTTCAGCGGCTCGGGCTCGAAGCCGGCTTGTCGGATCACAGCCAGCGCCGCCTCCAGTGCCAGCGCATCCGCGTCGATGGTGATGGTGCGGGCCGACAGTTCAAAGCGTAGCGCGCGAATCCCGTCGATGCCGGCCAAGGCCTTGCGGATGTCGTTTTCTTCGGTCGGACAGTCCATCGACGGAATGCGAAAGACCGCTGATGTTCCGGCGCCAACTGCCGATGCTGGAGCCGCGGTCAATGAAACAGGCGCAGAACAGCCGCCCTGGCATGCACAGGGCGTAGCGTCCCCGAGGGGACTTGGACGATTGGCTGATTTTACGAAGTTTTCCATAGCAAGCTCATTAGAAACCCTGTAGCGGCTAAAGAGTCAAGCAGCTACAATTGCGGTATAGGCCGATTCACTTCAGATACGGAGAAACGGGTCGCCATATCAACATGAAAATCGGAGAGCTTGCCCGCCACACCGGCACCCAGGTTGAAACCATTCGCTATTACGAGCGCGAAGGGCTGCTGCCGGAACCCGCTCGCACCGAAGGCAACTACCGTATTTATGGCGACGCCCACGCCGAGCGGCTGTCGTTCATTCGCAATTGCCGCAGCCTGGACATGACGCTCGACGAAATCCGGGTGTTACTGCGCTTCAAGGATTCGCCAGCGGAAAACTGCGGGGCGGTCAACGATCTGCTCGACGAACATGTCGGCCATGTTGTGACTCGTATCTGCGAACTGAAGAAACTAGAGCGCCAACTACGTGATCTGCGGGATCAATGCAAAGACTCTCGCGATGCCAGCGAGTGTGGAATCTTGAACGAGTTAGCTCAACGCCCTACTGCCAAAGGACTAACCGGGCAATACGTTACTGCTCATCTGCGCGGAGTTCACAAATCGTAGCGTCGTCTGTGCCGAATAAAAATCTGCATTCTTCAATAGCGGGTTGTTGCCGAGGCCTCTTGACTGCCGGAAACCAGTCATTCGTTTAGAACCGGTCTTATGGCAGGATTGGCCGATTTGAGTGAATTGGGCTAACGGCAGGTTTC
>DDWF01000090.1 GCA_002345845.1 Betaproteobacteria bacterium UBA2293 | reverse complement strand
TCGAGAAACAGGGTGCCGCCGTCGGCGCGCTCGAACTTGCCCATGCGTGAGGTCTGGGCGCCGGTGAAGGCGCCTTTCTCGACGCCGAACAGTTCCGATTCGATCAGGTCGTTGGGCATCGCCGCGCAATTGACGGCGACGAACGGGCCCTGCTTGCGGTTGCTCATCTGGTGCAGGGTGCGCGCGAAGCGTTCCTTGCCGACGCCGGTTTCGCCGAGCAGCAGCACGGTGACCTGGGTGCCGGAGGCACGGGTGACCAGGTCGTAGGCATGCTTGAAACCGACGGAATTGCCGACCAGTTGTTGCGTCTGCACCTGCTGCGAGATGGTGGTACGCAGATAGTCAACCTGATGGCGCAGTTCCAGCAGGCGATTGAGCATCGAGTCCGACTCGAAATAGCTGGCATGCTCCTCCGCGTCTTCCCATTCCTCGAGCGGCTTGCCAATGATGCGGCAGGTGTTGTGGCCGCAGGCGACGCATTCGATTTCCTTGAACAGGATGAAGCGCCCCATGAAGGCCGAGGTGTAGCCGGAGGCGTAGCCGATCTGCGACCAGCAGACCGGTTCGTCGGACTGGCCGAGTTCGCGCAGGTGGATGTCCTGCTCCCAGGAGTTCTCCCAGAGGAATTCACCATAGAAGCTGCCCTTGTCGAAATCGATTTTCATCTCGACCGGGGTGACGCGGACGATGCCTTCCAGCATGTGCAGCTGCGGGCCGGTGAAGAAGGCATCCAGCATTGACTGGTTGCCGCGGATACGCTTGGCCAGCTCGGCGTCGGAGACGCCGGCGGCGTAACCCATGCGGGTTAGCAGGCGGCGGGCGTGCTCCTTGCCGACCGAGCCGATCAGCTCGCGGCGCAGGGCGCCAAGGGCCGAGGTGTGCATCAGCACCATGCGATTCTCGGCCAGCCAGATGGTGCCGTCCTTCTCGCAGAACTTGACCAGATTGCGCAGGTCGTTCGATTCGGGGTAACGAATGGTAGTCATCTTGTCTCTTGGTCGGGGATCCTGGCCTGCGCTGGAGGCGGTCCGCTTGTCTTTATAGGGTGGTGTGCTGCCTGGCGGCCGGATTCAGCGTCATTGGCTCCGAGCGTCAGTAATTTTCTCGAGATTATTTCACGGTTTCGTTTTCAGTAGGGTATCGCGTGGCCGGGAATGTCAGCTGCCATTTTCCGTCGGACTGGCTGACAGGCGGGAAATCATGATGCTTCACCGACGTTTTGACGAGCCAAAGAGGCCGGCACCGAGTTGATCATTTAATTAACTGAAACGAAATTCGTTCATCAGATCGTAATCGTGCGCCGCAGCAAAAGGCCGTGTCACTTTTGTTGATTCATTTGTAAACAATGGCTTGGTCGACTGGCACGCTCCTTGATAAGTAAAGACCCGTCAGCGACGAGCGCTGAGCAGCTTTCAGGAGACAAGAGATGGGGCAAGAAGAGAGGCAGGGCAGCACATTTGACACAGGACGTCGCTACGTCCGTGTCTGTAGCCGTCGCCCGGATGGCTTCATCGAATTCGAGTTTGCGATTGGTGATCCGCAACTGGCTGTCGAGTTGATGTTGCCGGAATCGGCCTTTCACGAGTTTTGCCTGGCCAATGAGGTCATCGTGCTTGATCCGGCGGTTTCGGGTCAGGGCGACTGGGCTTCCCGGTTGAACGACGCCTCGCGCCAGGGCTTTGAAGACGCAGTTTAAATATCCCGCCCGCGGGAATAACGACAGGAGACAAACATGCAGATCGATCTGCGCACCGTGGCCATCAAACCTTTGCGCCACACCTTCGACCACATCGCCAAGCGCTTCGGCGACAAGCCGGCCAGCCGTTATCAGGAAGGCAGCTACAACATCCAGCAGGAAAGCATCTTCCACTACCGGCCGAGCTGGGATGCCGACAACGTGCTGTTCGACAAGAAGCGCACGAAGATCGTGATGAAGGACTGGTACGCGTTGAAGGACCCGCGCCAGTACTACTACGGCTCCTACACCATCGCCCGTGCCCGGCAGCAGGAAGCCGCCGAATCGAGCTTCGACATGATCGAGGAGCGCGGGCTGGCCGATCTGATCCCGGCCGATCTGCGGCAGACGGCGCTCGACGTCCTGGTGCCGATGCGCCATGTCGAGTGGGGCGGCAACATGGGCAACTCCTATATCAGCGCCTATGGCTACGGGACGGTGATTACCCAGCCTTGCCTCTATCACGCGATGGATCACCTGGGTGTGGCGCAATACCTGACCCGCATCGGCCTCGTTCTCGACGGTCCGGAAGCTCTCGATGCCGCCAAGGAAGCCTGGATGTCGGGCGCCCTGTGGCAGCCGATGCGCCGCCATGTCGAGAACCTGCTGGTTCTGGAGGACTGGTTCGAGATTTTCGTCGCCCAGAACCTCGTCCTCGAAGGCCTGCTCAATCCGATGCTTTACGACTTCCTCGACGCCGACTTCTCGGCCAAGGGTGGCACGGCCATCTCGATGATGACCCGCTTCATGGGCGAGTGGTCGGCTGAAACGGCCAAGTGGGTGGATGCCCAGATCAAGGTGGCGGCGGCCGAATCGCCGGAGAACAAGGCTCAGTTGAGCGCCTGGGTCGAGCAGTACCGGGCGGCGACGCTCGCAGCGCTGGCGCCGATCGCCGCCCGCGCCTTCGGCGATCAGGCCGAGGTGGCGTTGGCCGAGCTTGCCGCCGATTTCAATACCCGCTGCGCCAAGCTTGGCCTGGCTGTCTAGGAGATTTCATGTCTACCGTATTCATCGCTTTTCAAACCAACGAGGACACCCGGCCGATCGTCGAGTCCATCCTCGCCGACAACCCGCATGCCGTGCTCGACGAGCAGCCGGCCATGGTCAAGATCAATGCCGAAGGCAAGCTGGTCATTCGTCGCGAATCCATCGAGGAACGCATTGGCCGAGCTTTCGACCTGCAGGAGCTGCAGGTCAACCTGATCACCATTTCCGGCTACCTGGACGAAGACGACGACACCTTCACCCTGGCCTGGAAGAACTGAGGAGAAACCGACATGGATATGAAAGCCAGCAAGAAAAAACTGGGTCTCAAGGAAAAATACGCCCACATGACCCGCGGTCTCGATTGGGAGACGACTTACCAGCCGAAAGAGAAGGTGTTCCCGCTAGCGACCTTCGAGGGCATCAAGGTTCACGACTGGGACAAATGGGAAGACCCCTTCCGCCTGACCATGGATGCCTACTGGAAATACCAGGCCGAGAAGGAGCGCAAGCTGTACGCGGTGCTCGACGCCTTCGCCCAGAATAACGGCCACCTCGGCATCACCGATGCCCGCTACCTGAGTGCGGTCAAATTGTTCCTGACCGGCATTTCGCCGCTCGAATACGTTGCCCACCGCGGTTTCGCCGCGGCCGGCCGCAACTTCCCGGGCGTCGGGCCGCGCGTAGCCTGCCTGATGCAGTCGATCGACGAGATACGTCACGCTCAGACGCAGATCCATGCCCTGTCGAACTACAACAAGTTCTACGAAGGCTTCCATGCCGGTGCCACCAGCCAGATCGAGCGCGTCTGGTACCTGTCGGTGCCCAAGTCCTTCTTCGACGATGCCTTCAGCGCCGGCCCCTTCGAATGGATGATCGCCATCGGTTTCAGCTTCGAATACGTGCTGACCAACCTGCTGTTCGTGCCCTTCATGTCCGGTGCCGCCTACAACGGCGACATGGCGACGGTGACCTTCGGCTTCTCGGCGCAGTCCGACGAAGCCCGTCACATGACACTGGGCCTCGAGTGCATCAAGTTCATGCTGGAGCAGGATCCGGACAACCTGCCGATCGTCCAGAAGTGGATCGACAAGTGGGCCTGGCGGGGCATCCGCGTACTCAGCCTGGTTTCCACGATGATGGACTACATGCTGCCGAAGCGCGTAATGAGCTGGAAGGAAGCGTGGGAAATCTACTTCGAGCAGAACGGTGGCGCGCTGTTCAACGACCTGGCCAAGTACGGCATCAAGGTGCCCGACTGCATCGCTCAATGCACCGTCGACAAGGAGCATCAGTCGCACCAGCTGTGGCTGACCTTGTGCACCCACTCGCATGCAATGGGCCTGCATACCTGGCTGCCCAATGCTGATGAGATGGACTGGTTGTCGGCCAAATACCCGAACACTTTCGACAAGTACTACCGGCCGCGTTTCGACAAGCTGCGTGAAATGGCCGACAGGGGCGAGCGCTTTTACGCCAATACCTTGCCCATGCTATGCCAGGTCTGCCAGATTCCGATGCTCTTCACCGAGCCGGATGACCCGACCAAGATCTGCTATCGCGAGTCGGACTACCAGGGCGAGAAGTACCACACCTGTTCCGATGGCTGTAAGCACATCTTCGACGCCGAGCCGGAAAAGTACATCCAGGCCTGGCTGCCGGTCTATCAGCTCTATCAGGGCAATTGCTGGCCGGAAGGCACCGACCCCACCGCCGAAGGCTTCGATCCCCTGGCCAAGTACCTCGAGTGGTGCGGCATCGAGAACGGCAAGGATAACTGCGATTACGAAGGTTCGGGCGACCAGGCCAACTTCGCCGCCTGGCGCGGCGTGGCAACGCAGAACACCTGACCGATCGATAACAACGGGGGGCGGGCTCGCCCTCCGCACAATACTTAGGAGACGAACATGGCTGTCAAGGCCCTCTATGACTACCAATATCCTGCTGCCGATACGCAGGACAAATTTCACGGCAACCAGCTGCTATTCGTGGGCTGGGATGACCATTTCCTGTTTGTCGCGCCGCTCGCTTTTGCGCTGCCGCCGAGTACCAGGTTTTCGGAACTGGTCGAGCAGCGGCTGAGCTTTGCCTACGGCCGTCACCCGGACTGGGCCAAGGTCGATTTCGCCAAGGCCGTCTGGCTCAAGTCCGGCAAGCCGTTCCAGCCGGACATGAACAAGACGCTGGCCGAGCTCGGTCTCAAGCACAAGGATGTGTTGCGCCTGCAGACTCCCGGCCTGAACGGCGACGGCACCTTTTTCTGATCCGGGGGCGGCATGAGCTACGAACTGACCATCGAACCGCTTGGCCAGACGATCGAGGTCGAGGACGGGCAGACCATCCTCGACGCCGCCCTGCGTGCCGGCATCTACCTGCCGCACGCCTGCTGCCACGGCCTGTGCGCCACCTGCAAGGTGCAGGTGACGGACGGCGAAATCGACCACGGCGAGGCCTCGACCTTCGCCCTGATGGATTTCGAGCGCGAGGAAGGCAAGTGCCTGGCCTGCTGCGCCCGGCTCGAATCGGACGTGGTGATCGAGGCGGAGATCGAGGACGATCCCGACTCGCTGAACCTGCCGGTTGAGGACTACAGCGGCGAGGTGATCCGGATCGAGGCGCTGACGCCGACCATCCGCGGCATCTGGCTGAAGCTGGATCGTGCGATGCAATTCCAGGCCGGCCAGTACGTCAACCTGGAAGTCGATGCCGTGGGCGGCCAGTCGCGTGCATTCTCGCTGGCCAATGCACCGCAGACCGATGAGATCATCGAACTCAATGTCCGCATCGTGCCCGGCGGCCAGGTCACCACCTGGCTGCACGAGCAGCTGGCAGTGGGCGATACCCTGAAGTTGAGCGGTCCGTACGGCCGCTTCTTCGTCAAGAAGTCGGCCAACGTCCCGCTGATCTTCATGGCCGGCGGTTCCGGGCTGTCCAGTCCAAAATCGATGATCGAGGATCTGCTCAGCGAAGGCTGCACGCTGCCGATGACCCTCGTCTATGGCCAGCGCAGCCGCGCCGAGCTGTATTACGACGCCGAATTCCGGGCGCTGGCCGAGAAATATCCCAACTTCACCTACGTGCCGGCGCTCTCCGATGAGCCCGACGGCTCGGACTGGGGAGGCGCCCGCGGCTTCGTGCACGCGGCGGCCAAGGAGCACTTCGCCAACGATTTCCGCGGCCACAAGGCCTACCTGTGCGGCCCGCCGGCAATGATCGAAGCCTGCATCACGACGTTGATCCAGGGCCGGCTGTTCGAGCGCGACATCTACATGGAGAAGTTCTTCTCCGCCGCCGATGCTTCGCAACAACTGAAAAGTCCACTGTTCAAGAACATCTGAGTGGGCGACGGAGCGGCCATGATCTATTTCAACGTGTTGATCGAGGAAACCGGCGAGACCTATCGCTGCTCGCCGCAGGAGTCGCTGCTGGCCGGCATGGAGCGCCTGGGCAAGAAAGGCATTCCGGTCGGTTGCCGCGGCGGCGGCTGCGGCGTGTGCAAGGTGGAGATCACCTCGGGTACTTACTTCAAGCGGGTGATGAGCCGCGAGTACGTCAGCGTCGAGGATGAGGCGGCGAATCGTGTGCTGGCGTGTCGGGTCAAGCCGACCAGCGATATCACGCTGCGCGTGCTCGGCAAGATGGCCAAGAACGTTTGCCGGGTGCCGCAGGCGGTCCCGGTGGGTGCCGCAGCAGCCTGCTGACGGTGTGCGTCAGGCGGGCAGCTTGTTGTTCAGTTGCTCGGTGGGAATTGCCTCGATGGCGCGGAAGGTGAGCAGGATGTGCTCGGCGAGGAGGGTGGTGGCGCGCTCCGGGTCGCGGCCGATGGCGGCCTGGAGCAGGGCCTCGTGTTCGACATGGACATCGCGTGGAATCGGCGCCAGGTATAGCGACATCCGCCGGTAGCGTTCGGCCTGGTGGTAGAGGATGGAAAGGAAATGCTTGAGCCAGCGCGACGGACAGGCGGCAATCAGTACCTCGTGAAAGATGCGGTTGCGTTCCTCCCATTCCTCACGCATTTCGCTACCGATGCGCTTTTCCTCGGCCTTGGCCAGGCGGTGGAAGGCGGCGACCAGGTCGGCCTCCCAGGCGTCGTCGCCCATGGTGATCGACTGGCGCAGGGCTTCGCATTCGAGCATGACGCGGGTGCGGGTGATGTCGCCGAAGTCCTCGAGCGAAACCGGGGCGACGCGGAAGCCGCGTTGTCCCTGGCTAACGACCAGGGCGTCGGAAATGAGCAGGGATAGCGCCTCGCGCAGGGTGCCGGCGCCGACACCGTAGTTGTCCTTCAGGTGCTCGACACGCAGCTTCTCGCCGGGGGGTAGATGGCCCTCGATGATGTCGCGGCGCAGCGCGCGGTAGGCGGATTCGACCAGGGTCTTGGGTTCGGCCGGAAAACCCTCGGCAGAGGCACTGATATTCATGATTTTGGCGTAAGGGTTGAGTCTGAAAAATTCTACCCGAGACGATGGATTTTCGGTTGAGTTTAAAAATCTCGAGAAAACATGTTGACTTCGAGATTTGTTGTAAATATCGTAACGGTAAATCGATTGCACAGATTTTTGTGCAGTCATCACAAAAGAGGAGACAAACATGGCAATGACAGGAGTGCTTCGTCCCGGACACGCGCAGATGCGGGTCCTCGACATTGAGGAAAGCGTCGATTTTTATTCGAAGGTGCTGGGTCTGATCGAAACCGGTCGCGACGCTCAGGGCCGCGTTTATTTCAAGACCTGGGAAGAGCGCGATCACAACAGTGTGATCCTGCGCCAGGCCGATACCGCCGGCATCGATTTCTTCGCTTTCAAGGTCGATAGCGACGCAACGCTGGCCAAGCTGGAGAAGGATCTCAATGCCTATGGCGTCGCGACGAAGCGCATCCCGGCCGGCGAATTGCTGGAAACCGGCGAGCGCGTACGCTTCACGCTGCCCACCGGCCACGACATCGAGCTGTATGCGCACAAGACCGCCATCGGCAACGACATGGGCGAGCTCAATCCCGAAGCCTGGTGCGCCAGCGCCGAAAAGGGCATCGCCCCGATCCGCCTCGACCACGCCTTGCTCTACGGTCCGGACATCGAAAAGGCTCAGGCCATTTTCCAGGACGTTCTCGGCTTTTTCCTGGTCGAGCACATTGCGCTCGACGACAGCCAGGATCTGGCGATCTGGTTGTCGTGTTCGACCAAGGCGCATGACATCGCCTTCGTCCGTCATCCGGAACCGGGCAAGCTGCACCACGTTTCCTTCCTGCTCGAGACCTGGGAGCAGGTGCTGCGCGCCGCCGACCTGATGTCGATGAATCGCGTTTCCATCGACATCGGCCCGACCCGTCACGGTGTCACCCGCGGCACGACCATCTATGCCTTCGATCCGAACGGCAATCGCTTTGAAACCTTCTGCGGCGGCAACTATGCCTATCCGGATCAGAAGCCGACGAAGTGGACCATGGATGAAGTCGGCGCGGCCGTCTTCTACCACGACCGCAAGCTGAACGACCGCTTCCTGACGGTGGTGACCTGATGCAAGTCGCCGTCAGCACGCCGGGGATCACTGCCGAGGCAGCCTCCGTAGCCTGTGCGGCGGCGGTTGCCTTCGCGGCGGCCAGGGGCTGGAAGATCAACGTTGCCGTCGTCGATCGCGGCGGCAACCTGATGGCCTTCCTGCGCCAGCCCGGCGCCTTCATCCACTCGATCCAGATCGCCATCGACAAGGCCTACACCGCGGCCAGCTTCGGCTTTCCGACCAAGGCCTGGATGGGGGCGATCGGCCACGACGACGGCATGAAGTTCGGCTTCTCCAACCAGCCGCGGCTGATCGTTTTCGGCGGTGGCCTGCCGGTACCCGGTGACGGCGGCGAATGGATCGGCGGCATCGGCGTTTCCGGCGCCTCGGAGAGCGAGGACGAGGAATGCGCACGGGCCGGGCTGGCGGCCATCGGACTGACCTGAAATCGATAGAACAGCAAACCCAACAAGGACAACAAGGAAATGAAACAGATCCTGAATTTCATCAACGGCGAGTTCGTCGCCACCGGCAAGCAATTCGAAAAGCGTACGCCGCTCGACAACAGCGTCATCGGCATGGTGCACGAAGCCGGCAAGGCCGAGGTCGATGCCGCTGTCGCCGCCGCCCGTGCGGCGCTCGAAGGCCCGTGGGGCAAGATGACCGTCGTCGAGCGCACCGACATCCTGAACAAGGTGGCCGACGAGATCACCCGCCGCTTCGATGAATTCCTCGAAGCCGAATGCGCCGACACCGGCAAGCCGAAGAGCCTCGCTTCGCATATCGACATCCCGCGCGGCGCCGCCAACTTCAAGATCTTCGCCGACGTGATCAAGAACGCGCCGACCGAGTTCTTCGAAATGGCCACGCCGGACGGCAAGGGCGCCATCAACTACGCGATGCGCCGTCCGGTCGGTGTCGTCGGCGTCGTCTGCCCGTGGAACCTGCCGCTGCTGCTGATGACCTGGAAGGTCGGCCCGGCGCTGGCCTGCGGCAACGCCGTCGTTGTCAAACCTTCCGAAGAAACGCCGTCGACCGCAACATTGCTCGGCGAAGTGATGAATGCCTGCGGCGTGCCCAAGGGCGTCTACAACGTGGTGCACGGCTTCGGCCCGAACTCGGCCGGCGAATTCCTGACCACCAACCAGGGCGTCAATGCCATCACCTTCACCGGCGAAACGCGCACCGGTGCCGCCATCATGAAGGCCGCCGCCGACGGCGCCCGGCCGGTATCGCTGGAAATGGGCGGCAAGAACCCGGCCATCGTTTTCGCCGACGCAAACCTGGAAGTCGCCATCGAGGCGACCATCCGCTCCTGCTTCTCCAATTGCGGCCAGGTCTGCCTGGGTACCGAGCGCGTCTATGTCGAGCGCCCGCTGTTCGACACCTTCGTTGCCGCCCTGAAAGCTGGTGCCGAAAAGCTGAAACTCGGTGTCCCCAGCGATCCGGCGGCCAATATGGGTCCGCTGGTCAGCCAGGAGCACCGCGACAAGGTGCTCTCCTACTACCGCAAGGCGGTCGAGGAAGGTGCCACGGTCGTTACCGGCGGCGGCATTCCCGAGATGCCGGGCGAACTGGCCAACGGTGCCTGGGTGCAGCCGACCATCTGGACCGGTCTTGACGAGAACGCTGCCGTGGTCCGCGAGGAAATCTTCGGACCGTGCACGACGGTGATGCCCTTCGATAGTGAAGAGGAAGTCATCAAGCGCGCCAACAACACGACCTACGGTCTGGCGGCTTCCGTATTCACCCAGGACGTCAATCGCGCCCACCGTGTCGCCGGCAGGATCGAAGCCGGTCTGGTCTGGGTTAACAGCTGGTTCCTGCGCGACCTGCGCACGCCCTTCGGCGGCGCCAAGCAGTCCGGGATCGGCCGCGAGGGCGGCGTGCATTCGCTCGAGTTCTACACCGAACTCAAGAACGTCTGCATCAAGCTGTAAGAGGCGCCGAAGATGACTGCCAACTCTCCTGAAATCGGGCGCCAGATCGTCGCTGGCGGTATCGGCACCAACTGCCACGATGTCGGCAGCGGGGCGCCGGTGCTGCTCATTCACGGCTCCGGGCCCGGCGTCACTGCCTGGGCGAACTGGCGGCTGGTGCTGCCGGAACTGTCCCGCTCGCGCCGCGTCATCGCGCCGGACATGGTCGGCTTCGGCTACACCGAGCGGCCTGCCGGCATCACTTATGGCATCGATGGCTGGGTGGCGCATGCCGTCGGTGTGCTCGACGCGCTCGGCATCGAGCAGACCGACCTGGTCGGCAACTCCTTCGGCGGCGCAATTGCCCTGGCGCTGGCCATCCGCCATCCGCAGCGGGTGCGCCGGCTGGTGCTGATGGGCAGCGTCGGCGTGCCGTTCGAGCTGACGCCGGGGCTGGATGCGGCCTGGGGTTATGAACCGTCGATTGCCGCCATGCGCGGCCTGCTCGATCTCTTCGCCCACGACCGCAGCCTGGTCACCGACGAATTGGCCGAACTGCGCTACCAGGCGAGCATCCGCCCCGGCTTCCAGGAATCCTTCGCCGCCATGTTCCCGGCACCGCGCCAGCGCTGGGTCGATGCCATGGCCAGCAGCGAGGCCGACATCCGGGCACTCCGCCACAAGACGCTGATCATCCACGGCCGTGACGACAGGATCATTCCTCTCAGCACCTCGCTGACGCTCAACCGCTGGATCGACGATTCGCAGCTGCATGTCTTCGGCCGTTGCGGCCACTGGGTGCAGATCGAACACAGCGCCGATTTCAACCATCTGGTCGGCCATTTCCTGGCCGGCTGATTCGAGGAAAACACGATGGAACAGGCACAAATCACACAACTGGGCGACGAGCTGTACACCGCCCTGAGCACCGGCAAGACGGTCAGCCCGCTGACCTCGCGCGGTTTCGACATCACCATCGAAGACGCCTATCACATCCAGCAGCGGATGCTTTCGCGCCGTCTGGAAAAGGGCGAGAAGGTCATCGGCAAGAAGATCGGCGTCACCAGCGCCGCGGTGATGAACATGCTCGGCGTGCACCAGCCGGATTTCGGCTACCTGCTCGACGGCATGGTCTATAACGAGGGCGAGTCCATTCCGATGGATACGCTGATCCAGCCGAAGGCCGAAGGCGAGATTGCCTTCCTGATGAAGAAGGACCTGATGGGTCCGGGCGTCACCGCCGCCGACGTGCTGGCCGCCACGGCCGGCGTCATGGCCTGCTTCGAGATTGTCGATTCGCGCATCACCGACTGGAAAATCAAGATCCAGGACACCGTCGCCGACAACGCCTCCTGCGGCGTCTTCGTCCTCGGCGACAAGCTGGTACCGATCGACCAGGTCGATCTGGGTCTGTGCGGCATGGTGCTCGAGAAGAACGGCGAGATCGTCGTCACCGGCGCCGGCGCGGCGACCATGGGCCATCCGGTCAATGCCATGGTCTGGCTGGCCAATACGCTGGGCCGCCTGGGCATTCCGCTGAAGGCTGGCGACATCGTGCTCTCCGGCGCCATGGGCGCCATGGTGCCGGTGGTCAAGGGCGACAGCCTGCGCGTCACCATCGGCGGCATCGGCGGCTGCTCGGTGCGTTTCGTCTGAGGCCGACGATGGATTTTCAGATCAAGGACAAGACCGCACTGGTGACCGGCTCGACCGCCGGCATCGGCTTCGCCATCGCCGCCGAGCTGGCGCGCGAGGGGGCGGCCGTGGTCGTCAACGGCCGTCAACAGGTCGGCGTCGATGCAGCGCTTGCCCGCCTGCGCCAGCAGGTGCCGGGTGCCCGGGTCAGCGGTGTCGCCGCCGACCTGGCCAGTGCCGCCGGTTGCGCGGCGCTGTTCGCTGCCTGCCCGCAGGCCGACATCGTCGTGAACAACCTCGGCATCTTCGATCCGGCGCCCTTCGAAGCCATCGCCGACAGCGAATGGCAGCGCTTCTTCGACACCAATGTGATGAGCGGTGTGCGCGTCTCGCGCCACTACCTGCCGGCGATGAAGGCCGCCAACTGGGGCCGCATCGTCTTCATCTCGAGCGAATCCGGCATCAACACACCGGGCGAGATGGTGCATTACGGCATGACCAAGTCGGCCCAGCTCGCCGTTTCCCGCGGTCTGGCGCAGAGCTGTGCCGGTACCGGCGTCACGGTCAATGCCGTGCTGCCTGGCCCGACGCGCTCCGAAGGCGTCGCCGAGTTCTTCGGCAAGCTGGCCGCCGAGCAGGGCATTCCTCTCGCCGAAATGGAACGCCGCTTCTTCGCCGAAGGCCGGCCGACCTCCATCCTCAAAAGAATGATCGACCCCGCTGAAGTGGCGGCGTTGGTCGCCTACGTCTGCAGCGCCCGTGCCTCGGCCACCACCGGTGCCGCGCTGCGTGTCGAAGGCGGCGTCGTTTCCACAATTTGTTGAATCTCCCGACAAGGACTTACCCCATGAGCCAGAAAATCAAATGTGCGCTGATCGGCCCCGGCAATATCGGTACCGACCTGCTCTACAAACTCAAGCGCAGCCCCTTTCTCGAGCCGGCCTGGATGGTCGGCATCGACCCGGAATCGGAGGGCCTCAAGCGCGCCGCCGAGATGGGCCTGAAGGTCACGGCGGAAGGCGTCGACGGCCTGCTCCCGCACGTGCTGGCCGACAACGTGCAGATCGCCTTCGATGCGACCTCGGCCTATGTCCATGCCGAGAACAGCCGCAAACTCAATGAACTGGGTGTGCTGATGATCGACCTGACGCCGGCTGCCATCGGCCCGTACTGCGTGCCGCCGGTCAATCTGAAGGAGCACGTCGGCAAGCGCGAGATGAACGTCAACATGGTCACCTGTGGTGGCCAGGCCACCATCCCGATGGTTGCCGCCGTCTCCCGCGTGCAGCCGGTGGCCTACGGTGAAATCGTTGCCACGGTGTCGTCCAAATCGGCCGGCCCGGGCACGCGCAAGAACATCGACGAGTTCACCCGCACCACCGCCGGCGCTGTCGAGAAGGTCGGTGGCGCCAAGAAGGGCAAGGCCATCATCATCATCAACCCGGCCGAGCCGCCGCTGATCATGCGCGACACCGTGCATTGCCTGACCGAAACGGCCCCGGACCAGGCGGCGATCACCGAATCCATCCACGCGATGATCAAGGAAGTGCAGAAGTACGTGCCGGGCTATCGCCTGGTCAACGGTCCGGTTTTCGACGGCAACCGCGTTTCCGTATTCATGGAAGTGCAGGGGCTCGGCGACTTCCTGCCGACCTACGCCGGCAATCTCGACATCATGACCGCCGCCGGGGCGCGTACCGCCGAGATGTTCGCCGAAGAAATGATCAAGGGCACGCTCAAGCTTGAGCCGGTCCGCGCCTGAGGAGAAAAGAGATGGCACTTAAAGGCAAGAAAATCACCGTCCACGACATGACCCTGCGTGACGGCATGCATCCCAAGCGTCACCTGATGACGCTGCAACAGATGGTCTCCATCGCCACCGGCCTCGATGAAGCCGGCATCCCGCTGATCGAGGTCACCCATGGCGACGGCCTGGGCGGCTCCTCGGTCAACTACGGTTTCCCGGCGCATACCGACGAGGAATACCTCGGCGCCGTGATCCCGAAGATGAAGCAGGCCAAGGTCTCGGCCCTGCTGCTGCCCGGCATCGGTACCGTTGATCACCTGAAGATGGCGCGCGATTTGGGCGTCAACACCATCCGCGTCGCCACCCACTGCACCGAGGCCGATGTCTCCGAGCAGCACATCACCATGGCCCGCAAGCTGGAGATGGACACCGTCGGCTTCCTGATGATGGCGCACATGAACAGCGCCGAAGGCCTGGTCAAGCAGGCCAAGCTGATGGAAGGCTACGGCGCCAACTGCATCTACGTCACCGACTCGGCCGGCCACCTGCTGCCGGACGGCGTCAAGGAACGTCTCGGTGCGGTGCGCGCAGCGCTGAAGCCGGAGACCGAGCTCGGCTTCCACGGCCACCACAACCTGGCGATGGGCATCGCCAACTCGATCGCCGCCATTGAAGTCGGCGCCACCCGTATCGACGCGGCGGCGGCCGGTCTGGGCGCCGGGGCTGGCAACACGCCGATGGAAGTGCTGATCGCCGTGTGCAGCCTGATGGGCATCGAGACCGGCGTCGATGTGGCGAAGATCACCGATGTCGCCGAAGACCTGGTGGTGCCGATCATGGATTTCCCGATCCGCATCGACCGCGACGCGCTGACCCTCGGCTACGCCGGCGTCTATGGCTCCTTCCTGCTCTTCGCCAAGCGCGCTGCCGCCAAGTACGGCGTGCCGGCCCGTGAAATCCTCGTCGAACTGGGCCGGCGCGGCATGGTCGGCGGCCAGGAAGACATGATCGAAGACACCGCCATCACCATGGCGCGCGAACGGGGGCTGCTGGCATGAAACTGAATTGCACAACCATCGCCGAGCTGGCCGAACTGCTGGAAAACGCCGAGCTCCAGGCACACGACGTGGTCAAGATCACCGACGCCCATCCCGAGATGGATTGGGACGACGCCTATGCCATCCAGAACGAGATCCTGCGGCGCAAGTTGGCGCGTGGCAATCGTGTCGTCGGCCTCAAGTGCGGCCTGACCTCGCATGCCAAGATGAAGCAGATGGGCGTCGAGACGCCGTGCTTCGGCTTTCTGGTCGATTACTTCACGGTGGCCGACGGTGGCGAGGTGAAGATCAAGGAACTGATCCATCCCAAGGTCGAGCCGGAGATCGTCTTCGTCCTCAAGAAGGCGCTGACCGGCCCGGGCTGCCATGTCGGCGCGGTGCTTGACGCCACCGATTTCGTCATGCCCGGTATCGAGGTCATCGATTCGCGCTACCGCGACTTCAAGTTCGATCTGAAGAGCGTCATCGCCGACAACTGCTCGTCGTCGCGTTATGCGCTGGGCGGCATGGCGGTCCCGGTGGCCGGGCTCGACCTGCGCACGCTGGGCGTGGTCATGGAAAAGAACGGCCAGATCGTCTCGATCGGCGCCGGTGCCGCCGTGCTCGGCCATCCAGCCGCCGCCATCGCCATGCTGGCCAATCACCTCGGCGCTCGCGGCGAGAGCATCCCGGCCGGCACCATGATCCTTTCCGGCGGCGTCACCGAGGCGGTATCGGTGGCGGCTGGCGACCACGTCAGTCTGCGCATCCAGTCGCTGGGCGGCGTCAGCCTCAAGTTCGTCTGACCGGGAAAGGAACTGACATGCCTTTCGCGCAGATTTACCTGATCGAGGGCCGGACCGATGAGCAGAAAAAGCTGCTCATCGAGAAGGTTTCCGCCGCCATGGCCGAGGCATTGGGCGCGCCGCTGGAAAACACCCGGGTGTGGATTCAGGACGTGCCCAAGGCGCAGTGGGGAATCGGCGGAAAGACCGCCAGGGACCTCGGGCGTTAGACGGCAGCAAGCCTGAACGCGGCTCCGGGCGGCGCCATGTGGGTGCCGGCCGGAGTAGATCTGAGTCCATACCGATCAGGTATTTAAGGCGGCATTAAATGGTATTGGACGGTATTTGCCGTCCTTCGCCATAGTGTTGCCAGTAGATAAAAATATCGAGATTTTGAGTCATTCCCGACATGTATTTCATGGCGAGGAATGGCCGGAGACACGGGCAGTGCGGTGAGTGAGTCACCGGGCGGTCTTAAAAAGGAGGAATGTTATGGGGCGTCCATTCGCCACCGGAATTGCGCTGCTGGCTGGGTTTTCCCTGACGGCCTGCACGCAGGCACCGGACATGTCCGGCATCGAGAAGGAGCGGCTACGGCCAGTCCAGCGTTACGACATCAGCCAGGCGATCGCCAGCAACGGCTCGGTCGTCGTCGTCGGCACGCAAAGCGGCGCGGCCCTGGTATCGCGCGATCAGGGGCTTAGCTGGGAGCGCCAGGCGCTCGGTCATGCATCCCTGATCGACATTGCGGTGTGCGCTGACAAGAGCTTCATCGCCATCGATCACTACCGCAAGGTGTGGTCGGCCGATGCCGCGGGGCGTAACTGGCAATCGGCAGCAATCGAGCAGCCGCGCACGCCGCTGGCCGTGGCCTGCAGCCCGCAGGGCGGCTGGTGGGTGGTCGGCAGCAACGCGACCATCGCCGGTAGTACCGACCAGGGCAAGTCCTGGCGGATCACCGACCTTGGCGAAGATACCCAGATCACCACCATCCAGTTTGTCGACGAGCAGCGTGCCGTCGCCCTTGGCGAGTTCGGGCTGACCGTCAGCTCCGACGATGGCGGGGCCACCTGGAAGAAGGGGCCGGCCATTCCCGGCGACTTTTATCCGTATGCCGCCGTCTTCCATGACGCGCACGAAGGCTGGGTCGCCGGCATCGCCGGCCAGATGTTGCGTACCGGCGACGGTGGCGAGACCTGGCAGAAGCAGGAGAACGCCACGCAAGTGACGCTCAACCGCCTGTTCCTGCATGACGGGCAGCCCTACGGTGCCGGCAATGGCGGCATCGTCGCCCGCCTCGACGGCGCTGTCTGGCGCAATGTTCCCTATCCCGATCCCTTGCCGATGTTCCTCGGCGGTGCTGCCTCCCTGCCGGGCCAGGCCGCCATCGTCATCGGCGGCCCCGGCGGCCTGCTGCGCACCGTCGGCACGGCCGTTCAACAATAAATCCGGGAGCCCGTCTCACCATGGTCAGCAAATTCCGCCACGCCATCACCCATCGCCTGCATCAGGGCGAGGAATGGATCTTCTGTAATCCGAAAATCGTCCTCGCTATCGTCCTCGCCGTCACCCTGATGTTCGGCATGGCCCTGCCCAAGCTGCGCATCTTCACCGACTTTTCCGACCTGCTGCCGCAGAACCACGAGTACATCAAGGTCTACAACCGCCTGAAGGAGAACTTCGGCGGCGCCAACATGGTTGTCATGTCGGTCGAAGTCGAGCGCGGCACCATCTTCAACGATGAAACGCTCAAGCTGATCCACGAAGCGACGCAGGGCGTCGACAACCTGCCGGGGGTCAATCACAACCTGGTCAACAGCCTGACGCACCGCACCGCGCGCAAGGTCTTCCTCGATGATCAGGGCGGCTTCGCCTCCGAGTCCTACTACGACCCGCTCAAGCCGTCGCGTACCGTCGCCGAACTGGAGCAGCTGAAGCAGGACGTCATTGCCAACCCGACTATTTTCGGTCTGCTCGTCTCGCCCGACCTCAAGGCGGCGTTGATCAAGGCACAGCTCAACGAAGGCGACATCGACTACCCGGCCACTTTCACGGCGCTGCAGGAGGTGCGTGCCAAACTGGCCAGACCGGGGCACCAGATCCACGTTACCGGCAATCCGGTACTGACCGGCTGGGTCTACACCTACCTGCACCAGATCGTCGAGATCCTGGCCTACACGCTGGCCCTGCTGGCGACGTTGCTGATCCTCTACTTCCGCCGCTTCTATGGCATCGCCCTGCCGTTGCTCGGCATCGCCCTGTCGTCGATCTGGGGCCTCGGTTTCATGGCCATGATGGGCATCAACCTGGAGCCGCTGTCGCTGCCCATCCCCTTTCTGATCGCCGCGCGCGCCACTTCGCACGGCGTCCAGCTGGTGGTTCGCTACTACGAGGAGCTGGCGCGCGTGCATGACGGCCCGAAGGCCGCCCGCAATGCACTCGATGCCCTGTTCCGGCCCGGTTCGCTGGCCATCATCGTCGATGCAGTGGGTATTCTGGTGCTCGTCCTCGGCGCCGCGCCGTTCAACCACAAGCTCGGCCTGGCCGCCGGCTTCTGGGGCTTCTCGGTGATCTTCACGGTGCACTTCATGGTGCCCCTGGCGCTGACCGTGCTACCGACGCCACGCAGTCACCTCAATGGCAATCAGGGCGTCAGCAACTTCCTTGCCGGTGCCATGGCGCGCACCGGCGGTACCGAGGGCGGCGCCCGTTCGATCCTGATCCTGACGCTGATCGGTGCCCTCGGCGGCGCCTACCTGGTGAGCAAGGTGCAACTGGGCGAATCCGAACCCGGTTCGCCGTTGCTGCATCGCGACCACGACTACAACATCTCGACAACGGCGATCAACACGCGCTTCCCGGGCTCCGAGGAGCTGCACGTCGTGGCCCGCACCGAGGAACCCGGCGGCATCAAGCGGCCGGAGGTGATGGCGGCGATCGAACGCTTCCAGGCGCACATGCTGGCCGATCCACAACTGGGCGGTACCAAGGCCATACCCGGCGTGCTGCGCGTGGTGAACAAGCTGATCCACAACGATGACCCGCGCTGGATGCAATTGCCGGACAGCCAGGATGAAATCGGCGGCCTGATGTTCACCTACATGGCTTCCAGCCCGATTCCCGGCGCCCTGAAGGAGTTCGTCAACGCCGACGAGAACGAAGCGAACATGGTCTTCTACTACAAGGACCATCAGGCGGAGACGATCAACCGCGTCATCGCCCTGGCCGAGGAAGGCATCCGCAAGATCGAGGCGGAAGTGCCCGGCCTGCACATCGAACTCGGCGGCGGCATCATCGGCGTCACGGCGGCCGGCAACCAGGCGCTGCACACCGATCACATGATCATCATCCCGGCGGTCATGATCCTCGCCTTCGTGCTGGTCATGGTCTATTACAGCTCGCTGCACGCCGGCTGGCTGATGGTGCTGCCAATGCTGTTCGCGACGGTGATGACCTACGCCTACATGGGCGCCCTGAACATCGGCATCAACGTCAATACGGTGCCGGTGATCGCTGTCGGTGTCGGCATCGGCATCGACTACGCAGTGTATTTCATGGACCGCATCCGCGAGGAATTCGCTCGCCTGCGCGACATGAAACAGGCAGTGATCAAGGCCGTGGCGACCACCGGCTCGGCGGTGAGTTTCACCGCTGTCACGCTGATCGCCGGCGTCGTCATGTGGATCTTCATGTCCGACCTGCGCTTCCAGTCGGATGCCGCCGTCCTCCTTTCTTTCATGCTCATCGTCAATGCGATCGCCGCCGTGCTGATCGTGCCGTCGTGGTGTGTGGTCTTCAAGCCGAAATTCGTGACCGCCATCCACTACGACGAGGACGGAGTGCTGGAAAACGATTAACAACACTCCGGAAAGACCGGAGGGGAACAGCAGTCCTGAAACCAAACCACCATTGGGGGCAATATCCATGGAGACATTTCCGAATAGCAGCCGGCGATTGACGCCGATCGTGGCTGCCCTGTCCATCTCCTGTGCCATGCCGGCATGGGCTGACGATCTGCCGGCGCTGGGCGAGGATCCCTCGCCCTGGCAGGTCGACGTGACCTACGAGAACCATACCGTCAATCGCGAGCACGCCGGCCTGGCCAAGTTCCGCAACACGCTGCAGGCCGAGTTCGACAAGAAGGCGGCTAACGGCTGGGCCGTCCACGGCATCATGCGCGGCAGCTGGGATGGCGTTTATCGCATGAACAGCGACGAATACGGCAAGAAGGCCGGTGGCTCAATCACCACGCAGTCGACGACCCCTGGCGGTCTGGTCACCAGCCCCTGGGGCGCCGGGCCGGTGACTTACTCCTTGGTGAACGGCGCGTTCGGCCTGGTGAACAACGCCTTTGTCGATAGCTACGGTGCCAACAATCCTAACGATGGCTTGCGCATCCTCGGCGATCGCTGGCACAAGACCAATGGCGGCGTCGCCTTCGCCGTGCCGGTTCGCCCCTGCGACGAGGACAAGCGCGGTTGCCGCGATTTCGGCGGCTATGGCGACCAGAAGCTATCCGAGCTGGAAGCGCCGGAATTCAATGACCGTCTCGATTTCATCCGCGAACTCTACGTCCGCAAAACCTTCAGTCTCGGCGACGGCAAGGACCTCTTCGTCAAGGTCGGCAAGCAGCAGGTGGTTTGGGGCCGTACCGACCTGTTTCGCGTGCTCGACGTGATCAACCCGGTCGATTTCTCCCGCAACAACATCTACGACGAACTGTCCGATATCCGCATCCCGATGTGGATCGCCCAGGTCGAGTACCGGATGGGGGCCAGCGACACGATGCAGGACCGCAACCTGCAGTTCGTCTGGAACTTCGACAAGTTCCGCCCGAACAACCTCGGCCAGTGTGGCTCGCCCAACGCCATCCTTGATGCCGGCTGCTTCTTCCGCGGCATGGCCAACCTCTGGGATAACGGCGGTACCGTCGCCAACTTCGCCAATGTGGCACCGGGTACGCTGCTGGCCACCAATTTCGGTCCTGGCCAGATCGGTCTGAACGAAGTCCATCTGCCGAGCTGGAGCCTCTCCAACACGCAGTTCGGCGTCAAATACGAAGGGGTGACCCAGGGCGGCCTGTCCTTCTCGCTGAATGCGCTGACCTACCGCTCGCAACTGCCGTCGCTGCATGGTGGCAAACGGGCAACCAATTCGTTTACCGGCGAGTATCGCAATGCCTGGCCGTACCTGATTTCCTTCGACATGCATTATCCGCGGGTCAATCTGCTCGGCGGTTCGATGGACTTCCAGGTGCCGGATGCCAACGCGGCGGTGCGCGTTGAAGCAGCCTTCACCGATGGCGAGGAATTCGCCAACACGGCGAAGCCGGAGCTGTACTCGAAGAATCGCGTGTTCCGTGCGGTCATCGGTGTCGATCGGCCGACTTTCATTCCTTTCATCAGTGAAACCTCGACGACGCTGATCTCCGGCCAGTTGTTTTACCAGCACATCTTCGACCACGAATGGGAGCGCGGTTCCCTCGGTCCCTACGGCATGCCGGACTGGGAGAACAATTTCATCGGCACCCTGCTGATCAAGGGTTTCATGAAGAACGGTACGGTCAGTCCGCAGATCATCTTCGCCCATGACTTCAAGGCCCGGGCGACAGCAATGGCGCCGCAGGTCGAGTGGAACGTCACCAACGATCTCAAGCTGACGGTCGGTGCCAATTACAAGCTGGCCTCCGGTAAAGACCGCTGGGAATTCGACGATTGCCGCGCCTGCAACCCGTTCGCTCCGTTCACCGCTCCCAACGGCGATGCTGATCCGATGACCGCCTATTCCCGCGGCCTGAATGGCATGGAGCCGCTCGGCCGCTTCCGTGCCGGCCCGATCGGTGCCGCATTCAAGGAAAACGACCTGTTCATCAAGCTGAACTACAAGTTCTGATTACCCAAGGAGACATCCCATGAAAAGAATTGCCGCAGTATTGTTGCCATTGTGCGTTGCCGGCCTGACCGGCAGCGCGCTGGCCGCCACCGAGGCCGACGTCGAGAATTCGTTCAATCCCTACAAGGCCGGCATGCCGAGTTTTCCGGGCCTGAAGCCGGGGGCCGTCATCAACAAGGGCAACGTCGACCAGTTCAAGGACGTGCTCGGGGCCGGCGTCTATCGTTTGATCAAGGAAGGCCAGTTCGAGATCAAGGTCGGCGCGACCACCCAGTTCTCGGTGCACAAGGGCTATGTCGACGCGACGCGTGCCAATCTCAACAAGACCAAGCTGGGTGCCAAGGCGGGCGACATGATTTCCGGTTACGTCGCCGGCCGCCCCTTCCCCGAGGAGCCGGACGCCAAGGACCCGCGCGCCGGCGAGAAGCTGGCCTGGAACTACAAGTACGGTGTGAACTGGGGCGATGGCGCGATCATCTCGCCGTTCTACTGGAAGTACCGCAACATGCAGACCGGCAAGCTGGAAAAGCAGATCAAGTGGGATTTCCACTTCCTCAACTTCATGCACCGGACCAAGGACGCGCCGGTGCCGGAATTCACGCCCAATCCGTCCGGCATCTTCCGCGCCATCTATACCAAGGCGCACGAGCCGAGCGACCTGAAGAACACCCAGTTGCTGATCCAGCGTTTCGAGGATGACGCCAAGCTCGACGACGCCTATCTCTATCTCGGTTTCCAGCGCCGCGTCCGCCGCCTGGCCCAGGGGCAGGTGACCGACTCCTTCCTCGGCTCGGATCTGATGATCGAGGACTTCGAAGGCTATAACGGCCGCGTCTCGGACATGAACTGGACCTACAAGGGCACCAAGAATGTGCTGCTGCCGATGTGGAACCACAACGAGCTGAAGCTGGCCGACGACATGCCGGCCGAGGCGGACGGCTACAAGTACGTCGACTTTGGCGGGCAGGGCGACTGTTTCTTCCAGGGCGAATGGCAGCTGCGCAAGGTCTACGTGCTGGAAGCGGCGCCGGTCAATCCGAACCACCCGGTCAGCAAGCGCACCTTCTATATGGACGTGCAGTTGCAGAACCTGAACGGCGCCAACGAAATCTACGATCGCAAGGGCGAATTGTGGAAGGTGTTCATGGTCGGCAAGTCGCACGCCGATCACCACCTGCCGGTCAACAAGGGCGCCGGCATCGGCGTCGATGACGCCTTCTCGATGGTCGATCTGCAGTCGAAGCACTGCACCACCGGTCACTTCAAGGGTCAGGTCGATCCGGCGAAGAATCCGCCGCGGCTGTTCCAGGTGCAGAACCTGCGCGGCGGCGATTGATTCAGGTCGGGAATCGTTCTCTCTGCGGGGGCGGGGCACCCTGAATTCTCAAGTCCCGCTCTCCTTTCGCAATGCCGTCCGGGTCACTCCGGGCGGCATTTTTTTTCAGGCCGCCTGCAGCATCGCTTCCGTGCTGCCGGCATTCGGGCACTGATGGGCTTCCTTCAGGCAGTCGCGGGCGCAGGAGGCGCAGCGGCCGCAGTCGCTGGTGACGCCGAGGTCGCGGCGCAGATCCTTGAGCGTCCGCGCGCCGCCCATCGCTGCTTCGCGAATCTGGCGATCGGTCACGGCCTTGCACACGCAGACGTACATCCTGGACTCCCGGTGTTGTTAATCAAATGAGAACAGTTTTCATTGTATGCGGATGAGAATGAATGTCAATAACGCTTTGTGTAGCTATTGCGACAGAAAATTTCCCGCTGCAAGGCATGCAGCAAGCAGCGGGCCAGGGCGGCTCAGTCCCAGCGTTGCTGATAGGAAAAGGTCGGCAGCTTCCAGCTGAAGCGCAGCGCCAGCATGCGGAAGGCGAAGCCGGCGGCAAAGCAGGCCAGCATGTTGAGGTCGCCATCGACGCCGACATGGCGCTGGACGAGGAACAGGGCGCAGACGAACAGCGAGACGCTGGCGTACAACTCGCGACAGAAGACCACCGGCACCTGGTTGCACAGCACGTCACGCAGGATGCCGCCGCAGATGCCGGTCACCATGCCGGCCATGATCACCACCAGCGGCGGGTAGTCGAGTTGCAGCGCGACGTTGCAGCCGATCAGCGAGAAGGCGACCAGGCCCAGCGCATCGAGCATCAGGAAGACGCTCTTCATGTGGTGCATGAAGCGGGCGAGCAGCGTGGTGGCCAGGCCGGCGGCGATGACCAGGTAGACGTACTCCGGATGCTGCGTCCAGCCGATCGGGAAATTGCCGAGCACCACGTCGCGGATGGTGCCGCCGCCCAGCGCAGTGACGAAGGCGATCACCGCCACGCCAAAGATGTCCATGTTGCGGCGACCGGCGGCCAGCGCGCCGGACATGGCTTCGGCGGTGATGGCGACGAGATAGATGACCAGCAGCAGGTCGAACTGCTTGTTGGCGAGCGGCTGAAAAACGAGGGCGAAACTGTCGAGCATGGGAGAGACTCCGTCAAAAGTCGGAAGCCCGCATGTGGGAACTTCCGTGACGCCTCTCCCCCTGTCCTTTTTACCTGAGAGTTTCGGCCCGTTGCGAGCCTGCCCCTTCGGTGAGTTGCCGGGCGCCTGGGCGTCCGCAACTGCTCTCCAGCCGGCGAATCATTATCTGCGGTTCGGTATACCTGAGCGATTATGGGAGTTTGCGCCTTCGGCGGAGCATTACTTGGTAACGCTCTCTCTCCCGCAGAGGGGGCGATTATCGTGAGGGCAGGGGGGCGGTGTCAATCGGCCTCGCCGGCCGTTCCCCCGGCGGCGCTGCCCACTCTTGTGCCAGCGCGATCCTGGCGTATAAGGGGAACTCGCTGAATTCCCGCATTTCCCATAGCCATGCTCGACATCGAAGCCCTCACTCGCCAATTCAACGGTCGCCCAGTCCTGCAGGGGGTTTCATTGCGCCTGCAAGCGGGTGAATACGTCGCCATCGTCGGCGAGTCCGGCGTCGGCAAGTCGACGCTGCTCAACCTGATCGCCGGGCTGGACCGGCCGGACAGCGGCCGCCTGGCGCTCGATGGCCGCGATTACGCCGGGCTCGACGAGGACGCGCTGACGCTGCTGCGGCGCGAGGCGATGGGCTTCGTCTTCCAGGCCTTCCATGTGCTGCCGCATCTCAATGTGCTGCACAACGTGGCGCTGCCCTTGTGGCTGCAGGGCATCGACGGCGCCGCCGCCGATGAACCGGCGCGGCAATTGCTGGCGGCTGTCGGCCTTGGCGAGCGGGCAACCAGCTGGCCGCGCGAGCTGTCCGGCGGCGAACTACAGCGGGTGGCCATCGCCCGGGCGCTGGTGCATCGGCCGCGCCTGGTGCTGGCCGACGAACCGACCGGCAATCTCGACCCGGCCAATGCGGCGCGGGTGCTGGCGCTGCTCGGCGAACGCATCCGCGCCGCCGGGGCGATCGGCATCCTGGTCACCCATTCGCGCGAGGCGGCGGCCACCGCCGACCGCATCCTGCGCCTGACCGCCGACGGCCTGCAGCCATGACCCTGGCGCCGGTCTTTCTCGGTTCGCTGGCCCGCCGCCGGCTGGCGACCTTGCTGTCGGCGCTGGCCATCGTTCTCGGCGTGGCCCTGGGCATGGCCGTGCAGGCGGTGCATCAGGCGGCGCTTGGCGAATTCGACCGCGGCCTGCGCACCCTGGCCGGCGCCGCCGACTTGCAGGTGGTCGGGCCGCGCGGCGGTTTCGACGAACAGCTCTACGCCGTGCTCGCCGCCCGGCCGGAAGTGGCGGCAGCCAGTCCGCTGCTCGAAGTCGAGGCCAAGCTGGTCGGCCGCGAGGAGGGCCTGCAAGTATTTGGCGTTGACGTGTTCACGCTGGCCGCGGTCAGTCCCGCCTTGCTGCCCGGCATTGCCGAGGGGGCCGGGCGCTTTGCGGCGCTGGCCGGCGACGGCCTGTTCGTCGCCACGGCGGCGCAGGAAGCGCTCGGGGTAAAGGTCGGCGACACGCTCACCCTGCAGGCCGGCAGCGGCACGCTGCAACTGCCCATCGTCGGCGACCTGCCCGGGGCGCGCGAGCAGCGCCGTCTGGCGGTGCTCGACATCGCCGCCGTGCAGCAGCGTTTCGGCCGACTCGGCCGGCTGACGCGGATCGACCTGCGCCTGGTTGAAGGACTCGCACCGGAAGCGGCACGGGCGGCGCTGCAGCCGCTGCTGCCGCCCGGCGTGCTGCTCGAAACGCCGCAAGCAGCGGCCGACGAGGCGGCCAACCTGTCGCGCGCCTACCGGGTGAATCTGACGCTGCTGGCGGCGATGGCGCTGCTCACCGGCGGCTTCCTGGTGTTCTCGGCGCAGGCCCTGTCGGTGGTCCGCCGGCGCAGTGAATTCGCCTTCCTGCGCGCCATCGGCCTGAGCCGGGCCAGCCTGTTCCGCTGGCTGCTGGCCGAAGGGGCGCTGATCGGCCTGCTCGGCGGCGTGCTCGGCGCCGCCCTCGGCCTGGCACTGGCGGCGGCGGTGCTGGCGCTGCTCGGCGGCGATCTCGGCGCCGGCTATTTCACCGGCCTGCAGCCGCAACTGCAGATCCAGCCGGCGGCCATCGCCGTCTATGTCGCCCTCGGTGTCGTCGCCGGCGTCGCCGGGGCCTGGCTGCCGGCGCGCGAAGCGGCCGCAGTAGCGCCGGCCCAGGCGCTGAAGGCCGGTGACGAGGCGGTGCTGACCGGTGGCCGTGCCCATCCTGCCTGGGCCATCGGCCTGCTGCTGGCCGCCGGGCTGGCGACCCAACTGCCGCCGCAACATGGTCTGCCGCTCGGCGGCTATCTGGCCATCGCCCTGCTGCTGGCCGGCAGCGTGTTGCTGCTGCCCAGTGTCGCGGCGCTGCTCGGCCGCCGGCTGCAGGGCCTGCGCGCCGTACCCGGGCGGCTGGCCGCCGCCCGTCTGCTGGCGGCGCCGGGCCATGTCGTCGTCGCCGCCGCCGGTGTGCTGACCAGCGTCGCCCTGGCGGCGGCGATGGCGATCATGGTCGCCTCCTTCCGCGATTCGGTCGATGAATGGCTGGCCCAGGTGCTGCCGGCCGATCTTTACCTGCGCGCCGGCCGTGCCCACAGCAGCGGCTATCTGGACGAGGCCTTGCAGGCGCGCATTGCCGCCGTGCCGGGCATTGCCAGCGTCGCCTTCACCCGCCACGACAGCCTGCGCCTGGCCGCCGGCAAGGTGCCGGTGTGGCTGCTGGCACGGCCGATAGCGGCGGACGGCGGCGGCCTGCCGCTGATCGGCGGGCGCGTGCTGCCGGCCGGTGACGTGCCGGCAATCTGGATTTCCGAAGCGCTGCGCGACCTGCACGGCTGGCAGCCGGGCCAGCGCGTCGACCTGCCGCTGGCCGGCCGGGCCGTGCCGGTGCAGGTGGCCGGCGTCTGGCGCGACTATGCGCGGCAGACCGGGGCGCTGATGATCGATCTGGAAACCTACCGCCAATTGACCGGCGAGCGCCTGGTCAACGATGCCGCCATTCACCTGGCACCGACCGCCGACGTCCGCCAGGTGGCGGCGGCGCTGCTCGCCACCGCTGGGCCGGGGCGGCTGGAAATCTCCTACCCGGGCGAGATTCGCGCTCTCAGCCTGGCCATTTTCGACCGCACCTTCGCCGTCACCTATTTGCTCGAAGCGGTCGCCGTGATCATCGGCCTGGCCGGCGTCGCCGCCAGTTTCGCGGCGCTGGCGGCGGCCCGCCGGCGCGAGTTCGGCATGCTGCGCCACCTCGGCCTGACCCGCCGGCAGATCGCCGCCATGCTCGCCCAGGAAGGCGCGCTGGCCGCCGCTGTCGGTGTCCTCGGCGGCCTGGCCGCCGGCGGCGCGATCGGTCTGGTGCTGATCGAAGTGGTCAATCGCCAGAGTTTCCACTGGAGCATGGACCTGCACGTACCGTGGCTGTCGCTGGCCGTCTTCGCCGCCGGCATGGTGGCGCTGGCGGCCTTGGCGGCGGTGCTCGCCGGGCGCCAGGCGATGCGCCAGGAAGCCGTGCTGGCCGTGCGTGAGGACTGGTGATGGCGAACCGGCGTGCCTTCCTGCAACTGCTGGCCAGCCTGCCGGCGTGGCCGGCCGGGGTGGCACTGGCGGCAGCGCCGGAATTCGCCGCCGTCGTCCCCGGCCGAACGTTGGTCTTTCCCCGCGACCACGGCGCCCATCCCGACTTCCGCACCGAATGGTGGTACGCCACCGGCTGGCTGGCGCTGCCCGACGGTCGCCCGCTCGGCTTCCAGAGCACCTTCTTCCGCATTCGCACCGGGCTGGGCGAAGACAATCCGAGCGCCTTCGCCCCGCGCCAGTTGCTGGTCGCCCATGCCGCGCTGGCCGATCCGGCGCACGGCCGCCTGCGCCACGACCAGCGCAGCGCGCGCAGCGGCCTCGGCCGCGCCGGGTTCTCAGCGGAACGCACCCAGGTGTGGATCGGCGACTGGCGCTTCGAGCAGGAAGGCAACAACTACCGCACCGCCGTCCGCGCCGCCGATTTCGCCTACGCGCTGGAACTGCACCCGGACGGCCCGCCGCTGCTCAACGGCCGAGGCGGTTTCAGCCAGAAGGCGGCCGACCCGCGCCATGCCAGTTATTACTACAGCCGGCCGCAACTGGCCGTGACCGGCACGGTCACGCTGGCCGGCCGGCAGCAGCGGGTCGCGGGGCGGGCCTGGCTTGATCACGAATGGTCCAGCGAACTGCTGCCGGAAGGCGCTCAGGGCTGGGACTGGATCGGCATCAACCTCGATGACGGCAGTGCCCTGATGGCCTTCCGCATGCGCGGCCAGGGCGGCGCCGCGGGCGAGGCATTATGGGCCGCCGCCACCTGGCGTCCGGCTTACGGGTCGGCGCAGGTGCTGGCGCCGCAAGCCGTCAGCTTCACGCCGCAGCGCCGCTGGCGCTCGCCGCGCACCAATATCGACTACCCGGTCGAATGGCAACTGCGCATCGCCGACCGCATCATTCAACTACGCCCGCTGTTCGACGACCAGGAACTCGACAGCCGCCGCTCGACCGGCGCCATCTACTGGGAAGGTGCCGTCACCCTGCACGAAGGCGGGCGCGAGATCGGCCGGGGCTATCTGGAAATGACCGGGTATGGGGAGGCGATACAGGTTTAGCGGCAGGCGGGACGTTGCTTGACTGGCGAGTAACGACACATTCCGGCCGGTAAGGACTCTCCATGGCAGTCGGTCAGCCAGATCAGCATTCTGCGGACCGAAATTCTACAAAGCAGCCGTTGACGACCTCACGGTTTCGGCCACAACCGGAGGGTGGCTAAATTGCCTTGAAGGTGTCCTTCAACAGTCCTCCGTGTATGCTTTTGGGGTGCTTCACGGGGCCGAACTGAAGAGGATATTTTTCATGATGCAGTTCGAAGCGTCATTTGGGTTCCGCACTTAACCATAGGGTTCATCAGATTGGTGCTTCCATGATCGTCGTCTTCGACACAAACGTTTGGCTCTCCGAACTTGGCCTTCGCTCAGGTGCAGGAGCCGCGACTCGCTTCTACCTTAAACACAGCGGAGCACGGGTCGCAATTCCGGAAGTCGTTCGACTGGAGGTTGCACAGAACCTGACCAGTCGCCTAATGAAGCACATAGAGAGCATTCGCACCGATTACAGCCAACTGTTAACGGCTTTCGGTACGCTTCGGGAGGTCGTTCTCCCAAGTGAAGCCGAGGTCTGGAAACGAATTCCAGAGCTATTTGCTTCAATGGAAGTAGAGCAAATAGACATCCCGTTTACACTGGAAAGCGCTAGGAGTTCGTTCCTAAAGACAATCCAAAAGTTGCCGCCCAGCCACCAGAGTCAGCAATTCAAAGACGGCGTCCTATGGGCCGATTGTGTCAATCTTTTATCTACCGACGAGGTAGTGCTAGTTACTGCTGACAAAGCTTTTTATCAAGACCAACTTTACTCAAAGGGTCTAGCGGCCTCTTTGCGAGAGGAGGTCCAAGGTTGCGAACATACAATAAGAGTCCTTCCTGCATTAGCCGATCTCCTCGAGTCTGTTCGAACGCCGATCATGATCAACGGCGACATGCTCCAATCGGCGTTCATCGAAGAGCACCAAGTCAGTGTCGCCGGTTCTTTGGAGAGGCATGGCTTCGCACTGGGCCAACGAACAAATCTTACGTTCAACGTATTCGCAACCGAAAACCCGGCGGTTTTATTCCTCGACTTTCAAATGGATATTCAATGCGATGATCTCCGATCTGAAGGTAGAACAGATGCTGTGCTTCACCTCAAAGGTGATGGATCATACCTGCCAGCGTCAGGAGCATTTCGCAACCTGCGCAATTTTGGTGAGCACTTGAGTTTCAGGCTGGCTGACGGGACTGTGAGCGAAATGCGAAACGCAGTGATCCATGTTAATGGACTGGTTATCGGCCACAGGGAGGTATCGAATGTGGTTCGTTATGCGCTTCCACAAGATGAGACGTAACACAGCAATCAGCGCTGAAGATGTTCAATGTAGCTGCACAGCGCCTGTTATTTCGAGGATTTAATGTCTGCTTGCCCCTGGCTGCCAGTTTCCGCTAAGGGCACCCCAGATACCGACCCCACTTCGGATTCATCGCCGAAACGCGGTCACTGACATTCTGATTGCTTGAAGCGGCTGTTGACCGAAGGAGCTGCGAAAGCGAATGCGCACCTTCACCAGCGATATGGCAGCGCCTGCGTCACCAAGAAAAGTCGGCACCTACAGAGCGCTGCATGATCGATAACCCTAGGTAGCGCTCTCCATCGACCGGGCATACTTCCCGTCGCGCGCCAGACCGTTGAGGTGGCATCGTTTCAGGAGCGCCTTCTGCGCCGTCGCGACGTTGCTTTCATCGCCCTTCCAGGCGGCCAGCACCGGTGCCTGCAAGGCGCGCCCATACGAGAAACTGACTTCCCACGGCTGCGCGCCTATGGCATTCATTGCGTTCAGGTGATCGGTGGCATCGACATCGCTCTGCCCGCCGGACAAGAATACGATGCCAGGGACCGCCGCTGGAACATGGCGCTTCAGGCAACGGAGCGTGGCTTCGGCAACTTCCTGCACACTCGCCTGGCGTGGGCACTTTTTGCCAGGGATCACCATGTTCGGCTTGAGTAATATGCCTTCGAACGCTACCCGATGGGCATTGAGTTCGGCGAAAACCGCTTCGAGCACTTGCGCCGTTACCTCCTCGCAACGCTCGATGTCATGTGCGCCATCCATGAGGACTTCCGGCTCGACGATCGGCAGCAGGCCGGCTTCCTGACACATCGCGGCATAGCGCGCCAACTGGTGGGCATTGGCGCGAATGGCGTAATTTGATGGAAGCTTGCTGTCGTCAATATCGATCACCGCACGCCACTTGGCGAAACGCGCGCCCAGGTCGCGATATTCGACTAGCCGATCGGCCAAACCGTCCAGACCTTCGGTGATCTTGTCGTCGGGAAACAGTGCGAGCGCCTTGGTTCCCTTGTCCACCTTGATACCGGGAACGATTCCACGGTTCGCCAATAATTTGGGAAAAGGCATGCCTTCGCGCGTGCTCTGGCGCAGCGTCTCCTCAAAGAGGATGACGCCACCGATATGGCGCTCGATGCCCTCCGCCGTAAATAGGATTTCGCGGTAGCGCCGGCGATTTTCTTCACTGGATTCGACGTTGATGGAAGCAAAACGCTTCTTGATCGTCGGACTGCTTTCATCAGCTGCCAGCACCCCCTTCTGCTTGGCAACAATGATCTGGGCGACAGACTTGAGCTCATCGATATTCATAAAAATTCTCCTTCCTCATGGGCGAAACAACTTGCTTACGGAACTATCCCCTTTTTGCGCAAAAAACGCCCCATTTGATCTGCCTCGGCAGCTTCCCATAGCTTCAATCCGGGGGCGGCCGGTGAGCGGATGGTTGATCATCCCTGGCCCCCATCACCATACTGCTTGCGCAGCCGGCTCAGCCCCTGCTGGAAGGCCTCGGCGTCGCCATGGTCGAAGAAGCGCGGGTAGCGGTCGTGGGCGTTCTTGATCCGCCGGGCGTGCTTGATCGGGCACCAGTACTGCTCGGTGCGGGCGGCGACCTCGCGGGTGTAGGCGGCGACGCCGTTGCCGTAGGAGCAATAGAAGCAGTTGAATTTCTCGATCAGGTTCAGGTAGGGCAGGTCTTCGCGGTCGAAGACCAGGTAGTCGCTGCGCTTCACCTTGGGGATGCGGTACACCGGAAAGCAGATGGCCTGGTAGAGCGTGACGAAGATATCCATCAGCAGGAAGGGAATCCAGCCGGCGTAGATGACCGGCGCGGTCAGCACCACAAGCAGGCGCGAACGGATCAGGAAGCGGAACAGCCCGGTCTTGTAGCGGCGCTGCTGGCGCAGGAATTCGTCGGCCAGTTCGGCCTTTTTCAGCACCCATTCCTCGCGCGTCCTGCGGTATTCCTCTTCCAGTTCGTTCTGCAGCGCCTCGATGCGCGCCAGCAGTTCGTCGATGTGCTGTTTCATGGCGTCCTTTCCCGATGATCTCCGGATGATGCCTCATGCGGGCGCCAGCAGATAATCGACCACCTCCCGCGACCACGTCGCATCGACCCGCCCCAGCCAGTCGTTGTGATCGGCGCCGGCCACGGTCCACAGGCGTTTGGGTTCGCCCAGCCCGGCGTACAGGGCCTGGCCGAAACGCGCCGGGACGATGCGGTCGTGTTCGGCGAGGACCACGGCGCTGCGCCCGCGATGGCCGGCCAGGCGGGCGGCGCTGTCGTAGCGGTCGCGCAGCAGCCAGCCGACCGGCAACCACGGGTAGTGGTGGCGGCCGACATGCTCCAGGCGGTCCCACGGGGTGATCAGCAGCAGGGCCTCGTCGGCGCCGGCGGCACCGGCAGCGACGGCAGCGCCCAGCGACTCGCCGGCCAACAGCAGCGGTCCGGGAAACTGGCGGCGGGCGGCCGCCGCCGTCGCTGCGGCATCGGCGAGCAGGGCCGCTTCGCCCGGCTGGCCGGGGCGCGAGCCGTAGCCCGGATATTCGGCGAGGATGACACGCAGGCCGAGCGCTGTCAGCCGGTCGGCGTAGGCAGCGCGGTGCCCGGCGTGGCCGGCATTGCCGTGGAACAGCAGCAGCGTGGCGCGCGCCGGGCCGGGCGGTTCGCGCAGCAGACCGCGGTAGTCGGCGGCGTCCGGCCAGGGGCGCAGGCCATTGCCGGCCGCCTCGGCGAGCAGCGCCGGGCGCGGCGGATTGTCGGGAAAATACAGCAGGTCATCCTGGATCAAGGCGAAGCTCCCCCACAACAGCAGCATGGCGACGAACAGCACCGGCAGTATGAACAATCCACGTTCACCGCGCATGGCGCTGTCTCCGCCACCAAGCCCAGGCATAGACGAGGGCGTTGAAAGCGATCAGGCCGATGCCCAGGCCCAGCTGGATGCTGCGGGTGAGGCCGTCGGGATAGATCAGTGACAGCAGGTAATGTTCGATGAAGCCGCCGCTGTAGCCGGCCTCGCCGCCGAGCTGGCGCAGCCGGTTTTCCAGCGGCGTCAGCGGGCAGATGCGGCCGGTGAACTGGATCCAGATGCCCCAGGCCAGCGCCGGCAGGTGCAGCCAGGCCAGGCGCCAGCGCCAGACGGCGAGCAGCCCGCCGAAAATGACGAGAACGAGGAAGGCCAGGTGAATAAGTAGCACCGCGTCGGCCAGCAGGCGCCAGCTCATGGCGCGCCTCCCGACAGGGGCCGGCGGCACCTCAGGCCGCGCAGCACCCAGAAGGCGGCGCTGGCGGCCAGCAGGTGCTTCAGCGTGTGGCCGCCAACCTGGCCGGTGAGCTCGGCGATCGGCCGGTCGAGCAGGTCGCCGGCCAGCGCCAGCGGATACAGGCAGAGGACCACGACGATATCGCGGTCACCGCTGTAGCGCGGCGGGTAGAGCCAGAGCAGCAGCGGCACGCCGAGCATCGGCAGCAACTGGACGACGAAGTAGGGGCGCAGGTCGCCGCGCCCGGCCTGTTCGCTCCAGCCCCAGTACAGCGCGCCGGCCAGCCCGGCGGCGAGCAGCGGCAGCAACAGCCGGCGGGCCCAGCGCAGCGAGGCGCGTTCGCCGAGCAGCGCCGCGAACCAGGCCATCAGGGCGACGCCGATGGCGGCGCGGTCCCAGACCAGACGGGCGTTGTCCGGCGCCAGGTGGTAGTAGCCGGAAGCCAGGCCGACGCCGATGATGGCGGCGAAGAACAGGCGGTAGGCGGTCATTTCCCGTCGATCGACGAAATGCCGGGCGGCGCCGGCGCCGCCAAGGAAGAGCAGGCCGGCCAGGCCGGTGGCGAGGAAGGGCAGGTTGGACAGGGTGTCCAGGCAATGCGGCACGCCGAAGCAGCGCCGCTGCTCGGCGAACTGGTGGTACTCCGGCGGCTGGGCTATCGGCGGCAACAGGGCGCTGATCGCCAGCAGCAGGATGGGCAGCAGGCACAGCCATAAGGCGCGGCGCGCCATATCGATCCTCCGCTCTTGTCTGCGCATGGCCGCGACCGTCATGCCGGCTGCGCTAACGGCGATTCTGCGCCGCCACGCCCGGCAACGCGAATCGCTTGTTGGACGCTGACGGGCGGCCGGTAGTTTCATGCTTCAGGCGTCGGGAACTCCCCGGGGCGTTCCGGGTCTGGTCAGGAGTACCTGGCATATCCTCCGGATGCGCCAGGCATGTCGGGAGAAGCGCATGAACGAGCCGTACTCTCCATCTTCCTTGCCGGCCATGTCGCGTGCCGAGTTTCTGCGTCTGGCCGTTGGCGGGGCGACGGCGCTGCTGCTCGGCGCTACCCCGGTCAGGGCGACAGCGGCGCCGACCATGCAGCGGCGGCCGATTCCCGGCAGCGGCGAATTGCTGCCGGTGATCGGCCTGGGTACTTGGCAGGGTTTCGATTTTGCCCCCGGTTCGCCCGAATATGCCCGCCTGCCCGGTGTGCTGCAGGCGCTGTTCGCCGCTGGCGGCTCAGTCATCGACAGTTCGCCGATGTACGGCCGGGCCGAGGCCACCACCGGCGAGTTGCTGGCCGCGGCCGGCAGCCGGCGCCAGGCTTTCCTGGCCAGCAAGGTGTGGACCAGCGGCCGCGCGGAAGGGCAGCGGCAGATCGCCGATTCGGCCCGCCTGCTCGGCGCCGGGGTGCTCGACCTGATGCAGGTGCATAACCTGCTCGACTGGCGCACCCAACTGCCGACGCTGCGCGAGTGGCAGGCGGCCGGGCGCCTGCGCTACATCGGCGTCACCCATTACCATGCCGGCGCTTACGACGAGCTGGCCGCGGTGCTGCGTGCTGAACGCCTCGATTTCCTGCAGGTCAATTATTCGCTTGACGAGCGCGAAGCAGAGCGGCGCATCCTGCCGCTGGCTGCCGAGCGCGGTATGGCGGTGCTGATCAACCGGCCGTTCGGCGGCGGTGGCCTGCTCCGCCGCCTGCGCCAGCGGCCGCTGCCAGCCTGGGCGGGCGAGATCGGGGCGACGAGCTGGGCGCAATTGCTGCTCAAGTTCGTGCTCAGCCAGCCGGCGGTGACTTGCGCCATTCCCGGCACCAGCCGTCCCGAGCACATGGCCGACAATGCCGCCGCCGGGTTCGGGCCGATCCCGGAAGCCGCCTTCTGGCGCGGCCATTCAGAGCTCTTTCGCCTGTGAGGAGGGATGCTCGATGAGGCCGGGAATTGACCTCTACCGCCGCCGCCTGCTGCAGGCGGGCGCGGCCCTCGGCGCTGCCGCGCAGTTGCCGCCGGCCATCGCGCAGACGCCGTTGCTGAGCCGGCCGGTACCGTCGACCGGCATCCGCCTGCCGCTGGTCGGTCTTGGCACCAACCGCTTCCGCTTCGGCGACGAGGCTTGGCTGGCCCGCCTGCAGGATACGCTGGCGGCCTTCGTCCGTTTTGGCGGCAAAGTGGTCGATACGGCGCCGGCCTATGGCGAATCGGAAGCGGTCATCGGCAGCCTGCTCGCCGCTGGCGGCCTGCGCGAGCAGCTGTTCATCGCCACCAAGGTTGGCCGCGAACGCGCCGCCGACGGTCGCGACAGCCTGGCCGATTCCTATATTGCGCTGCGCACGCCACGTCTCGATCTGGCCCAGCTGCACAACCTGCGCGGCGTCAATAGCGTCCTGCCGGTGCTGCGCGAGCAGCAGGCGGCCGGTCATATCGGCCACATCGGCATCACCAGTTCGAGCGCCCGGCAGTACGCCGAGATGGAGGCGATCATGCGCCGCGAGCGCCTCGACTTCATCCAGGTCGATTACGCCGTTGGTAACCGCGGCGCCGCTGCGCGCCTGCTGCCGCTGGCCGCCGAGCGTGGCATGGCGGTGCTGGTCAACCTGCCGTTCGGCCGCGGCGCCCAGTTCCGCGCCGTCGGCGAGCGGCCGCTGCCGGAGTGGGCGGCGGAGATCGACTGCAACTCATGGGCGCAGGTCTTCCTCAAGTACGTGCTCAGCCATCCGGCGGTGACCTGCGCCATTCCCGGCAGCACGCAGGCGGCGCACGTCGCCGACAACCTCGGCGCCGCCCGTGGCCGGCTGCCGGACGCGGCGCTGCGCCAGGAGATCGCCCGCTATTTCGACGCCATCGCGGACGGCTGAGCGGTGGTGCCGACCCGCCTGCTCACCCGACTGGTGCCGGTGCGCCCCGGCGAAACGGCGCCGCTGCTGCTGGCCACCGCCTACGGCTTCGCCATCCTCTTTGCCTATTACCTGCTGCGCCCGGTGCGCGACGAGATCGGCGCCGCCGACCGCGGCAACCTGCAACTGTTGTGGACGGCGGTGTTCCTCGTCATGCTGCTCGCCGTGCCGCTCTATTCGGCGGCTGTCGCCCGCTTGCGCCGTGGCGTCTTCATCCCGCTGGCCAATCGCTTCTTCGCCGCCAACCTGGTGCTCTTCTACTTGGCCCTGGTGCTGCTGCCGGAAGGTGCGCGGCCGTGGATCGACCGCGTCTTCTACGTGTGGACCAGCGTCTTCGCGCTGTTCGTCGTCACCGTCTTCTGGGGACTGGTCGTCGACCTGTTTCGCGACGAGCAGGGCAGGCGACTGTTCGGCTTCATCACCGTCGGTTCCTCGCTCGGCGGCATCGTCGGCTCGGCAACGACGGCGGCGCTGGCGCCGCTGGTGCCGGTGTTCGCGCTGCTGCTGATCGCCGTGCTGCCGCTTGAAGCGGCCGGCCGCCTGGCGCGCGCGCTCGACCGCCGCGCCGAGCAGGCACCGGCGACGCTGCAGCGCGAACCGGCGACGCGCATCGGTGGCAGCGCCTGGAGCGGCATCGGCCCGGTGTTCCGTTCGCCGGCGCTGCGCCGCATCGCGCTGTGGATACTGCTGATGACCTTCGCCTCGACCATCCTTTATTTCATCCAGGCGCACCTGGTCGGCGAGGCCATCACCGACCGCGCCACGCGCCGCGCCTTCCTGGCGCGCATCGATCTGGCCGTCAATGTCCTGACCATCTTCACCCAGGCGCTGCTGACCGCCCGCATCCTCGCCTGGATCGGCGTCGGGGCGACGCTGGCGGTGCTGCCGGCAGTGGCGGCGCTTGGCTTCCTGGTCCTCGGCAACACCGGCGCCGCCGGCGCCCTGACGGCGCTGCTGGTCGTCCGCGTGCTCTACGACAGCAGCCGCCACGCGCTGGCCAAACCGGCGCGCGAGGTGCTGTTCACCCGGCTGACGCGCGAGCAGCGCTACAAATCGAAGGCCTTCATCGATGCCGCCGTGTATCGTGGTGGCGATCTGCTCAGCGGCTGGATATACGCCGGCCTCGCCGCCCTCGGCCTGAGCGCCGCCGCCATCGCCCTGGCGGCGGCGCCGGTGGCGGCGCTGTGGGGCCTGCTAGGCTGGCGCCTGGGGCTAACGCAATCGGAACGGGAGGAATGAATCGATGGAGCAACAACGCTGCCCCTGGTGCGAGGGCTTCGACTTGTATCGCCAGTATCACGACACCGAGTGGGGCGTGCCGCTGCGCGACGACCGCCAGCTGTTCGAACTGCTGATCCTCGAAGGTGCCCAGGCCGGCTTGTCGTGGGCGACCATCCTGAAAAAACGGGAGAACTACCGGCGCGCCTTCGATGGTTTCGACCCGGCCGTGATCGCCGGCTACGACGAGGCCAAGGTTGCGGCGCTACTGGCCGATCCGGGCATCGTCCGCAACCGCGCCAAGATCGCCGCCGCCATTGGCAATGCCAAGGCCTGTCTGGCGTTGCAGGCGAGCGGTCAGTCGCTGGCCGATTTTCTCTGGCAGTTTGTCGACGGCCAGCCGATCCGCAACCACCGGCAAGCGCTGAGCGAAGTCCCGGCGCGTACGGCGCAATCGGATGCGATGAGCAAGGCGCTGCAGAAAGCCGGCTTCAAGTTCGTCGGCAGCACCATCTGCTACGCGCTGATGCAGTCGGCCGGGCTGGTCAACGACCACCTGACCAGTTGCCCGCGGTATGCGGAAATTGGCGACGCGCCGGCGGCATGACGGACGAACCATTCGGCATCTGGCTTGTCTCCTTTCAACAGTCCTCAACCAAAAAAACCGGAGACCCCCATGAGCCAATATCAGATCGCCGTTATCGTCGGCAGCCTGCGACAGGATTCCCTCAATCGCAAGCTGGCCACCGCCATCGCCCGTCTGGCGCCGCCGGAGTATTCCTTCAAGCAGGTGTCGATCGGCGATCTGCCGCTCTACAACCAGGATGACGACGCCCATCCGGCGCTGGCGGTGCTGCGCCTGAAGGAGGAAATCAAGGCGGCGCACGGCCTGCTGTTTGTTACGCCGGAATACAACCGCTCCATTCCCGGGGTGTTGAAGAATGCCCTCGACCACGCCTCGCGCCCCTACGGCCATAGCGCCTGGGTCGGCAAGCCGGCCGGCGTGATCGGCATTTCTGTCGGGACCATCGGCACCGCCGTCGCCCAGCAGCATCTGCGCAACATCCTCGCCTATCTCGACGTGCCGACGCTGGGCCAGCCGGAGGTCTTCCTCCAGGCCAAGGACGGCCTGTTCGACGAAGCCGGCAACATCGGCGCCGGCAGCCAGGCCTTCCTGCAGGGCTGGATGAATCAGTACGTCGCCTGGATCCGGCAGCACATCGGCTGAACCATCGGCCCCGCCATGGCGCACGCTTGCCGATTGGGCCGGGTCGCCGCACGGCAGCGAAATTGGCGCTGGTTTTTCCACTAGGCTCTTTGCCCCAGCCTTGGCCGACGAGTGCAAGCGCCTGGCGACCTTGAGCGCAGCCGTTGGCGACGATATCCATACCCAAGCAACGACTGGGCATGATGCGCTGGCGTTTGCCCGGCGCGCGGGCAACCATAAGGCCATCGCTTGGCTATTGAGTGCCGGTGGCGACCGTTCGCCGCAGAAAAGCCCGGTATAGCCAGAGCCCGGCCGATGATGCAACAACGCTGACAAATCGAATCATAAGCAAGTAAAACACGAGCAATAAAATTGACGTTGGCATCGTTGTATGAAAATATCATGCCCCTTCTTGGTTCCCATATTTTGTCGCGTCTCAAGGCCTCCCGTTCGCCTATTACGAATTCGACAAGCGGCTAACAATATCGCGAGGCGACAAATGGAATTGCATTTTTTCCCGGGGCAGCATTTATTGCTCGTCAAGGAAAGAAACAGTGTCATCGAGCGCGCTGAGGCAAAAGGCGGGCCGAGTGAAGTGGGCAATGACCCACGGATGCCTGAAGAACCCACTTGGTCGGGAGAGTATCGAATTGGCCGTTCGGAAGCCTATCGGACGCCAAGCTGGCAGTGGTCGAGAATCAAATGGGGAACGCCCTTGCAGGACAAGGGGGCCATGCAGAACGACGTTTGGTATCGCACTGCCGGTGGGCGCTGGGCATCCGTCGCCAAAGACCACGAAATATCCCGCAGCGACATCGTCATGCAGAACTTCCAGCTCTATGGCAAAGCTGAAGTACCGAGCACGTGGGTTTTCAACGATTTTGGCCCGTTGGCGATTCGCTGGTTCAAAGACTTGAATGGCAACGGCGTGCTCGATGGCAAGGAAGTCCTCTCCGGCCAAATGTTTCACACCACGCCGGACAACGAAGCCCAAGCCGCGGGGGGCGAAAAGGTAATCCTGGCCCCCTCGCATGGATGTATCCATCTGAAGCCAGCCGATCGCGATCGGCTAAACACCCTGGGTGCCTTCAAACCTGGAACCAGATTCATCGTGCATCGCTATGACGAACTTTATGAACGGTAAGCGCATGCGACTCCTGATGATCGTCTGCCTGTTGCTGAGCCAGCAAGCGCTTGCCGCAGCACTCCTGTTATCGGGTGGCAAGGTGTCGGACGGAGACGGCAAACAAATCAGCATGCGGCTGAACGCCATCGATTTATTCAAGGAATATCCGGAAGGTATTTTCCTTGCGGGTCACGAGGTCGACGCTGAAGCCAATGGCAACAAGGTCCCGACCGTGGTGATGCTGAACGGACAGCTCGAAACCATGGGCCACTGGACGTTCAAATTACCGATCAGGGAGATTTTTCGCTTTCGCGACGAGATCTACCTTTTCGACTTCGCCGGCCACGTGTACCGCTTTGAAAACCATCAGTGGGCAATCGATGCGCGCTGGCGATTTGATCCGTGGTCGGTGATTTATCCGCTGCCAGGCGACCTTGTCGTCTGTCATCCGGCGCCGATCACCAAGGCGGAAAGTGGCACCCGGACCGGGGGCTGCCGTTCGCTCGCACGCGAGTGGGCGGTTCCCTTGTACTGGACGAAACCGAAGCCTCAGATCTGCGGCCAGCAACTACGGGTTGTGGTCTGGATCAAGGGGCGCCAGGTGCTGCAAACCCTGCGCCTGAGCGACGGCAGCATTCGGCAAACCAGCGTGCTGTCCAGCAAGGCTGCAGCCGCTAAAAACCTCGATCTTTGCCAGTTTGACCAATAACCCACCGAACAAATTGCCGACCCCGACATGATCGCTACGCTCATTGACGCTGCACTCCAGAGCCCGCAGCAAAACAGATTGCTGCGTCTGCACTTTCCGCATGACGATGGCCCCGGCGCGACTTTGTTGCCTAACCGTCTCGATGCCCACGAAGCCTTGTCCCGTGATTTCTGCTTTCAGGTGGAAATCCTCTCCAAGGACGCCAGCATTCCCCTCAAGGAAGTCCTGGGCAAGATGGTCACCGTCGAGTTGGTACGTGAAGACGGCAGCCTGCGTTATTTCAACGGCTACGTATTCAAGTTCCTTCTGGCCCATACCGATGGCGGCATGGCCTGCTACAACATGGAGCTTCGCCCATGGCTGGCGTTTCTCGACCTACGCCGTGACAACTACCTGTTTCACGGCAAAACCGTTGAAGAACAGACAAAACTGATCTTCGATGACTACCCCATTCACGACTGGGCGTATCGGGTCATCGGCAGCGATGAGCCGATGACGGATGCCTGTCAGTTTGCCGAGTCAGACCAGAACTACCTGCAGCGCCGCTGGGAAGAACGGGGCTGGTTCTATACCTACGAACACCGCAAGGATGGACACACGCTTGTCCTGATGGACGACAGTACCCAGCAAACGCAAGGGATCGATGGTCCGCCGACCATGCGCTGGCAAGACAAGGCCGGCTCCCTCGACGATGACGGCATCAGCCGCTTCGTCCCGATCCGCACGGTTGCCTCAACGCTCTATGCCGCCAGCAGCTTTGACTTCAAAAAGCCGCATCCGGTCACCACCAATAAGCCCACGCTGAATCAACAGGGCAGCATCCCCGCCCTGGAAGTTTACGAATACGCCGGGGCCTACGGGTTCAAGCATCTGAGTGATGGCGACAACTTTGCCAAACGCCAGATGGAGTCGCTGGAAGCTCGCGGCAAGCATTTCGAAGCCGAGAGCAATGAGCGTTTTGCGCAACCCGGACGCCATTTCAAGCTGATCGAACATTTCGACTTTGGCGAAGCGCTGGGGCCTGAGGGCGATGATGAATTCCTGATCATCGAGGTTTTTCACCATATCGAGAACAACTATGTCGGTGTCGGCGATTACCGCAACAAATTCTATTGCCTGCGCAAGAAAATTCCCTGGCGCCCCGGGCACGGCTACAACAGCAGCGAGCCCAAGATCTACGGGCTGCAGACCGCCATCGTCGTCGGCCCGGCCGGCGAAGAAATTCACACTGACGCCTACGGCCGCGTCCGCGTCCAGTTTCACTGGGACCGCGAAGGCGAGTACAACGAAAAATCCTCTGCCTGGGTGCGCGTCGCCAGCACCTGGGCCGGCAGCAATTTCGGTTTCGTCGCCGTTCCCCGCATCGGCCAGGAAGTGCTGGNNCCGCTGATCACCGGCCGGGTCTACAACCAGCAGAACATGCCGCCCTGGGACCTGCCGGCCAACCAGACGCAGACCGGCATCCTCAGCCGCTCGAGCAAAGGCGGCGGCTACGACAACGCCAACGCCATCCGCTTCGAAGACAAGAAAGGATCGGAAGAAGTCTGGCTGCATGCCGAGAAAGACCAGCGCATCGAAGTCGAACACAACGAAAGTCACTGGGTCGGCAACGACCGCAGCAAAACCATCGACCACGACGAAACCGTGCTGGTGAAGCACGACCGCACGGAGACGGTGGATAACAACGAAACCATCACCGTCCACAACAACCGTACCGAACGGGTCGATCACAACGAGACCATTTCCATCGGTGACAACCGCAGCGAAGACGTCGGGCTGAACGAAACCATCAGCATCGGGCAGAACCAGAGCGTCACCATTGGCGACAACCGTTCCGTCACCATCGGCGGCAACAAGAGCGAAACCATTGCCCAGGCCAAGACCGAGAGCATCGGCCTGGCCAAGGCCTTGTCCATCGGCCTTGGCTACCAGACCACCGTCGGCGGTGCCATGAACACCACTGTCGGCTTGATGCAGGCCGAGCAGGTAGGACTGAACAAATCCGTCATGGTCGGCAACAAGTTCTCGATTACCGCCGGGGACGAACTGGAAATCACAGTCGGCAAGTCCTCGCTGGTCATGAAATCCGATGGGACCGTGTTGATCAACGGCACGACGTTCAACTTCTCGGCCAGCGGGCCGGTGGCGATCAACGGCAAGGACGTGGACATCAACTGAGCCTGCCGCGATGGAGTTCGTCAATCACACCCCGTTTCCCGCGCTGGCTTTCGAAGGCATCGATCAGCACGAACAAGCCTTCCACGTCGTCGTCCTCCGCCAAACCCTGACCTGGGATGCACACGGCAAGCTGCACTATGCCAATGAACAATCCCCGTTGTGCGAGGAGGACACCTACTTTGGTGCGATCAATCGCAGCGCGGTACGCCAGGAATCGGACCTCTGCCAGTACAAGCCACGCTGTGATGTCATCGTCAACGCCACAGCCCATGCACCAGGCGGCAACGCAGCGTACCGGTTTGAAGTTCGCCTGCTAGTCAAGCGGCCGGATACGCCTGTGCCACTACCCCGAGAACCCCAAGGCCTGAATCCCTACATGCCCATCGACTTTGCAGAAAAGCGGGCATGGCAGAAGGCGCTTTCCGAAAGCAAAAGGCAGCGTCTCCCCGGCAAGATTCTGATCGACAAGACCCTGGTCGTTACTGGCGAGAGGCATTTCGTCAGACATTCCTGGCCATTTCGCCTGCTCGCCACGTTCAGCCGCTGGGGAAGTCTCGGCATTGTCCGCCCCAACACCTGGCGACTGACGACACCGCGCCCGGTCAACACCGTTCCGCTCAACAATGAATTTGCCTTTGGCGGGCAATGCCGGATCAATGCCGGAGACAAAGCCGCCCGTCGGGTTGCCAGGAAACACCGCCTGCAACCCGAAACCCAGGCCAATCACCCGGACGCCGCTGGACCGGCCGAACTGCGCCCGATCGCCCATGATGCTTTTGCCGCCAATCCGATCGGACGCGGCTACGCGCGGCGTTGGTTTATCGAGGCTAGCGGCTGCAAACGTCTGCCGGCACCACAAATGGAAAATCCTCACCACCCGATTCGCATCGGCGACTTCAGCAAGGCGATGAATGGCAAATTCGCAAACGGTGCAGGCAGCCACCTGCTGGCCGGACTTGGTATTCGCCCCAAAGGTCATCCCGAGCGTGCCCGGCTGTTGGGCACGATTGACGACACCTTCATCAAAAGCGATGCGTGGTTGCCCGAGGACTTCGATTTCGCCATCTGGAATGCCGCCTGGCCGGATCAACAGGTGGATGAACTGCAAGGTGACGAAGTGATCGAGCTGAGCAACCTCTGCGCACCGGAGACGCTGGGCGCTCAGCGGGATGCGCAAGGCAACACCACCCTGAATCTGGTTTTGCCTGGGGATGAATGTCAGCTGCTGGTTCGGCTGGAAACCGGCGAGATGTTTCAGCATCCCATGCGCCTTGACACGCTCCTCATTGAACCGGAAGAACGCACCTGCCATCTGGTTTGGCGTGCCACACTGGCCAAGGCCGACGAAGTCGCCCTGCGCGCCGTTGAAACCTGGCTGATGGGCGACAAGGAACGCGCGACCGCCCGCCACGAAATCGAACGGATCAAAGCCCTGATGTCCGGGCAGTCGCCGGAAAAATCCTGTCGTGAGGGTCTGCTCGATGGCTAGGATCGGCGCCCGCAAGCACGGCAAATTCAAGGCGGTCTCCACTGCACCGACCTTCAACAAAACCCCGGTCGGCAGCAGCACGCCGCCTTTGCCCTACCCGGTGACGCATGACCTGGACAACAGCGTTGGCGTGGTGCCCACCGTGCGCTTGAACAATCGCCCGGCCTACGTGCTCAGCCAGACCACCCAGCCGAGTTGCAAAGGTGATGCGCCCGGCAGTTGCAAAGGCGTCAAGAGCGGCACGGTCAGTGGCGAGGTGAAGCCAGTCAAAGGCTCCAGCACCGTTCGCGTCGGCAAGAATCCGATCATTCGCCAGGGCGACCCGTGCACGCTGAATGGTGGCAACTGCCCTGGCGTCTATGTGACGAGCGAAAAGCCCAGTGCGCTTCCCGTCAAACCCGCGACCAAGCCCGAAACCCCGGCCGAAAAGAGTTTTCTCGACAGTGCCGCCGACGCCCTCAAGCAAGCGGGGCAATGGTACAAGGACAACGCTTCCGAAGCCTTGCATGACTTTGCTGGCAATGCGATGGATACCGGGGGCACGATCTCTGCGGCGGGCGGTGGCACGGCGGCGGTCGGTGGTGCGATGGTCGCCACCGGTGTTGGCGCAGCCCCGGGAGCGGTGATTGCTGTGGGTGGTGGCGCAGTCGCAGCGGTCGGCGGCGGCGTTGCGGGTGTCGGAGGCATTGCCGAATCCGCTGCCACTGCTCTTGATGGCGCGGCTAGTTTCGCGACCAGTGGCCAGTTGCCCAATATGACCGCCATGGCGACGGCCTATGCCCAGCGCATGGTGATGAGCAAGATCGACAAACTGACCAAGCTGATTCCGGGAAAGAAAGGCAAGGACAAGTCTGGTGACAAGAAAAAACCGGAGCAGGCGGACGGTGGGAATGATGGGTTCAAGGTGGTCGGCAGTGGAGGAGAGGGGCGTTGCAAACTACGCCCCTATGACGAAATCAAGGACGAGTGCGCCAAGAAAGGCATGGACGCGCACCACGTTGTACCGAACCGTTCTTTCCAGACCAGCACTCGAAAAGCCAACAAGATGATGCCCGGAGGCGTACCGGAATCCGGTGGGCTGGCGATCTGTTTGGAGTCGAACAAGAACGGTTTGGAGGCTGAGCATACGAAGGCACACAAGCTATACGATGCTGCAGAGAAAACGCTCGCTAAAGATCCATCTTCACCCGAAGGACTCGCCTTGTTAGGTCAGGTTGAGGACCAAGCTGCGGCAGCGGTAGAAAAGGCGACGAATGGTCAGTGCAACAAGGAAAATCTGAAAGAGCAATTGCGCGAACATCATCAGAAAAACTACAAACTGAAACCCGATACGAAGGTTCGCGCGACAAAAAATCCGAATCAGATGTCGCAAGATGCGAAATCGCGGATGGGTGGCCGCGGACATAGAAGGTAAGGAGCTAACAATGAATCAACAGGAATTGCTACGGATTACGATGCTCGATGGCATGGTGATGGATGCCAACTACATTAGCCTATTGGAGTTTCCCGAAAACTACGATCGACAGTCGATTGACTACGCGGCAGTTCGCTATTTCGACGACGACGCTGAAGCTGACGAAAAATGGGGGCTCATCGACTTCGATTGGTATGGGGTTTCAATTTGCGTATGGCGTCATACCGAACTTGGGAAAAGGGCATACGTAACCCTCTCACGAGAAGGGCATGTCGCAATCGAGGTCGCTGGAAGCGAGCAAATTATCGAAGAACACATCCCTGATGCCGGTTTGCATGAGGAATGGTCACGTGATTATGGGTATGTTGATCGTGTTCGAGAGATTGCTGGCCGCCTCTACGTGTGCGGAACAAATCGTCAGGTTTACCGCCGCTCAGATGCCGGACAGTGGGAACACTTCGATAGTGGGATATTGGTTCCAGAGGCCAAGGATCTGGCCGAACTGCATAGTCGCCGACTGAAGGGGCTAATGGACATTGCCGGCCTGAGCGAGCAGTCAATCTATGCGGTGGGTTATGACGGCGAGGTTTTTTACCACGACGGAGCACATTGGTCACAAGTAGAAAGCAGTGTGGATGAGGACTTGTTCAGAATCAAACTCGTTTCCGAAGACGAGGTTTATATTGTTGGCGCCAACGGTACGATGCTCAAGGGAAACCATCGCGACGGCTTCAAGAATCTTTCGTCGGTGCAAGACAATCAACGATTCACGGGTATTGAAATCTTCACCGGAACCTTGTTTCTTGCCTCGAATCTCGGCATGTTTACCTACGACCCGGTAGCCCAGAAAATTCTGCCCTATGAGACGGACCTGACACCGGATCTCGTCGATTGTCATGTTCTTGAGGCGAGGGACGGCATCATGTGGTCGATTGGATTCAAAGATTTGGCACGTTTCGATGGTGCGCGATGGGAGCGCATCCACCACCCGAATAACCCACCCATCGGCGGCACCACCGGTACGCCATGATCACAACAACCGCAACGCCCGATTCAGCTTCATTGGCCGATGCACTATGCCAACGCATCAACTTCCGCAATATCGGCGGTTGGCTGCCGGAACTCGCGGCCACACTGGAATTGCCGCCCATTGCCCTGATACCCGAACCGCCCGTTGCCCGACACGAAATCGTCGTGCCGCATCGCGGCCTGCGGCTGGTGCTGACCCATCCCCATGCCGGAGACGTCGACGTTGGTGACCCGGAGCGCTGGCTTATCACCGAAGCCCAGTTTGGTTTGGCGGGACAGTTCGATGCCGACTGGACTGGCGCGCTACCGTTTGGTCTGGATTCAGCAAATGAGACACCAGAAAGCATTGTGCTCAAACTCGGCGATGAAGCCGATGGGCTGTCCAAGCGCGCAGTCGCTGCGGGGGAGCGCAGGCAGAGTTATTTCATGGACGACGGTCTGGTTGTCGAAGTGATCTGGAAACCGGAGCTGAAGGGGCTTGAACGCATCTGGATAGTGCGCATGGGCGGTGAAATAGCTTGAATTCGATGCTCGTTCCGGTCGTTCTCTTCCCATCGCCACGCCGTCTGAACAGTTGCAGAGCTGCTGGCACAACCGTGCACCGGGGAAAACTCGGTAGACTGCGCGACTGACGTGGCGGGCAAGGGGATGAAGGGCGATGGCGTGGCGTTGGTGGGAGCGAATGCAGGCGCAGTTGCGCCGGGAACTGAATGAGCTGACCACTATCCAGGCCAGCGACCGGCGCTGGCCGATGCCGTTCTGCGCCGCCCTGGCGATCGGTCTGCCGCTGCTGGTCGGCGCCGCTTTTGGCCGGCTCGACCTGGCCGTGGTCGCCTCGCTCGGCGGCCTGAGCTTCCTCTATCTGCCGGAAACGTCGCTGGCGCACCGAATGCGCTGGCTGCTGGCGGTGGCGCTGGCGATGTGTGCCTGCTTCGCGCTCGGCTTGCTCAGCCAGTTCCTGCCCGGCTTGCAGGTGCCATTGCTGACCGGTCTTGCCATCGTGGTCGTGATGCTCTGCCGTTACTTCCGGCTGCCGCCGCCGGGTAGCCTGTTCTTCGTCATGGCAGCGGCGATCGCTGCCTATACGCCGATGGTGCCGGCCGATGTGGCGCTGCAGGTCGGCCTGCTCGGCGCCGGCTGCCTGCAGGCCGGCCTGATCGCTTTCCTGTACAGCCTGCACGCCCTGCGCGGCAAGGCTGCGCAACCGGTACGTCCGCTGCCGCCGGTCAGTTTTGATTTCGTCATCTTCGATTCAGTGGTGGTCGGCGCCTGCGTCGGCATTTCGCTGGCCCTGGCGCAATTGCTGCAGCTTGATCGGCCCTACTGGGTGCCGGTCAGTTGCCTGGCGGTGATCCTGGGTGCCTCGCTACGCGCCGTGTGGACCCGCCAGCTGCACCGCATCGCCGGTACCGGCATCGGTCTGCTGCTGGCCGGTGGGCTGCTGGCGCTGCCGCTCGACCCGTGGCGCATGGCGCTGCTGATGATGGCATTGGCCTTCATCATCGAGACGCTGATCGTGCGCCACTACGGGCTGGCGACCATTTTCATCACGCCGCTGACCATCCTGCTGGCTGACGCCCCACACCTCGGACTACTGCCGCCGGATACTTTGCTCGAGGCGCGCCTGTTCGACACCGTGCTCGGCTGCCTGGTCGGTCTGGGCGGTGGCCTGGCCCTGCACAGCCCCCGCTTCCGCAGGCTCGTCGGGGCTCCGATCCGGTGCCTGACGCCGGTGCGTTTCCGGCAGTAGCGCTGGCCGGCGGAACTTCGCCGGGCGGCCTGCCTCGAAAGAGGGAGCCTGGAGGTACGCCATGAATGCTGATCGCCCCGTTTTTTCAATGAACACGTATGGCCTGTCGCGCCGGCGCACGCTGGCTGCCGTGCTCGCCGTCGCCCCGGCGCTGCTGCTTGGCGTGCGCGCCCAGCCGGTCGCCGTGCGGCAGGCGACGCCGGCGCAGACCGAAGGGCCCTTCTATCCGCTGCAGTTGCCGGCTGATGCCGATGCCGACCTGTTGCGCAACGGTCGGCTGGTCTATCGCTCGGGCCAGGCGGCCTGGGTGGAAGGGCAGGTCATCGATCTGGCCGGCCGGCCAGTGAAGGGTGCCCAGGTGGAAATCTGGCAGTGCGACCATGCCGGTCACTACCACCATCCGGGCGATGGCGACCGGGCCGATGAACGTTTCCAGGGCTTCGGCAAGGTCGTCGTCGGTGAGGATGGTCACTACCGTTTCCGCACCATCCGCCCGGTTGCCTACAGCGGCCGCACGCCGCACATCCACGTCAAGGTCCGCCTCGGCAGCCGCGAACTGCTGACCACCCAGCTCTACGTTGCCGGTGATCCCGGCAATCCGCGCGATTTCCTCTGGCGCCGCCTCAATGACGCCGAACGCGCGGCGTTGACGGTGCCTTTCGTGCCCGGCAGCGACGGCCTGCGCGCCACTTTTCCAATCATCGTCGCTGCCTGAGGCGGCAGTTTCAGCGGGCGCTGTCCAGCGTGCGCAGGTCGGCGACCGGTAGCCGGCCGAAGTCGTCGCCGCGCAGGTAGGCCACCAGTTTGGCCGCCACTGCCGCCGGCGAGGCCAGCAGGCCATCGCGCTTGAGGGCGCGGAAGCGTTCCAGCAGCGGGAACTGCTCTGCCGTCGCCTGGCGGACTTCAGCCTGCATGTCGGTATCGACGACGCCCGGCGCCAGGCTGCAGATGCGCAGGCCGGGCCGGCCTTCCTGGGCGACGGCGCGGGCATGGTGATCGAGCGCGGCCTTGGTCGCACCATAGATGCTCCAGCCAGGATAGGCGTCGCGGGCGGCGCCACTGGAGATGTGCAGGATGCGCAGCTCGCCGGGCCGGCCGGCCAGAGCATTGGCCAGCAGCAGCGGGCCGGTGACGTTGAGGTTGATGGCATGGACGATGGCGTCGGCCGGCTGGCGACCGGCCGGTGCCACCGGGCCGAGCGTGCCGGCATTGTTGATCAGCAGCACCTCTTCGGCATCGCCGAGGAAATGCCCGGCTTCACCGCCGGCCAGCCAGCCGGCGAGGGCGGCCGGATCGCCCAGGTCGAGCGCAATCTGGGTCAGCAAGTCGGGATGGCGTGCCGCCAGCTCGGCGTTGCCGTGGCGCGCCAGGGCCAGCACGGGAATGCCGGCGGCAAGCAGTTCGTCGGCGATGGCGGCACCGAGGCCGCGGCTGTGTCCGGTCAGGATGGCTTTCATGTTGCTTCTCTCTCCAGGTCGAGTGGGCGGCTGATGGCGATGGTACAAAGAAAAAGGGCTGGCCGCAGCCAACCCTTCTTGCTTCGTCGGTGCCGCCGGCGGCTTAGTCCTCGCCCGGCTCCATGTGCGCCTGCAGGTAGTTCGGCAGGGTCACGTCCTCAATCAGGGACTGCTGCGTCTCCAGCCAGTCGATGGCTTCCTCGCAGTGTTCGAGCAGGTCTTCCAGCAGTTCGCGGCTGACGTAGTCCTGCAGATCCTCGCACAGGGCGATGGCCTCGATCAGCAGCGGCCGCTGGATGGTCTGCTCGTACTTCAGGTCGCCCTGCAGGCATTCGACGACGTTTTCGCCGATCAACAGCTTGCCGAGGTTCTGCAGGTTGGGCAGGCCTTCGAGGAAGAGGATGCGTTCAATGACCTCGTCGGCTTCCTTCATCACCCGGATCGACTGCTTGTACTGGTAGTCGTTGAGCTTTTCCAGGCCCCAGTTGCGGAACATGCGGGCATGCAGGAAGTACTGGTTGATCGAGGTCAGCTCGTTCTTGAGGACCTTGTTGAGGACTTCGATGACTTTCTTGTCGCCTTTCATCGTCCGCTCCTCAGGCCGGGCTGCCGGAGCCCATCTGGCTCTGCAGGTAGTTGGGCAGGCCGACCAGGTCGATCAGGCGCAGCTGTTTTTCGAGGAAGTAGGCGTGGTCAACTTCGGTGTCTTCCAGTTGCACGGACAGCATGTCGCGGCTGACATAGTCCTGAGCCTTCTCGCAGGCGGCGATGGCCTTTTTCAGGTCGGCATCGACCTCGTATTCGACGGCTAGATCGGCTTTCAGCATGTCCGGTACGCTTTTGCCGATCTTCAGGGTATTGCGCTTGGACAGGTCCGGCTTGCCTTCGAGGAACAGGATGCGCTGGATCAGTGCCCGGGCATGCTGGCGCTCGTGGTCGGATTCGTGGATCGTTTTCTCGGCCAGTTCGTTGAGACCCATGTCGGCGTACATCTCGCCGTGGATCAGGTACTGGTCGACGGCGGTCAGTTCGCCGGTCAGCAGGTCGTTCAGGATGTCGATGATCTTCTTGTCGCCCTTCATGGCATTTCTCCTGGAGATTGGAAATGGCTGGCTGGCGTGACGCGGCTGGCTTGCCGAGGCCGGATTGTAGAAGCTACGACTGTGGATTCGACCGCTTGTTCCCAAAAAATAACTTTAAAGTCAATTGATTACGAACCGTTCTCATTTGCTATGTGGGTGACCCAAATATGCCGGGCGACCGAGTGTTCCAGCGCCAGCTCGACTTCCTCGGCCAGGATCACGGTCATCGGCTTTTGCTGCAGCACCCGCAGCGGGCGGTTTTCGGCCAGGCCGTAGGCGGTCAGCTGTTCGCGCTGCAGGGCGTCGATTTCCTCGCCCAGGGCGGCCAGGCGGACTTCCGTGCCGGGGGCGATGAAGGCCAGCGGCAGGCGGGCGTCGTGTGAGGCGTTCATGAGGGCTTACCAGAGGGCGCGCAGGGCGATGTTGAACAGGCCGCCAATGAAAAAGGCGAAGGGAACGATGACGGCGACCATGGCGGCGGCGGTCTTCAGGCCCTGTTCCTTGACCATCATCATCAGGCTGGCGAAGCAGGGGATGAACAGGGTGATGGTGATCATGCCGACCACCGCCTGGATCGGGTCAAGCGCATCGGCCATGGCGAACAGTCCGGTGGCACCGAAGTCGCGGCGCAGGAAACCCATGACGAAGGCGGCCGAGGCTTCCTTGGGCAGACCGAGCCAGCCGCTGACCAGCGGTTCGCCGGCCTCGATGATGGCCGGCAAGGCGCCGATCCTGTCGAGGGCGAACATCAGGAAGGTGCCGAGCAGGAACAGCGGGATGACTTCGATCAGGTACCACTTCAGGCGCCCGGCGGTCTTCTTGATGACGTTGCCGGCGATCGGCAGGCGCATCGGCGGCAGTTCGGTGACCAGTGGGATGCGCCGGCCGGGAATCAGCTTGGCGGCGAGGAAGCCGGCCAGCAGCAATACCGCGACCATGGCCAGCGCCCACACCAGCACGGCGGTGAAGGAAACGGCGCCGAGCATGCCGAGAACGACGCCGAGTTGGGCCGAGCAGGGAATGGCCAGGGCGAGCAGGAAGATGGTGATCATCCGCTCGCGCGGGCTGTGCAGGATGCGCGTGGTCAGCGTCGCCATGGTCACGCAGCCCAGCCCGAGCACCATCGGCAACACGGCGCGGCCGTTGAGGCCGATGNNTCACCGACAGGCGCGGCAGGTAGCCGGAGTCTTCGAGAATGCCGAAGGCGATGAAAAAAGTGGTGACGATGGGCAGGATCAGCGCCAGGGCATAGGTCATGCCCATGGTCCACAGGCCGTAGTCGCCGACCAGCAGGTCGCGGAGCCAGCCGGCGCCGAACCAGCCTTCGATCAGGCCGCTGAACGCCGGATTCAGGATGCCTTCGAACAGATCTTCCTCGAGCAGGCCGACCAGCGTCGTCGCGCCGAAGACGCCGACGAACTGGTACACCGCGTAGAGCACGGCGAGCAGGATCGGGATGCCCCACAGCCGATGCACCACCGCCTGGCCGACGCGTTGGGCCAGCAGCGGACTGCTGCGCACGGCGCGCTGGGTGACGCGGGCGGCCAGCGCGTCGGCGGCTTCGGTACGTTCGCGGGCGAGCAGCGTCGGCAGGTCGCCGTCAGCGCCTTGCCGTGCCTGATCACGCAACAGTCCGAGGCGGGTGTAACGCTCGCCAGCATGTTCCTGCAGCCAGCCTTCGACTTCGCTGTCGGCACCAAGATAGAGAATTGCCAGGCCGCGCGCCGCCAGCACAGGATGCGGCGCCAATTCGGCGATGGCAGCGGCGAGCTTTTCGATCTCTTGCTCGATGGCCGGGTCGTAGCGCAGCAGGCGGTCAGCGATTCCGGCGCGGGCAACGCTGCCGCTCAGTTCGCCGATGCCTTCGCCACCGGTGGCGACGGTGGCCAGTACCGGGATGGCCAGTTGTTCGGCGAGGCCGTCGACATCGACAGTGAC
>DDWF01000257.1:12985-44219 GCA_002345845.1 Betaproteobacteria bacterium UBA2293 | reverse complement strand
ACCATCAACCAGCATCTCGACCAGGAAACGGCGATGATTGTTGTCGAGGATCTTGGCCACAAGGCCTTTGCCGCAACACTTGACGACCCGGATGCCTTCCTCGATGTCGAGCAAGTCGATCACAAAGACAGCCAACTGTTACCGCGCGCACCGGTGGTGACGGTGATGGGCCACGTTGACCATGGCAAGACCTCCCTGCTCGACTACATCCGTCGCGCCAAGGTGGCGGCGGGCGAGGCTGGCGGGATTACTCAGCACATCGGCGCTTATCACGTCGAAACGCCGCGCGGCATGGTGACCTTCCTCGATACGCCGGGTCACGCCGCCTTTACGGCGATGCGCGCCCGCGGCGCCAAGGCTACCGATATCGTGATTCTGGTGGTCGCTGCCGACGACGGCGTCATGCCGCAGACCAAGGAAGCGATTCACCATGCCAAGGCGGCCGGCGTGCCGCTGGTGGTGGCGATCAACAAGATGGACAAGCCCGATGCCAACCCGGACCGCGTCAAGCAGGAACTGGTGGCCGAAGGCGTCATTCCCGAAGAGTACGGTGGCGATTCGCCCTTCGTGCCGGTTTCCGCCAAGAAGGGTACCGGTATCGACGAGTTGCTCGAACAGGTGCTCCTGCAGGCCGAAGTGCTCGAATTGACGGCGCAGAAGGATGCGCCGGCCAAGGGTCTGATCATCGAAGCGCGTCTCGACAAGGGTCGCGGTGCTGTCGCTACCATGCTGGTGCTGTCCGGCACCTTGAAGCGCGGCGACGTCGTGCTGGCCGGTCAGGTTTCCGGTCGTGTGCGGGCCATGCTGGACGAAAATGGCAAGCCGATCACCGAGGCCGGTCCGTCGATCCCGGTCGAAATCCTCGGCCTGTCGGATGTGCCGGCGGCGGGTGAAGAAGCCATTGTTCTGGCCGACGAAAAGAAGGCGCGCGAAATTGCGCTGTTCCGTCAGGGCAAGTTCCGCGACGTCAAGTTGGCCAAGCAACAGGCGGCCAAGCTGGAAAACATGTTCCAGCAGATGGAAGAGGGCGAGGTCAAGACCCTGCCGTTGATCGTCAAGGCCGACGTGCAAGGTTCGCAGGAAGCTCTGGTGCAGACCCTGGCCAAGCTGTCGAACGCCGAAGTGCGCGTCCAGATCATCCACGGTGCGGTCGGCGCCATCAGCGAATCCGACGTCAATCTGGCGCAGGCTTCCGGTGCCGTCATCATCGGCTTCAACACCCGGGCCGATGTCGGTGCACGCAAGCTGGCCGAGACTTTCGGTGTCGATATCCGTTACTACAACGTGATCTACGACGCCGTCGACGAAGTCAAGTCGGCGCTGTCCGGCATGCTCTCGCCGGAGAAGCGCGAGCAGATAACCGGCATGGTCGAAATCCGTCAGGTCTTCCACGTCTCCAAGGTCGGTTCCATCGCTGGCTGTTACGTGCTGGAAGGTTTCGTCAAGCGCAATTCGCGTGTCCGTCTGCTGCGCAACAACGTTGTCCAGTGGGACGGCGAACTCGATTCGCTCAAGCGCTTCAAGGATGACGTCAAGGAAGTCCGCAGCAACTTCGAGTGCGGTCTGTCGCTGAAGAACAACAACGACATCCAGGAAGGTGACCAGCTCGAAGTGTACGAGATCCAGGAAGTGGCGCGCTCGCTGTAATGAAGAAGAAAGCATTTCAGCGCAGTGACCGGGTCGCGGAGCAGGTGCGCCGCGACCTTGCCGACCTGATTCGTACCGAACTGAAGGATCCGCGGGTCGGCATGGTCAGTCTGACCGCCGTCGAGCTGACTCCGGATTACGCCCATGCCAAGGTTTTCTTCGCCACACTCAACGATGAGCATCTGGCCGAAGTCGAGCAGGGATTGAAGCGCGCCGCAGGCTTCCTGCGCCGCGAACTGGGTCGGCGGATTCACATCCATACCTTGCCCGAACTGCATTTCATCTACGACAACTCGATTGAGCGCGGTGCCAGCATGTCGGCGCTGATCGAGCAGGCCAAGGCCATCAGCGACCAGACGCCGGAAGACTGAGCAGCGCATGCAAGTGAAACGGACCTGGCAACGGGTTGATGGCGTTCTGCTGCTCGACAAGCCGCTTGGCCTGACCTCAAACGATGCCTTGCAAAAGGCGCGGCGCCTCTTCTCGGCAGCCAAGGGTGGTCACACCGGCACCCTTGATCCGGCGGCGACCGGCCTGTTGCCGCTGTGTTTCGGCGAGGCGACCAAGTTTTCCGCCGATCTGCTCGATGCTGACAAGACCTACGAAGCCATCGTCAAACTCGGGGTGACGACCGATTCCGGGGATGCTGACGGGGAGGTCGTGGCAACGGCACCGGTCACCGTCGACGAGGCCGATGTCAGGCGCGTATTGCCCCAATTTAGCGGTGCCATCGAGCAAATTCCGCCGATGCATTCGGCGCTCAAGCGCAACGGCCGGCCGCTCTACGAACTGGCCCGCCAGGGTATCGAGGTCGAGCGTGAGCCGCGTGCCGTCACCATTCACGCCCTCGAACTCCTGAGCTTCGCCGGCGACTCTCTGAGCCTGCGCGTTCGCTGCAGCAAGGGGACTTACATCCGCGTATTGGCCGCCGATCTTGGCAAGGTGCTCGGCTGCGGTGCGCATTTGATCGGCCTGCGACGCACTGCGGTCGGCGATCTCGATCTGCATGGTGCGGTGACCCTGGCTGAACTTGAAGCAATGGACGAAGCGGCGAGGGGGGCTTGTTTACAGCCGGTCGATGCCTTGCTCAAGTCTCTGCCCATCGTCAACGTCGAGGGCGAGGCGGCCGAACGATTCAGTCACGGCAATCCCGTCGACCTGCCGGCCGGCCTCGCCGGCAAGATTCGCGTGTATGCCGATGGCCGTCTGCTCGGCATTGGCGAGCCGGCGGCTGATGGACGCCTGTGGCCAAAACGCCTGGTGCAATTGTCAGCCTGAGCGGGTATAATCGCGCGCTTTCCGTCGCCAACGGAAAATTTACTTCAACTTGGCGCTCGCTCTATCAAACCGGGGCGGCGTCGTAACCAAGAAAGAGGGTTTTGAAATGGCATTCACCACCGAAATCAAGGCCGGCATCGTTGCCGAATATCAACGCGCCCAAGGCGACACCGGTTCCCCGGAAGTCCAGATCGCGCTGCTGACCGGTCGTATCAACGACCTGACCCCGCACTTCAAGGAACACAAGAAGGATCACCACTCCCGTCGTGGTCTGCTGCGTCTGGTGTCGCAGCGTCGCAAGCTGCTGGACTACCTGAAGGGCAAGAACATCGATTCTTACCGCACCCTGATTACCAAGCTTGGTCTGCGTAAATAAGCAGACGAAGCCAAGAAAGAGCGGCCCGGAAATATCCCGGCCGCTTTTTTTGTTTCTGGCACAATGTTTTTTGTTGTCGTTGTAAGTTGTTGTTATCGTTGTTAATTGTGATGAGAGTGAAAGGAAATTATGTTTAATGTCGTGAAAAAAACCTTCGCCTACGGTGCCCATCAGGTCACCATTGAAACCGGCGAAATCGCCCGCCAGGCCGGCGGTGCCGTCCTCGTTTCCATGGAAGAAACCGTGGTTCTGGTCACCGTCGTGGCCGCCAAGAATGCCAAGCCCGGTCAGGATTTCTTTCCGCTGACCGTCGATTACCAGGAAAAAGTCTATGCTGCCGGTCGTATCCCCGGTGGCTTCTTCAAGCGTGAAGGCCGTCCTTCCGAGAAGGAAACGCTGACCTGCCGCCTGATCGACCGTCCGATCCGCCCGCTGTTCCCGGATGGTTTCTACAACGAAGTCCAGGTCATCGCCACGGTGATGTCGCTGAACCCGGAAGTCGATTCCGACATCCCGGCCCTGATCGGCGCCTCCGCTGCCCTGGCCATCTCCGGCGTGCCGTTCAACGGCCCGATCGGTGCTGCCCGCGTCGGTTACATCGACGGCCAGTACGTTCTGTGCCCGACCCTCAGCCAGCTCAAGACCAGCCAGCTCGACCTCGTTGTTGCCGGTACCGAAGCTGCCGTGCTGATGGTTGAATCCGAAGCCGACCAACTGCCGGAAGATGTCATGCTCGGCGCCGTCGTTTTCGGTCACACCGAAATGCAGAAGGCGATCAACGCCATCAACGAACTGGTCGAAGAAGCCGGCAAGCCGGAATGGGACTGGCAAGCGCCGGCCCAGGACGAAGCCCTGGTCGCCAAGCTCAAGGACCTGGTTTCGGCCAAGCTCGAAGAAGCCTACAACATCACCGTCAAGCAGACGCGTAGCCAGGCCGTCAAGGAAATCCGCGCCGAAGCCATCGCCGCCCTGTGTCAGGGTGAAGGTGCGCCGGACGAGAATACCGTCGGCAACCTGTTCCATGAAATCGAAGCCGCCATCGTGCGTGGCCGCATTCTGAGTGGCGCGCCGCGTATCGACGGCCGCAACACGCGCACCGTGCGTCCGATCACCATGCGTTCCGGCGTCCTGCCGCGCACCCACGGTTCGGCCCTGTTCACCCGTGGCGAAACCCAGGCGCTGGCTGTTGCCACGCTCGGTACCAACCGCGACGAGCAGATCATCGATGCACTGGCCGGTGAATACCGTGACCGCTTCATGCTGCACTACAACATGCCCCCGTACGCCACCGGCGAATGCGGTCGCGTCGGTACGCCGAAGCGTCGCGAAGTCGGTCACGGCCGTCTGGCCAAGCGCGCGCTGCTGGCGGTGCTGCCGAAGCCGGAAGACTTCTCGTACTCGATGCGCCTGGTTTCGGAAATCACCGAATCCAACGGTTCCTCGTCGATGGCTTCCGTTTGCGGCGGCTGTCTGGCGCTGCTCGACGCTGGTGTGCCGCTGAAGGCACACGTTGCCGGTATCGCCATGGGCCTGATCAAGGACGGCAACCGCTTCGCCGTGCTGACCGACATCCTCGGCGACGAAGATCACCTCGGCGACATGGACTTNNGGCGTGCCCATCAAGGAGCCGGTGGCGGGCATCGCCATGGGCCTCATGAAAGAAGGCGACGAGTTCATCGTTCTGACCGACATTCTCGGCGACGAAGACGCACTCGGCGACATGGACTTCAAGGTGGCCGGCACGACCGCTGGTATCACCGCGCTGCAGATGGACATCAAGATCCAGGGCATCACCAAGGAAATCATGCAGGTTGCCCTGGCGCAAGCCCAGGAAGCCCGTCTGCACATCCTGAACCTGATGCAGGAAGCTGCTGCCGGTCCGCGTGAAGAAATGTCGGCCTACGCCCCGCGTCTGTACACCTTCAAGATCAATCCGGAGAAGATCCGTGACGTGATCGGCAAGGGCGGCGCCGTCATCCGTGCGCTGACCGAAGAAACTGGCACCACCATCGACATCCAGGACGACGGCACGATCACCATCGCCGCCACCAGCGGTGAAGCTGCCGCTGCCGCCCGTTCGCGCATCGATGCGATCACGGCGGAAGTCGAGATCGGCAAGATCTACGAAGGTACCGTGCTGAAGATTCTTGATTTCGGTGCGATCGTTTCCGTGTTGCCGGGCAAGGATGGTCTGCTGCACATCTCGCAGATCGCCCAGGAACGTGTCAACAAGGTCGAGGACTACGTCAAGGAAGGCCAGATCGTTCGCGTCAAGGTTCTCGAAACCGACGACCGTGGTCGCGTCAAGCTGTCGATGAAGGCTGCCGCTGCCGAAGAAGGCACGGTGATCGCGCCGGTGGTCCAGCAGGAGCAGCAACAGCAGTAATCGCCGCTTAGCGCTGGAAAGCACAAAGGGCACCGTGAGGTGCCCTTTGTTTTTGGCCGCCTGACAATCGGTGATTGCCTTGGCGGCCATACATTGGCCCGTTACGCCGGCCTGCTGAAGCCAGGCTGGTGACGGGAGCCGGTGGCCTTTACTTGGCCATCTGCTTTTCTTTCATTTCGTCCAGCGTCTTGCAGTCGATGCACAGCGTCGCCGTCGGCCGGGCTTCCAGGCGCTTGATGCCGATTTCGACGCCACACTTGGAGCAGAAGCCGTAATCGCCGCTCTCGATGCTGGACAGCGTCTCGTCGATCTTCTTGATCAGTTTGCGTTCGCGGTCACGATTGCGCAGTTCGATAGCGATATCGGTTTCCTGGCTGGCGCGGTCATTGGGGTCGGCAAAAACGGTTGCCTCATCCTGCATCGTATGTACCGTACGGTCGATATCTTCGCTCAACTCCTTCTTGACCGCTTCGAGAATCTTGCGGAAGTGTGTGAGTTGCTTCGCACTCATGTAGTCCTCGCCCGGCTTGGGTTCGTACGGTGCGAAATGTTTGTGGAGCAATTCTTCAGCCATTTTCCTAGAGCGTCCTGGTGACGAAAAAGGCGATTAAATATCAGAAAGGTGCCGGGCAGGCAAGGAAAGTTTGTTTTGCCAACATAGGCTGTTGATCTGGTGCGGGTTTCCGCCGGGTGCTAGAATGCGCCTTCTCGTGTCGGGGCGTAGCGCAGTCTGGTAGCGCATCTGGTTTGGGACCAGAGGGTCGTGAGTTCGAATCCCACCGCCCCGACCAATTTTTCCCTGTCTGTGCATCACCCTCAAGTGCCCGTAGCTCAACTGGATAGAGCAGCTGCCTTCTAAGCAGCAGGTCGGGGGTTCGAGTCCCTCCGGGCACGCCAGCCATCTTCCTGCCAGATTTCCGATGCTTGCTGTCGCGGTTCTGTTCCGCTGGCGAATCGGGCAAAATGCGGCAATTGCGCTGTCCGGTGCGGAATGCCGGCATAAATCGAATAGCGGGGAACAAATGATTCTGGTCACCGGAGGGGCGGGCTACATTGGCTCGCATACCGTCGTCGAATTGCTGGCGGCGGGGCACGAACTGCTGATTCTCGACAATTTTTCCAATAGTTCGGCCAAGGTGCTCGAGCGCATCGAGCGGATCAGCGGTCGTCGGCCAAGCTTCGTCGAGGGCGATATTCGCGACCGGCCATTGCTGGCCAGTCTGTTCGCCAAACATCCGATGACTGCTGTCATCCACTTTGCCGGACTGAAGGCGGTCGGCGAATCCGTCGAGCAGCCGCTGCGCTATTACGACAACAATGTCGTCGGCTCGCTGCATTTGTTCGAGGCCATGGCCGCGGCCGGTGTCTTCAATCTGGTGTTCAGCTCGTCGGCGACGGTCTATGGCGACCCACACGCAGTGCCGATCGACGAGAGCTTTCCGTTGCAAGCGACCAATCCCTACGGGCGCAGCAAACTGATCATTGAAGACATGCTGCGCGACATCGGCCATGCTGACCCGCGCTGGCGGGTGGCCCTGCTGCGCTACTTCAATCCGGTCGGTGCGCACGCCAGTGGTCTGATCGGCGAGGATCCGCGCGGCATTCCCAATAACCTGATGCCCTACGTGGCACAGGTGGCCGTTGGCCGGCGTGCCGAACTCAGCGTCTTCGGCGGCGACTATGCGACGGCGGATGGCACCGGTGTGCGCGATTACATCCATGTCGTCGATCTGGCGCGCGGCCATCTTGCCGCCCTCGCCAAGCTCGATACGCTGGCCGGCGTTGTGCCGGTCAATCTGGGAACCGGCCAAGGCTACAGCGTGCTTGATATCGTCGCGGCTTTTGAGCAGGCGTGTGGCCGGCCGGTGCCGTATCGCATCGTCGACCGGCGGCCGGGCGACGTTGCTGCCTGTTATGCCGATCCCCGGCGTGCCCGTGAGCTGCTTGGCTGGACGGCCGAGCACAACATTGCGGCGATGTGTGCCGATGCCTGGCGCTGGCAGTCAGCCAATCCGCTTGGTTTCGACAGCTGAACGTCAGGGCGTGATGCAGCCGGTACCATCAGCGTCGCTGTCAGCCCGTGACAAGCTGCGCGAGGTGCTGCACGCCAGCCGGACATTCGGGGCGCTGGGTGAGGGCATTGTTGATGATCTGGCCGCCGTCCTCGAACTGGAGGAGGTCGCTGGCGGGCAGGCGGTCTTGTCCGAAGGCGAGGTGGCCGACAGCATGCTGGTCGTGGTCAGTGGCCGCTTGCGGGTTTCGCGACGCAATCCTGACGGAACGCTGAACCTTTATAACGAGATATGCCCCGGTGAGACCGTCGGCGAAACCGGGATGATTCTTGGCGAAGTGCGCTTTGCCGATGTGACGGCCGTGCGCGATACGCTGGTTGCCCGTTTGCGCCGGGAACCCTTCGAGGTTCTGTTGCGCCGGCATCCGGTGGAATTGAACCGTTTTTTCGCCCAGGCGGTTTATCAGAAACTACGCCATGTGCCGCAGGTGGCGGAACAGGCGCGAGCGCACACAATTGCTGTCATTGCCCTGCGCGACGTTGTCCTCGGGCGCCAGGTGGCTGGCGAACTGGCTGCCGCGTTGGGGGCTTTTGGCCGAGCCGGCGAGTTCGCCGGGGCCGAGATCGATGGTCGGCAACTCGACCAACTGGAACAGCAATTCGAATTTCTCGTCCTGACGGCCGATATCGCGGATCACCCGCGTACCAGACGCTTGCTCCGCCAGGCCGATCAGGTCGTTTTCGTTGCGGCCAGCACCGAGTTGCCAGCGCTTTCGGCAGTTGAGGCAGAACTGGCGCAGGAGCAGGGCTTCGTCATGAAGCGCAAGCATCTCGCCCTGATTCATCCGGCCGGCGCCGAACTGCCGGGTGACTTGCAGGCCTGGCGCGCGGCCCGCGATGTCGAGCGCATCTATCCATTGCGCAGTGGGCATGTCGCCGACACGGCGCGCCTGGCCCGCTTCCTTGGCAGCCGGGCGGTCGGCGTCGTCCTCGGTGGCGGTGGCGCCCGCGGCTTTTCCCATCTGGGGGTGCTGCGCGCCTTGGCCGAGTGCGGCATTCCGGTCGATCTGATCGGCGGCAACAGCATGGGGGCACTGATTGGAGCGCAGTACGCTTGCGGCATGACGCTCGACGAGATTCTCGATAACACCCGGCGCTTTGCCCTTGGCGGCGAACGGCCGACCCTGCCGCTGATCTCGCTGCTGTCCGGTAAACGCCTGGAGCGCGACCTGCGCCGCATGTTCGGCGATATACGCATCGAACAATTGTGGCGACCGTTTTTCGCTGCCGCCTGCAATCTGAGCCAGGCGTGCACTACGGTGCAGGATAGCGGACCGCTGTGGCGCGCGGTGCTGGCCAGCAATTCGCCGGCCGGCCTGCTGCCGCCGGTGGTCTGGAATGGCGACCTGCTGGTCGACGGGGCAATCCTCGACAACGTGCCGGTCGCCGCCATGCGCGGCCGGCTCGGCACGCCGCTCGAACGCCGGCGCGGCAACGGCACGATCATCGCCGTCGATGTCGATTTGCGCGAGCAACTCTGTGTCGATCCGGAAATGGCCCGATTGTCCGTCTGGCGCAACCTGCGCGGCTATCTGGGCGGGCAGGGCGGCCAGTCACCCTCGATCGCCGCCATCCTTTACCGCGCCGGCCACGTCGGCGGCATGCACGAGCGCAGCCGGACCATGGCCATGGCCGATCACTGTCTGGAGCCGCCGGTTGGCGCTTTTCCCCTGATGGCTTATCGGCGGGCTGCGGAAATCGCCGAAGTCGGTTATCGCCACGCCATGGAGCAGATCGCTCAATGGCCGGCGCCATCCGGTCCGCCATGATCGGCGAAGTTCTGCCGCTGTCCCTCAGTCAGCAGGAAGTCTGGCTGGACCAGCGGGCCTGGCCGGACAGCACGCATCTCAATATCGGCGGCGCGGGTTTCATCGACGGACCTTTCGACCTCGCCCTGTTTCGTCAGGCCCTGCAACAATTGGTTGACGAAAACGACGCGCTGCGCCTGGTGCCGCTGGCAGAAGGCGGTCAACTGTTGCTGCCCGAATGGCTGGCAGAGTTGGAGTTGGTCGATGTCTCGGCGGCCGACGAACCGCTGCCGGCCATGCGCGCGTGGTGGACGCGGCGTATCGCCGAGCCGTTCGCCTTTGACGGCCGGCCGCCCTGGCGCTTCGCGCTGCTCTGCCACAGCGAGCAGTTGCATGGCTTGAGCATCCAGTTCCACCACCTGATCATGGACGGCTGGGGCACCTCGCGCATCATGCAGCGCTGGGCGGAGCTCTACAATGTGCTGGCCGAGGGGCTGCCGGTCTCAGCGATGAACGACCCCGGCTATCGCAGCTTCATTGCCGAATCGATCGCCTATCGTGGCTCTCCAGCTTTCATCAAGGATGGCGAATTCTGGGCCGAACAATTGCGTCAGCTGCCACCGCCGCTGTTCATTCGCCGCTTCCCGGCGAGCGCGGGTGGTCAACTGCCGGCCGCCCACCTGCATTCTCAGCCACTGCCGCGCAGTGTCTTCGCTGGCCTTGCCGCCTTTGCCGCGGAGCAGGGAACGACGGTCTTCGCTCTGCTGATTGCGGTCTTTGCCTGTTACCTGGGGCGCGCCGGTGCGGCCCGCGAAGAGGTGATCATCGGCTTGCCCAGCCTCAATCGTGGTGGCAAACGCTATCGCGATACGCCGGGCATGTTCGTCGGCGTTTTTCCGCTGGTCGTCAAACTGGCGCCGCAGATGAACTTCGGGCAGCTGTTGCAGGCCGTCAGCCTGGCCCTGAAAGCCGCAGTGCGTCACCAGCGCTATCCGCTTAGCGAACTGGCGCGCCGGCTGGAGTTGATCCGCCATCGGCGCGACAGCCTCTTCGATGTCCTGTTCTCCTTCGAGCGCCAGGACTATGACCTGCATTTCGGTGCCGGCAAAAGTTTTGGTGCCTGCCAGACCTTTTCCGGCCTAGCCCGCTATCCGCTGGGTATCACGCTGTGCGAATTCCAGGCCGGGCAGGACGTGGAGCTGCATCTGGAGGCTTCTCCCGAGTTTTTTTCCGCTACGGAGCTGGGCTGGCTCGGTCAGCGTCTCGCCCATCTCGCTGGTGTCTTGGTGAGCGATACGGAACGTCCGCTCGATGATTTTCCGCTGACCGCTCCCGAAGAACTGGCCGTCCTGCAAGAGCTGGCCGGATCGCCGCTACCGCCCGGGCAGGGAGGGGTAAGCTATATCGAGCAATTCCGTCGCCAGGTGGCGCTCAATCCGCAAGCATGCGCGCTGGTCCGTGAGGGCTGCCGTCTCGATTACGCCGCGCTGGATGGCTGGTCCGATGCTCTTGCTGGCCGCTTGCATGACCTCGGCGCCGGAGCAAACAAGATTGTCGCCCTGGCCATCGAGCGTTCCCCGGCCATGGTTGCCGCCCTGCTGGCCATCGGCAAGTCGGGAGCGGCCTTCCTGCCGCTCGATCCGGATGCGCCGCTGGCTCGCCTGGAGGGCATTCTTGCCGATGCTGGAGCTATTGCCTTGCTTGTCCAGCCGGAACTGGCCGGGCGCTTTGCCGCCCTGCCAGTCCGGCAGATGATCATCGGCGAGCCGGAAATTGCCGACGCTCACTTGCTCCTGCCACCGCCGGCTGCCGAGAGCCTCGCCTATGTGCTGTACACCTCGGGTTCGACCGGCCGGCCGAAGGGGGTGATGGTCAGCCATCGTGCCCTGGCTGTGCGTCTTGCCGGAATATCCCGCCTTTTTGCGGTGACGCCTGCCGACTGCAGTGGGCAGGTGACGCAATTGCCCTTCGATCCGTCGTTGATTGAATTGCTGGTGCCGCTGACCAACGGCGCCCGTATCGCCCTGCCGCCACCCGGTCGGCTGGCACCGCTGGCCATCGGCTCATTCGTCGTTGATCACGGGGTGACGATGATGGCCCTGGTGCCATCCACGCTGCGCGGACTGCTCGACTCACTGCCCGACGGGCAGCCGTGCATGCTGCGGGTCGCTTGCTGCGGTGGTGAAACGCTCTCGCCGGAACTTGTCGGGCGCTGGCAACAACAGACAGGCGCGCAACTGTTCAACGTCTATGGGCCGACCGAGGCCCTGATCTTTGCCACTGCCTGGGACTGCCGCCAGCCATTGCCGGCCGGTTCTTTGCCGATCGGTAGAGCCATCGACGGCGCGCGCATCCTGGTACTCGATGAAAAAGGCGACCCGCGGCCGTTTGGCGTGATCGGCGAAATCTGCATCGGTGGGGCAGGGCTGGCCGATGCCTATCTGAATCAGCCGGCGGCCACCCGTGCTGCCTTTGTTGATGATCCCTTCGTTACCGGCGCTCGCCTGTACCGTAGCGGCGATCTCGGCTGGCTGGCTGATGACGGCCTGCTCCATTTTGTCGGGCGGCGCGACCGACAGGTCAAACTGCGCGGTTATCGCGTCGAACTGGGAGAAGTTGAGAGTACGCTGCTGGCGATCGACGGTGTTTGGCAAGCCGCCGTCAAACTGGTCGAGGCGCCGGCGGGCGCTCGTCTGCAGGCCTGGGTTGCCAGTTCCTTGTCGGCCGAGCGCCTGCGTAGCCAACTGGCCAGCCGCCTGCCCGATTACATGCTGCCCGGCGCCATTGCCTGTTTGCCGGAATTGCCGCTCGGCGCAACCGGCAAGATCGCCTACGATCTGTTGCCCACGATGGCTGACGAGGCAGTCGCAAGTGTTAGCCGACCGCCATCCAGCGATCTCGAAAGAAGCCTGCTCGCCATTTGGCGCCTAGCGCTGAAAAACGACGGGTTAGGGGTGAACGACAACTTCTTTGCCGCCGGGGGGGACTCGCTGGCTGCCATCGACATCCTGACTGCTTTGGAGACTCTGCTCGAACGACCGATTCCGCTGTTTGTGCTCACCGAGCATCCGAGCGTCGAACTGCTGGCCGCGGCGCTTATGCCGGAGCGCGGCGATGCGAGCCAGGACATCCTGTTGCCGCTGAATCATCCTTCCGGGCGTCCGGCTATTTTTCTGGCCGCCTCCGGTCATGGCGACCTGATGCGTTTTCGCCGCCTGGCCGGTTTGCTTGCCGAGACGGCCGATGTTTTCATGTTGCAGCCGCCCGCTGACAGCCCGATCAGCAGCATTAACCAACTGGCCGAAGCCTACGCCGGGCGTATCGTCGAGATGGGGCGGCCGGCCCTGCTGGCAGGCTTTTCGGTCGGCGGTATCGCCGCCCTGGAAACGGCGCGTCAATTACGGGCCGGCGGATTTCCCGTCAGTCACCTGTGCCTGATCGATACCGTGTTCCCCGGCGCCATCCTGCGCAGTGCGGTGTTCTGGCGCTTTCTTGGCTGGTCGGCCCGTCATCTGAACGTCCAGCAGCTCAGCCTCAATGGTCGTCATCTCGGGGCTTTGCTCAGCGATCGCGGACTGCTGGCGCAAATCGAAGCCATTGCCAGCTATCGGCCGGCGCCCTGCGCGGTGGCGGCCAGCCTGATCAAGTCGACCGGCATGTTGCGCTGGGAGCGCTGGGTTTTCCGGCCTTGGCGCAGGCTGTTCAGCGCCGGGCTGCAGGAGAGGGAGGTGCCAGGGCTGCATGGCTCCCTGTTCGAAGTGGGCAATATCACCGAATTGGCGCGGATGCTTCGCCTGGTCATCGATAACAGTAGTAAAGGGATTCCGTCAGCATGACCTCGCCACCACGCTTTGCCCGATTGCGGGTGCTGGCCCTCGTCTGCCTGCTGCTGGCCATGGTCGCCCTCGCAATAGTTTGGAATATCTACGTTCCCGACGATAGCCAGGGGATGGCCGAACTGCTTGCCTCGCTGCGTCTAAGTGCCGGCAGTCTGCCAGTCTGGCTGGTACTGACCGGTGTGTTGCTCGCCAGCATCGTCGCCGTGCCTCTGGGCATCATCATCGTCGCCAGCGCACTCCTGTTTGGCCCCTTGTCTGCTACCGCCTATGTATTGGCCGGGGCGACCCTGGGTGGAGTGGTCAGCTACGCTATCGGCAATTACCTTGGCCACGACGGGCTGCAGCGCTTCGCTGGCGAACGCATCAACCGGATCAGCCGGCGTCTGGCCGAGCGCGGCTTGTTGTCGGTCATCATCATCCGCCTGCTGCCAATTGCCCCCTTCGCCATCGTTAACATGATCGCCGGTGCATCGCACCTACGGCTCAGGGATTTCATTCCGGGAACGCTGTTGGGTATGCTGCCCGGTACCTTGATCATCGCCTTCTCGGTTGGTCAGTTGCAGCAGTGGCTGGCGATTTAGCCGGATGATTTCGCGGTTAGCGCACCGCTTGGGAAATATGACGCATGGCGTGAATTACTTCCTGGGGGAGATCTGCCTTCGGTCTACAATGAGCATGAACCGTCCGTAGCCTGTCGGGAAACTTTACACTTATCCCCGCGGACGGTGATTTCAGGTGCGTGGTTGTTTTTATGTTTATGATTAATTGGTTATTTTTGCTTGTGGTTTGATATTTGCTTTGAACTGCCTGAAATAACCCACTGATACTCCGAAGAGAACACTATGAGCGATTCCCAACATCACGAAGATTCCCAGCAGGTGGTAACCCCGACCGGCTCAGAATCCCGTCGCCGCTTTGTGCGTGGGGTTGGTCTGGCAACGCCTGTAATGCTCGCCATGTCGTCGCGTTCCGCCTTGGCTACCGGTGGTTCGTGTCTCTCGCCATCGGCCTCAGCTTCCATCACCCTGCTTAACAGCCGCCCAGATCGTGATCGGGTCGGTTGCGCGGGGCGTTCTCCGGGGTTCTGGAGCGAGGCTTGTATGCCGTCGCACAAACATCACTCCTACTGGATATCAAGCGGTGCTGAAGGTAAGTATTTCTCAGCTGTTTTTGATGATTCCAGTGCGTTTCCCGGCAAGACACTGAAGCAGGTCTTACGCAATGGCAAGAGGGGTGGGGGATCCTTCCCCGATCAGTATAATCTGGGCTTCCATCTCGCAGCAGCGTGGTGCAATCTGCAACTTGGCTGGGTTCCGGCCACTGTGATCTCGCTGCAACAGTTGAAGGATATGTGGCGTTATCGGAATACCGGCTATCAGCCAGTGCCCGGTATGGAAACACCGTGGAATGGTGAAGATATCGTTAAATATCTGTCCACCACCTTCACCGGCAATTGATTGATCCCGACGCCCAGTCGTCAACCTCGACTGGCCTCTCAGGAACCGACCGCGAGTTGAACTCGCGGTTTTTGTTTCGCCGTCTGGAGGACGGGCTGTTCCTGTTCGACGGGATGTCGGGAGAAACGGTATTGTTGCCGCCCGATATGCAATCGTGCAGCCATTTCCTGGAAGCGCGCCTGGGTAATGACATGATGGCTATGGCACACTGGCGCTCCATGTTTCTCCATTCGGGATTGGTTGAAGATTGATCGTTCGGGAACTGTCGCTACAGGATATTCGGAAAAGTCTGAGCACCGGTCGTTTCCGGCTTGATGCGGGGAGTTTTCGGGTCAAAGTGACAAGTGATATCCGGGAATTTGCATCAGCGCTGCAAGTCCTCTATGCCGATCATCCTTGTGCTCTCGATGGTGGCGAGTTTGATTACGACATCGGGGTCGTCCATCCCAATCCACTCCGACGTTACATCCGGCACAACGTGGTTTTCGAATTGTCTGGAGAGCGCCCATTCCTGCCTGTGGCCACGGATCATGCCCACGCTTTGTTTGAATGGGGCTTCAACTGGAGTATTGGCGCCCACGCGCACCAGTTTTTGATCCTTCATTCAGCAGTTCTTGAAACGGCTGGGAAAGGCGTTCTCCTTTCCGCAACCTCGGGCAGTGGCAAGAGTACATTGGCCGCAGAAATGGCGCTCTCCGGATGGCGTCTGCTATCGGATGAACTGGCGCTGATCGATGCCGAGGGGAGATTACAGCCTTGTCCGCGGCCGGTCAGTCTGAAAAGGCACTCGATCGAAGTCATCCGTACGCGTCATCCCGGAGTGATCCTCGGCCCATTGGCTCGCGATACGCACAAGGGCACGATTGGCCATGTTCCAGCGCCTGCCTCTGCTGTGGCGAAAGCTTCCGAGCCGGTCATGCCGCGCCTGATCGTATTCCCGAAATGGCGGGAAGGCGACTCCCTGAGTATTGAAGCTGTCGCTCAGGGGCAGGCCGCAATGCGACTGATAGATCAGTCCTTCAACTATTCGATTCTGGGTGCTGCCGGCTTTTCACGCATGACCGATCTGGTCTCCACTGCCGAGGCCTGGGATCTCGAGTATTCATCCCTGGATGAAGCACGTGACGCGCTACGCGATCTGGTGGCCCAGTATGGCTGACTGTTCGCTGCTGCTTCGTTTCCTGCTCGATCCGACGGTTGTCCGGACATTCGATCCGGAATCCTGCAGCCTGCTGCTGGCAGAGGCCCGGCGTGCCGGTCTTCTGGTTCGTCTGGCCAGCCGCTGCAAGGCGCTTGGGCTGATCCCCGATTTGCCGGCCCGGACCGGCGCGCAACTGGAGGCGGCGTTGATCCAGGGCGAGGCATTTCGCAACGATGTTCAGCGGGAGCTCTCACATATCGCCACCGCCTTGGCGCGTGTCGAAACGCCCGTCTTGCTGCTCAAAGGGGCATCCTATGTGGCACTGGGTCTGCCAGCTGCCGATGGTCGCATTTTCAGCGATATCGACTTGCTGGTGGCGAATCAGCAGGTTGCGAGCGTTGAGGCTGAGCTCATGCTGGCTGGCTGGGTTACCGGACAGATTGAAGCTTACGACGAACGCTACTATCGCGAGTGGTCGCATGAAATTCCGCCGTTGATCCATTTAAAGCGTGGAACGACGATAGATCTACACCATTCGCTGGTCATGCCGACCTGCCGGATTCCGATCGATTCGGCAGCGATGCTGGCGAAAGCGAGGCCCGTTGGCGATGGTAGCCGTTGGTGGCGATTACAGGATGAAGATCTGCTGCTCCATTCAATAGCGCACCTCCTGCTAAACGGAGAATTCGAGCACGGCCTGCGCGACCTGTGGGATCTCGATGTCCTGCTTCGTCACTTCTCCGCTTCTGACGAGGCCTTTTGGGAGCGGCTTGGCCGGCGTGCGCAGGAGGTCGGTCTGGGAACGATGCTTGGCCAGGCATTGTGGCTGGTGCATCGTTTCTTTGCCACCCCAATCCCAGCGAACCGACTCCCTCTTCAGCGGGGGGCGCTGCTGGCTCTGCTGGAACGGGCGGTGAAGCCCCGCCATCCGGATACTCACCCGGCGTTCCAGGTAGTCGCCGATCTTGTCTTGTTGATCCGCGAGGTTTCGTTGCGCTTGCCGGGACGCTTGCTTCTGGTTCACCTCGCCCACAAGTTGCGAGTCAGTATGCTGTCCGAACCAGCAGCCGATATTCAGCGTCCCTGATCGAGCAGACTTCTAAGGTAATTCGCCGGGATCGCGTAGCTGATTCCGGACGGCTGGCTGAGCGCCGATTCCTTGCTGCCCTTGATGAAGACCATGTTGATGACACCGATCACTTCGCCGGTCTCCGGATCGAACACGGGGCTGCCACTGTTTCCGGGGTAGGCTGTTGCATCAAGCTGAAAGATGTCGAAGCTGCCACGTTTGATCTGGCGGATCGCCTTTTCATTCAATTGGCGAGCTGTACCGCCGGGCAGTACGATAGGCGTGATCGAGGCGATCATGCCGCGATGGGTGACCGGCGAAAAACCCAGTGCGCCGCCGATCGGGAAACCGGTGAAACCGACCATCTGGCCTTCGCGGACGGCATCCGAGTCACGCAGAGGCAGGGCTGGCAGCGGGGAACCGTCGATACGCAGTACCGCCAGATCGCGCTCGACATCGCGGCTGAGCAGGCGGGCGCCACGCAGTTGCGACGAACCGGCTCCGGTGCGCACATGGATGACCAGGGCTGGATCATCCGGGCCGCTTTCCTGGGGCACGACATGGGCGTTGGTGGCCACCAAGTTGCCGTTACCGATGACGAACCCGGTGCCGCGCATGTTGAATTGTGGACTGGCGGTCTTCTGGTAAGTGCCGACGACGACGATCGACGGCTTGATGCGGGCGATGGTGTCCACCATGTCGGCGGCCATTGCCGACAGGGCCAGACAGGTGCTGAGCACGAAGGTGGCAGTGTGCCTGAGCAACCTCACATCAACCTGCGCTTGGTAATCTTCGGCAGGTCAGGCGATGGCTCGGTAATGGCAGGGTCGAAGGGATGGTCCTCGCGCTTGAAAATTTCTCGGATCCGTCGCACGTAACCCTGGGTTTCCGGATACGGAGGAATTCCCGCGTAGCGATTCACCGCACCTTCGCCAGCGTTGTAGGCGGCGGCGACGAGTTCGACATCGCCCTTGAAGTAGGCGAGCAGCCAGCGCAGATAAGAGAGACCGCCGCGAATGTTCTGTTCCGGATCGAAGGGCTTGCGGACATTGAAGCGTTCAGCCGTTTCCGGAATCAATTGCATCAGGCCCTGGGCATTTTTTGGCGAGACAGCCACCGGGTTGAAATTGGATTCGGCGCGAATGATGGCCATGGCCAGGCGCGGGTAGACACCGTACTCGGGCGCCAGTTTGCGTACCAGATCCATGACCTTGCGGTGCTCGGGAATCGCCCGGGCGACGATGTCATGGCCCTCGGTGTCGAACAGGCAGGCTGGCGCCTGCACCGACGGATCACCGACCTGGCGCAGCATGCGTTCGGCCAGAGGATCACCCTGTTTGGCCGCCATCGAGAAAAACCAAGCGGCCGTCGCATCATCGCGGGCAATGCCACGACCGTTGGCGTACATCCAGCCGAGGTTGTACTGGGCAACGACATCGCCCAGCCGCGAGGCTTCACAATATAGTTGCACCGCCTTCTCGGGGTCACGATTCACCCCGTCGCCGTGCTCGTACTGAGCGGCCTCGACACGCAGGGCACTCGCCTTGGCGGGATCAGCCAGCGCCGGCCGGGTGCAGACGCCCGTTGCCAGCAGGGTGAGCAACACCCAGGGCAGGGGGCGAAATGCCGGACGGCGAGGCTTCATCGGAACTCCTTACAGTCGCCAGAGATCGACACCGGCTTCGGCGAAGGCGGCCGGGTCGAGCATGCTTTTGACATCGGTGATGACACCGTGTTCCTTCAGTTTAGACAGGAAATCGGCGGTTGTCCGGTTCTTGAATTCGCGGTGATTGACCGCCACGACGATGGCTGCCGAGCGCGGGATGTCTTCCCAGGCGACCAGGTCAACGCCGTATTCGTGATGTGCCTCGGCGGCATCGGCCACCGGGTCATGGACGACGACCTTGGCACCGTAGGATTCCAGTTCGCGGATGACGTCGATGACTCGCGAGTTGCGCAGGTCCGGGCAGTCTTCCTTGAAGGTCAGACCAAGCACGACGATCGGCTGATCCTTGACCGGGTGGCCATTACGCACCATTTGCTTGATCGTTTTCTCGGCCACAAATTTACCCATGCCGTCGTTGATGCGCCGGCCGGCGAGGATCACCTCGGGGTGATAGCCGAGCTTCTGCGCCTTGTGGGTCAGGTAGTAGGGGTCGACACCGATGCAGTGACCGCCGACCAGACCCGGGCGGAAGGGCAGGAAGTTCCACTTGGTGCCGGCTGCCTGCAGCACTTCCAGCGTATCGATACCGATCTTGTCGAAGATGATCGCCAGTTCGTTCATCAGGGCGATGTTGAGGTCGCGCTGCGTGTTCTCGATAACCTTGGCCGCCTCGGCGACCTTGATGTTGGAAGCCGGGTAGACGCCGGCGGTGATGATGCTGCCGTAGATCTCGGCGACGGTGGCGAGGGTTTCCGGCGTGTCGCCGGAGACGACCTTGACGATCTTGGTGACCGTTCGCTCCTTGTCACCCGGATTGATGCGCTCCGGCGAGTAGCCGACAAAGAAGTCCTTCTTCCACGTCTTGCCTGATTCGCGTTCGATGATCGGAATGCAGACTTCCTCGGTGGCACCGGGATAAACGGTGGATTCGAAGACGACGATGGCGCCCTGCTTGAGGTTGCGGCCGACCGACTTCGAGGAGCCGACCAGCGGGCTGAAGTCGGGTTGATGGGCATCATCCACCGGCGTCGGCACGGCGACGATGACGAAATCGGCTTCCTTCAGGGCGGCCGGATCGGTACCCATTTCGAGCAGGGTGGCGGCCTTCAGGTCGGCTGTGCTGACTTCGCCGGTAGGGTCGACGAATTGCTTGTAGGAAGCGATTTTCTCTACCGACAGATCGAAACCGATGGTGCGGAATTTCTTGCCGAATTCGACGGCCAGGGGCAGGCCGACATAACCGAGACCGACGACTGCAATGGTTGTCATGTTTTTCCTTGATGAGTGAGCGTTATGGTTTTGAATATGATATTTGGCGCTGCGTCTGGGTCAGAGTTCCTTCTGCAGACGCGCGACTTCCGCCTGGCCGGGGAACTTGTCACCCAGCTTGGCCAGTTCGTCGAGTTCCTTGCGCGCCGCATCCTTCTGACCGCTGTTGATCAGAACCTTGGCCAGGTTCAGCTGGATCAGCGTGGCTTGCGGTGCAATCTGCATCGCCTTGCGCAATAGTTCGATTGCCTGCGCGTGATCACCTTTCTCGGCCAGCAGCATGGCCAGGGTATCCATGATGGCGGGCTGATTGGGGGCCAGGCGATGGGCTTTTTCCGCGTACTCGATCGCCTTTGGCGACTTTAGCTGGCCGGATGCCCAAGCCAGATTGTTGAGAATCAGTGGGTTCTCTGGCTGAATCTCAAGAGCCGCGCGATAAATCTGGGCTGCGCTCGCGTAATCCTTGCGCGTGGTGGCCATATCGCCCTGATGCATGCGCAGGGCGATATCCTTCGGATAGTCCTTCATCCACGTTGCCGCCCAGCGTTCGGCTTCGCTACTGTTGCCCGATGCCGTCAGGGCGCTGAAAAGCTTGATCGCCAGCTCCGGGGATGGCTGAAGCTTGAGGCCGGCACGATACGCCTTGATGGCTTCTGGCCAGGATCTGACGGTGGCATGAACATCACCTTCGAGACTGAAGCCAATGGCTTCCTTGGGTCGTTGTTGCTGTATCTGACGGGTAACGGCCAAGGCTTCAGCCGTTTTCTTGTCCTCAATGGCGAAGAGGATCAGTCCGCGTTGGGCATCGAGCAGATCCGGCCGAATCTCCAGAGCCTTCCGCAGGTTCTTGACTGACTCGCCGCGGTTCTTCTCGGCCAGGTGGATCTCCGCCAGACGCATGTGGGCCAAAGGTGAAGAAGGCTGCAGGGTGGCCAGTTTGCCGTAGGTGTTCAGTGCCTGGTTGGTATCCCCGGAGAGTTGCTGGGTACGGCCGAGGGCGTCGAGAATTTCGGGGCGGTCCGGAATCGCGGCTGCTGCATCATTGGCAGCGGTCATCGCCTTCTTGTTGTCCTTGTTCTTCAGATGGTGCTGGATCAGGGCGAGGCGGGCCGGAATGTCTTGCGGATTGGCCAAAACAGCGTCGCCAATCAGTTTTTCGACCTCTTCCGGTTTGCTACCCGTGGTGCTCGCCAGTTCGGCGGTGGCGAGCAGGGCCTGGGCATGCTTGGGCTCGGCGGCGAGTATCGCCTCGAAGCGTTTACGGGCCTCCTCGGGCTTCTTGTCGGCCAGGTCAAGAGCCGCCAGGCTGGCGGCAGCCGGGAAGAACGTGGGATTGAGTTGCAGAGCCTTGTTGAAACTCGCCCGGGCGCCGGCAAGATCCTTCTTGCCGAGCAAGGTCCGGGCACGCAAGTTGTGGGTTGCCGGATTGTCCGGTTGCTTTTTCTCGAGGGTGTCGATGGCTTTCAGGGCCTTGTCGAGTTGTGCCGCTTTCAGATGGGTGGCAATCAGCGCCAGGTCGGCGCTGGTCCCGCTGTCGGTACTGGCAATCTGTTCCAGCTCCGTCAGAGCACCGCTCTTGCCCTGGGCGAGATGGGCAATGGCGACGGAAACCTGCTTGCCCTTGTTGTCCGGGTCGAGTTTAGCGGCCTTGGCGAAGAATTCCGCAGATTTGTCCGCGTCGCCGTTCATCAGATAGGTTTCGCCCGCCAGGGCGAGCAGAGCGGGATCGTTGTCGATTTGTTCAAGCGCTGGTTGCAGGGCAGCCATGGCCTTGCTTGCCTGGCCGGAACGGAGGTAGGTGGCGACGAGCAAACGGCGGCCCAGCGCCATGTTGGGGTTTTTCTGCAGCAGCTTGGTCAGGTGCGCCTCCGCCTGCACATACGAGCGCAGCTGGAACTCGCTGGCGCCGGCGAGCAGCAGGGCGCTGACGTTGTCGGGGGTGAGCTTCAGGAGCTCCTGGCTGATCTCGCGCGCCGCCTTGAAGTCCTTGCGCTGATAAGCCGATTGCCCGGAAAGGTAAAGTGTCTGCGGATGCTTGGGAGCAATTGCCTTCATCGCTTCGATCTGCTGCGCTGCATCTTCCGGCTTGCGCAACTGGAACAGGGTCGAAACGACCGCCGAGTGAGCCATCAGGGAATCAGGCTTGGCGGCGACCGCCTGGCGATAGCGGTCGAGCGCACCCTGGCTGTCGGCCTTCGCTGCCAGCAGCGAACCGGCAAGGAGAAGGGCATCATGATCCTTGGGGTTGGTGGCGAGTACGCCGTCAACGATGGCCAGGGCGCCAGGGAGGTCGTTGGTGATCGCCTTCTGCCGTGACTGGGCGAGCAAGGCCGGGGCGTAGTCCGCCTGGGCGGCCAGGGCACTGGCCAATTCGTCGTTCGCCAGTTCGTTCTTGCCCTGGACGGCCCAGGCGGTGCTGAGGACCGTTTTCAGGCTGGCCTTGGCCTGGTTGGTGCCCAGTTCCGTAGCCGCGAACTCATCGGTTACCTTCTTGGCCTGACCGTTGGCCAGCATGGCCTGGGCGAGGAGGGGAACGACGTCGTCGTTGGCGTACTTCAGGTTGAAGGCCTTGCGCAATTCGACTTCGGCGCCGGCGCCATCGCCGCTGGCCAGCAGGGCCTTGCCGAGCAGGAAGCGCGCCTCGCCCAAGTTGGGGTCGGCCTGCAGGGCATTCTTCAACTGGATGACCGCGGCCTTGTTGTCGTTCTTGGCCAGAAATTCCTTGCTGGAGGCGATCAGCTGGGCCGGATCTTCTCCGCCGCAGCCGCCGAGAAAGGCAGCCAGCAGGGCGGTTGAAATCACAGTGGAAATGACGGAGGTAGGCTTTTTCATGTGACGTTCTTTCTCTTTTCGAGGTTATTTGAGGCCCAGGCGATGCATCAGGTCATAGAGGGTTGGCCGGCTGATGCCGAGAATTTCCGCGGCGCGCACAACGTTGCCGTTGGCGCGGCCGAGGGCGGTGACCACGGCATTGCGTTCGGCGTCGTCGCGAATCTTGCGCAGGTCGATGAATTCAGATTGCTCGGCATCGCTTTCCAGACCGATGTCCTCGCGGTTGATCTGGGCACCGTCGGCCATGATGACCGCCCGCTTGATGCAGTTCTCCAGCTCGCGGACGTTGCCCGGCCACGGATGCGCCTCGATGGCGCGTACTGCATCCTCGGTGAGGGTCATGCTGCCGCAATTGTGTTCGTTGGCAAAGCGGCGGACAAAGACGTGGGCGAGCAGGGCGGCATCGCCCTGGCGCTGGCGCAGCGGCGGGATGTTGATGACGATCTCGGCCAGACGGTAGAACAGGTCCTCGCGGAAACGCCCTTCCTTGATCAGCGTTTTCAGATCCTGATGGGTGGCACAAACGATGCGCACATCGACCGGGATTTCCTGGCGCCCGCCCAGGCGTTCGACGACGCGCTCCTGCAGGAAGCGCAGCAGTTTGNNGGCAGGTCGCCGATTTCGTCGAGCATCAGGGTGCCGCCATCGGCACTCTCGATCTTGCCCGGCGTCGTCTTGGCGGCACCGGTGAAGGCGCCTTTTTCATAGCCGAACAGCTCGCTTTCCAGCAGATTGTCGGGAATGGCCGCGCAGTTGATGGCGACGAAGCGCTCGTTCTTGCGCGGCGAGGCCTCGTGCAGGCCGCGCGCCAGTACTTCCTTGCCGGTGCCGCTTTCGCCGAGCAGGAGCACCGTGGCATTGCTGTTGGCGACTTTTTCGACGGTTCGGCAGACGCGCAGCATCTCCGGGCTGCGGGTGATCAGTCCGGCCAGCGCGTCGGGGTGTTGGGCGGATTGTAGACGGCGGTTTTCCTGTTGCAGGTCGTACAGCCGGAAGGCGCGGTCGATGGTCAGGAGCAGCAGCTCCGGCTCGAATGGCTTGGCGAAAAAGTCGTAGGCGCCGAGGCCGATGGCGCGCAAGGCATTGGTCCGGTCGTTCTGGCCGGTGAGGACGATGACCTTGGTGTCGGGCGCTGCCGCGAGGATCTGTTCGAGCAGGCGAAAGCCCTCGGAGACGGAATCGGCATCGGGCGGCAGGCCGAGGTCCATGGTGACGACCGCCGGATTATGGCGGTGAATCTGGCTCAGCGCGCTTTCGCGGTCGCCGGCAGTGAGCGTCTCGTACTGGTCGAAGGACCAGCGCAACTGCTTCTGCAATGCCGGATCGTCCTCGACAATCAGCAGGGGGCGTAGCTTTTCGGTGCTCAAACGATTTCCTTTTCACGCAAATCAGATTCGGTGCGGACTTCGAACAAGGGCAGGATGACGGTAATCCGCGTGCCCTTGCCGGGCTCGCTCTCCACCTGCATTTCGCCGCCGAGTTCGCGGATGTACTGGGCGCTTTCGAAGGCGCCGATGCCCATGCCCGCTTGCTTGGTGCTCTGGAAGGGCTTGAACAGACGTTCGCGGATGAACTCCGGGGTCATGCCGTGGCCAGTGTCGGCAACTTCCAGTGCCGCCCGGTCGCCACGCCGCTCCAGGGTGACGGCGACGCGGCCAGCCGGATCGGTGGCGTCGAGCGCGTTCTGCACCAGATGGCCGATGACCCGTTCGAGGCGATCCTCGTGGCCACGGGTAGCCAGGTTTTCGTGCAGTTGCAATTCGACCTCCCTCCCCTGGTCAGCCTTTTCCTTGCGGATACGTTCGATGACGTCGGGAAGATTAACACCGCAGGCCGTTCCCGGGGGGGTGGCCCCCTCGCGCAACTGCATCATCAACTGCCGCATGCGTTCCACCGAATGTTCGACGGTCATCAGCATGTCCTGCTGGAACTCCGGGTTATCACGATGCCGCTCGGCATTCTTCAGCATGAGCGCGAGCTGGGTGACGATGTTCTTCAGGTCATGGACGACAAAGGCCGACATGCGGTTGAAGGCGTCGAACTTGCGCGCTTCGAGCAGCGCCTCGGTAGCCTGCATGTTGGCCAGGAAACCGGCCGCCTGGCAACCGGCGGTGCGTAGCAGATCGTTGACCTCCCAATTGACGTCGATCGGGGTCCGGGCACTGGCCAGGACGACGAAACCGGTCATCTGGGTGCCGACCATCAGTGGCACGATCAGCCAGGCATTCGGCAATTCGGAGAGCCAGGGCGGAATGTCGAGTGCGCCATAACGGCCGGGGAAGCAGCGGTATTCCTCGAGATTGACCACCCAGCCGCTGGAAATCAGGAACTCGACGAGCGGTGAATCGATTTCTTCCGCCGCCTCGCTGGCCGGGATGTTCCAGCGCGCCGTCTGCCGATAGCTGTCCTGACCGGCTTCGCGCAGCCAGAGTCCGCCGGCCGGGCTCTCGACCATCGTCGCCAGGCCGCGGATCACCTGCTGACCCATGGCCTGGGGCGAGTCCTGAGTGGCCAGGGTGCGCGTGAAGCGCAGCCACTCCTCACGGTAGTCGTAGCGATAACGATAGAAATGCTTGCCGACCAGAACACGCATCCGGGCTCGCATGGCGCCGGACAGGAAGAGTACGCCAAGGCCGAGCACGGCAGCGAAAACCAGGGCCAGCTGCAGGGCCCGTCCCCACTCGCCGCCAAAATAACGGACGTAATAGCCGACGCTAGCCATGAACAGGAGATAGAGGCCGGCCATCAGCAGCGTCGCCGAATGGAAGGCCGCACGCTGTGACAGCCGGATCTTGGTGGTCCAGTCGCGACTGCGCAAGGTTGCCAGCAGCAGCAGGGGAACCGTGATCGCATGGATGAAGCCGCGGGCGGCATAGGCATCCGGGTCGAGGCGGTTGAACATCAGCGCTTCGGAGAAAAGATAGACGTCAAAAACCAGCTGCCCGCCCAGGCCGAGGCATAGCGGCTTGATGTTCCAGACCGAGTCATCGGCGACGCTGCGGAACAGTTGCTCGACCAGAATCAGGCCGAGAACCGGCAGGGCGAGGCCGAGAAACAGCGCCGTGCGCAGCCAGTGCTCGCCAGCCAGCAGGCCAAAGGTCAGCGAAACCTGCCAGACGACGCTGCCGGCGACGCTCAGCCAACAGGCCGGAACCAGCCAGCCGGGCAGCAGGTTTTTTCCTTCTGCGCTGGCGGAGGGGCGCAGCAGCAGGATCAGGAAGGCAAACCAGGCACCGTGGCGCAGCACATCGGCGAGCGACGACAGGAAGAGCAGGAAGGGATGGCCGACGTCGAAGGATGCCCAGGAAATCGTTGCCCAGATCAGGGCGGCGGCGACCGCCAGCAGCATCCTGCGGGTGTGCGGGCCGGACTGCAGCGGCGGACCGAGGACCAGCAGATAGGCGGAAAAAAGCCCGTAGGCAGCCGCGGCGATTCCGAAGCTCCAGGCGATCAACGGGGCCGAGGCAGTTTCCATGCGCAGTCAGGAAGGACGCCGCGAAGGCGGCGTCGAAAGATTATTGGGCACCCTTGCCGGTGAGCACGACACCGATGGTTTCGAAAAGCACCAGGATGTCCAGGAACAGGGAGTGATTCTTGACGTAGTACAGGTCGTACTGCAGCTTCTCGGCCGAATCCTCAACCGTTGCCCCATAGTGGTAGCGAACCTGAGCCCAGCCGGTAACGCCCGGTTTGACGCTGTGGCGCACGGCGTAGAAGGGGATTTCCTTGGTCAGCTGATCGACGAAGAACGGGCGTTCGGGACGTGGCCCGACCAAGCTCATGTCGCCCTTGAGTACGCTGAACAGTTGCGGCAGCTCATCGATGCGCAGCTTGCGGATGATCTTGCCGACGCGCGTCACCCGGTCGTCCTGCTTGGTCGCCCAGACCGGCTTGCCATCTTTCTCGGCGTCGCGGCGCATGCTACGGAACTTGATGACATTGAACAGGCGGCCGTTGAGGCCGACGCGTTCCTGGCGATAAAGAATCGGGAAGCCGTTCTCGATGACGATGGCGATGGCGGCGATGGCCATTATCGGCAAGGCGAGGATGATCAGGATCAAGGCACAGACGATGTCGAAGATGCGCTTGACGCCAGTGCGCAGTGCGCCCTGGCGGAACCCATCGCCGAAGATCAACCAGCCGGCGTAGAGCGAGTCGAGGCGAATCTGGCCGAGCGTCTGTTCGAAATGGCTGGCCAGGTCGAGAACGCGGATCCCTTGCAGCTTGCAATCGAGCAGTTCGCGCAGTGGCATGGCGCCGCCACGACGTTCGCTGAGGGCGACGACGATCTCGTCGGCCTTCAGGCTGAGAGCGGTATCGGTCAGCGAGCGGCCTTGGGGCAGCAACAGGTTGCTCGGCACCGAAGGCGATTCCTCATTCGGTCCCGGGAAGAAACCGATGATTTCGGCCGACGGATCAGACTTGTTCAGGGCCCGCTTGACGGCCAGCGCATGGGCGCCGGTGCCGAAAACCATGATGCGCCGGGAGAGGATGCTGCCGTTGGTAGTGCTCTGGGTGGTGGTGACGCGGGTGATCAACATGCCGAAGACGGCCGACATGGCGGAGAGCTGAATGAACTCGCGGCTGACGCCGGTCAGTGGCAGCAGGGCGTAAATGCCGTAGGCCACCGGTACCGCAAGATAGAGTGAAAGCACGGCGCGGGCGCGGGTTTCCATCGGGCTGCGCTGACTGAGGCGCTGGTAGAAACCCAGCCAGGCATTGATCAGCAACATGGCGCCGGCGAGCAGCCCGGCGAACAGAAACACCTGCCGATGATTGACCGGCAGACCGTTGTGCACCCACATCATGGCGATGACGATGGCAACGATGACGAAGGAAAAGTCGAAAAGCATCTGGATCAGCGAACGCCAGCGCAACCAGTGATTGAATACTCTGACCATGATCAGTCCCCGCTCCTGACTTGCATATTCTCAAACTCCCCGAATTCGTCGTTGGCCGGCGAAGGCGGTGGAATTTTCCGCACGTTCAAGCTCCGGCAACCCTGCGGCCTGTTCTGGCAAGGTTGTGTACGAACTGGATTCTAGGAGGCCGGGCGAATGATGCCTGTGCAGTATTTCACAAAGACTGCCAATTCCCATACCGGGTTCCTGAAATGCCAAAAATGGCCGTAAAAAGTGTCTGGCGCAGGGGTTGCTCAGAGATGTTGCCGAATGCTGCAAAGTTATCATTTTTGTTAAAACGCGTTAAGGCAGATCAGGAGGCAGAAATGATCTTGATTGCTGATTTATTGCAGTGCACGAAAGCCCACAAGTGTAGCTGTGGTTTGTTAAAAAATCTTTATTACCAAAGTGATAATGTGCGCTAACGGCAATTCATTGCTGACGGGACGGGTAGGGTTTGTTTTGGCGCTGGTGTATAACTACGCTATCCAACCAACATCAATCATGCCTGGCGAGGGGGCTTGCATGGCAAACGGCAGCGTAAGGGCAATTCGAAAAGTTGTACGCCAGGGTTTGCGCCGGCTGCTGGCGGCCTTGCCGCGGCAAACCCGCTTCGCGGTCTACCGATCCTTCGTCGATTGCGATCCGGCGCCCAGTTCGCGCCTGGTGCTGAAAATCGCCGATACCCGTCAGGAGCTCGAGGCCTGTTTTTCGCTGCTGCACGATGCCTACGTGGACGCTGGCTTCATGAAGCCGGACCCTTCCGGCATGCGCGTCACCATCTACCATGCGTTGCCGACGACGACGACCCTGTGTGCCAAATGGGATGACGAGGTGGTCGGCACCATCTCGCTGATTCGCGAAAGCGCCTTTGGCTTCCCGCTGCAGAAAATCTTTGACCTCAGTGCTGTCCGCCTGAAGGGGGGCAATCTGGCCGAGGTCTCCGCTCTGGCCGTGCATCCGAAATTCCGCAAGACGGGTGGCGCCATCCTGTTTCCTCTGATGAAGTTCATGTACGAGTACGCGACAGCGTATTTCGATACGCGCCACTTGCTGATCGCGGTCAATCCGAACCGTATCGAGATGTACGAGTCGCTGCTCTTTTTCGAGCGCCTGACGGCCAATGTCGTCGATAAATATGATTTCGCCAACGGTGCGCCAGCAGTTGGTGCGGCACTCGACCTGCACCAGGCGCCTGCAGTCATGGCTCCGGCTTACGCCGGCAAAGCGCCGCGCAAGAATCTGCTCGCTTATTTCACCGAGGTTCGCCTGGCCAACGTCCAGTTACCCAACCGCCGCTACTTCACCACCAACGATCCGGTGCTGACGCCGCAACTGCTCGACTATTTCTTCAATCAAGCCACCGAAGGTTTCGCCAATCTCGATCCGCGCAAGAAGGCCTTGCTCCACTCCATCTACGACCTGCCGGCCTATCGCGACATCCTTCCTGATTTTCCGGAACAAGGCGGCGGTGTGCACTTGCGCCAGCATCGACGCTTCTCGGTCAAATGCCCAGGGCGCATGAGTGTCGATGGCGGTAGCGAGTTTGAGCTCCAGGTCATCGAAGTATCCGAATACGGTTTTCAGGCCTACGCCCGTGAAGGCCTGCCGCTCAATGTCTGGAGTTCCGCCACCGTGCATCTCGGACGCACTGAGGTCTCGGTCGTCAAGGCCCTGGCCGTACGTGACAAGGCCAATGGCTTCAACGGTTTCTACGGTTTCCGGGTGGGTGAGCCGGATCTCATCTGGCGCAAGTTCGTCAGTGCCCTGGAAAACGGGCATACGCACGAAGATCTCGAACACTCCACGATGTTCTTGTCCTAGACCAGCACCTCAGTCACCGCCGGATGGCCAAGGAAGGCCTGCGGACTGGCGCTGGCTCCGTAAGCGCCGCTCTGGAAAAGCACGACAAGGTCGCCCGGCTGGGCAGCCGGCAGTTCCATGCGGTCGGCCAGTAGATCAAGCGGCGTGCACAGTGGGCCGACGACGGAAACCGATTCCGTATCGGCGCTGCCCATCCGGTTGCCGATGGCCACCGGATAGTTCTTGCGGATGACCTGGCCAAAGTTGCCGGAGGCCGATAGATGATGGTTCAGGCCGCCATCCACTACCAGGTAAGTCTGGCTGCGTGAAACCTTGCGGTCGATGACGCGGGTTACGTAGATGCCGGCCTCGCCGACGAAATAGCGGCCCAATTCGATGACCAGTTCAGCCTGTGGCATTTCAGTTGCTGTGCGTTCAGCCAACTCGGCCAGGTTGGCGCCGATCGGCGCCAGATCCAGGCGCTGCTCGCCGGGAAAGTAGGGGATGCCGAAACCGCCACCGAGATTGAGAAAGCGCACCGGTGCCGGCGCATGGTCAGCAAGGCGGCGGGCCAGCTCCCAGGATTTTTGCTGGGCTTCGCAGATCGACTCGGCTTTCAGGTTCTGCGAGCCGGCGAACAAATGGAAGCCTTCGAACTGCAGGCCGGCGGCGCCGATCTCGGCGAGCAATTGCGGAACCAACTCGGCATCGACGCCAAACTGCTTGGGACCGCCGCCCATCTTCATGCCTGAACCCTTCAACTCGAAATCTGGATTGACGCGCACCGCCACCCGCGCCGGGCAGCCGAGTTCGGCCGAAACCGCTGCCAGAACGCCGATTTCGCGGAAGGATTCAAGATTCACCAGCACGCCGGCAGCTACCGCCTGGCGCAACTCCACGTCCCGCTTGCCAGGCCCGGCAAAACTGATTTCATGGGGGTCGGCGCCAGCATCAAGGGCTACCTTCAGTTCGCCGGCCGAGGCGACATCGATGCCGTCGACCAGTCCGGCCATCAGCCCGACCACCGCCGGCAGCGGATTGGCCTTCATGGCGTAATGCAGCTTGATGCTGGCCGGCAAAGCCGCCCGCAATTCCGCCACGCGCGCCGTCAGCAGGCTGCGGTCGTAGGCATAGAACGGCGTCTGGCCGACGCGGGCGGCCAGGCGTTCGAGCGGCAGGCCATTGACCAGCAACTGGCCATTGGCGGCGGCAAACTGGTTCATCGGGGCGTGAACGGGGAGGGCACGAGCAGGCGTGTCGGACATGGATTTTCTTTCTGTACGAATGACAGGTCAGGCGGTGTTCTTTTCAACCCATTCAGTCGACAGCGTCTTGCGGTCGATCTTGCCGTTGGGGTTGCGCGGCAGCGGGCCGTTGCGCACCTCGATGCCGGCCGGGACCATGTAGGCCGGCATGCGGGTCTTGCACTCGACGAGCAGGGCGGCGACGTCGAGCGTGCCGTCGGCTGGTGGCGTGGCGATCACCTGGATCGCCTGACCAAGGCGGTCGTCATCGACACCGAAAGCCACGCATTCGCCGACCATCCTGGTGGCGTAGAGGATTTCCTCGACCTCGGTCGGGCTGACGCGATAGCCAGAGGTCTTCATCATCTCGTCGCGGCGGCCGATGAAATAGAGAAAGCCTTCCTCGTCCATGCGCACCGTATCGCCCGAGAAAACAGCGATCTCCGGCAGCACCAGCCCAGCCTCGCGGCCCGGCGCATGCACCGGCAGCGGCTTGTAGCGCTCGGC
>DDWF01000257.1:0-12967 GCA_002345845.1 Betaproteobacteria bacterium UBA2293 | reverse complement strand
CCGACCAGCGCGCCGCGATGCACCAGTTCGCCCGGCTCGTTGGGCGCGCAGGGCGAGCCATCCTCGCGCAGCACGAGAATTTCGGCATTGGGAATGGCCTTGCCGATGGAGTCCGGGCGCTTGTCGACTTCGGCCGGCGGCAGGAAGGTCGAGCGGAAAGCCTCGGTCAGGCCATACATCAGGAAGGGCTTGCTCTGCGGTAGGTGGCGGCGCAGGGCATCGAGCGTCTCGCGCGGCATGCGACCGCCGGTGTTGGCGAAATAACGCAGATGCCCGGTGATGTTTTCCGGCCAGGCCAGCTGGGTCAGCTGGATGTACAGCGGCGGCACCGCGGTCAGGCCGGTGACCTTTTCGCGTTCGATCGCCTTGATCACATCGCGCGGCAACAGGTAATTCAGCAGCACGACCCGGGCGCCGACATGGAAGGCTGTCGTCAACTGGCTGAATCCGGCATCGAAAGACAGGGGCAAGGCAGCGAGCAGCGTGTCGCCGGCATGGTTTTCCAGATAACTGGCCACGCTCTTGGCGCCGGCCACCATGTTGCGGTGCGAGAGCACCACGCCCTTTGGCTTGCCGGTGCTGCCGGAGGTGTAAAGAATGCCGACAACGTCGGTGTCGATGACCCGGTGGCCGGGCGCCGAGGGCGCTGCAAGCAGCGTGCTCCAGCGCAGCACGTTCAGGGCGCCGAGCATCGGCAGCGCATCGGCTGCATCCAGCACGACCACATGGCGCAGATCGTGGCAGGCCGGCAGGGTTTCCTGGAGCAGGGCCAGGCGCTCGGGCGAGGTCACCAGCACGCGGACATTGCAGTCGCGCATGATGTAACCCACCTGTTCCGGCTTGAGCAGCGGATTGAGCGGGACGAACACGCCGCCAGCCGCCGGTGCGCCGAAGCTGGCGATCACCGTTTCGAAGCGTTTTTCCAGGTAGATGGCCACCCGCTCGCCGCGCGCCAGACCAAGTCCGATCAGGCCGCTGGCAAAGCGGGAAACGGATTCCTGCAATTCGCCATAGCTGAGGGTGGTCTTGCCGTAGGTGAGGGCGGGGGCGGCGGCGTCGCGCTCGGCGGCGCGGGCAATCAGTTCGGGTAGAAGCGTCGAGTCTCGCATGGGCAGGTAGTCTGGCAGGAAACGGAGTATGACGAAGTGGAGTATCTCACAGTGGAAATGGCATTCTCCCCCTATAATTCGGCCTCCCCATACTGTTGTCGTAGGAGCAAGGCTTGAATACCGAAAAGGAAGTGCTGTCCCTTCTGGACGAAATTCTGAGTTTGAACGGTCGTGCGGCTGAGTTTACTGCCAGCACGCCACTCCTTGGCGCCATTCCCGAGCTTGATTCGATGGCGGTGGTTGCCCTGATCACCGGTTTTGAGGACCGTTTCGGCTTCACCGTCGAAGACGACGAGATCGAAGGCAGCACCTTTGCCACCGTCGGATCGCTGGTTGAGTTTGTAGACGGCAAACTGGCCGGATGATGTCCTCCGTTGTTCTGATTCAGTTGTAAAGAGCTGCCATGTTCGGGCGTCTGCGTGATCTGCTGGCTGCGCTGACTGCTTTTGTACTTGGTGGATTCTTGGCCTGGCACTATCCGCTCGGCCATGTTTTCGCGACCGTACTATTCGTCGCGACAGGCATTCTGGCCTACCACAGGCTCTCCTGGTTTTTGGTGATCGTTCCAGCGCTGCTGCCAGTAGTTGGATTTGCTCCGTGGACGGGTTGGCTTACCTTCGAGGAAGTTGATCTGATGGTTCTTGCCATGGCCTCAGGAGGCTATGCGCGGAGATTCGTGTATCAACCGCATAGCGGCTCATCGCGCCGCTCGTGGCTGCTGCCGGTGTTTTTGATGTTGATGGCATTCTCGGTGTCTATCTCGATGGTTCGCGGATTTGTCGATGCCGGGGGATTTTCGTTCGGCTGGTTTCAAGGTTACGACGGCTCGATGAACAGCATCCGCATTGGCAAAAGCTTTTTCCTAGCTCTCTTGTTGTTGCCATTGATCGCACAACTTCAGCGCGATCCACAACAAGGTGCCGGTAGCAAATTGGCCTGGGGGATGGCGATGGGGCTGGGCACCGCATCGCTGGCTGCGTTGTGGGAGCGTCTGGCATTTACCGATTTACTCAATTTTTCCAGCGATTACCGATCTACAGCCCTGTTCTGGGAAATGCACGTTGGCGGCGCCGCTCTCGATGGATGGTTGCTGCTGACGGCCCCATTTGCCATTTGGGCCGTGCGGAACTCACGCACATGGCTTCACCATGTATTCTCGATCGCCCTGGTCATCCTGGCAGCCTATGCTGCGCTGACCACCTTTTCGCGCGGTGTTTACTTGGCACTGATCGTTGCCTTGCCACTGCTTGCCTGGCAAACACGCAACCTTGTCGGAGGTGAGTCAGCGCAACTACACCAGCCGATCTGGGGGCCACTACGCTGGACGACAGCCTTGATAATGCTCGGTGCAATGGCGTTTGCCGTCTTTGCAGGTGGCGGTTATCGGGGACTGATGGCGCTGATGGGGGTGGTGGCGGTGGCACTGTCGATGCCAGCCCAGTTACGTGGCATCAAACCAGGGCAGTACTTTGTCGGTACGGTGATTGGCCTGATTGCCGGCGGACTGATCATCCTTCTGCTCAGCTTCGTGGAGAAGGGACCCTACATTGCATATGCGGCGCTATTCATTTGCATGCTGGCCTTTCTCTATTGGTCAAAAAAGCGACAGGCCAGTGATCGATATATCTATTGCTCTGCAGGATTTTCAGCTCTCGCATTTTCGGCGGTACACGTTGCATTCCATTGGGGGGGCGAAGGAGCGCTCTGGGGAATGCTGGGCAGCATGCTCGTTGTCTCTGCCGTCGTAACACGCGGAGCATTTTCGGCCTCGCCGATCTGGCCAAACGATATTCGCTGGCAAGCTAATTTTTTTGGTGGAAGCGTAGCAATCTGTGCAGTGGTAGCGGTTTTCGTCGGCGGTGCGTATGTCGGTGAGCGTTTTGCTACTTCCGAAAAGGATCTTGACGGGCGATTCGACCACTGGAACCTGAGCATGTCCATGCTGCAGGACGAACTAGATGTTGCATTTGGCAAAGGTTTGGGACGCTATTCCGCAAACTACTTCTACGCGATACCCGACAACAAGTTTCCCGGCACCTATCAAGTCATTAAAGAACAGGAGAAATCGTCCTTAGTCCTTGTCGCACCAAGAAGAGGAATTAGTTTTGGTGATGCATTGCGGGTTTCCCAAAGGCTTGATTTTGACGCGAGCGGGCCGTTTGAGGCGACGTTGCAAGTACGGGCTAAATCAGGGGCTACGATTACGGTCGAAGTGTGCGAAAAGCATTTGCTCTACGCTGCGGAATGTGCCATTGGCCAAGCGAAGCTCAAGCCGGACGAAGAGATCCAGTCAGCACGCGTTCAACTAAAGGGAAAGCTTCTTGGGTACGGATCATGGTACGCACCACGCACAAAAATATTCTCGATAGCGATTGCCAATCGCAGCGGGTCGGCTGAGATTGACACTATCACGCTGACAACCCCAGGTGGCCCGAATCTGCTGCAAAACAGCGATTTCGACCTTGATATGCAGAACTGGTTTTTCAGCAGTGACCGCGATCACATGCCATGGCATGCAAAAAATATCCTGGTGAACGTCATTTTTGATCAAGGTATTGTCGGACTCTTGATATTTTTATTGCTCGTCGGGGCAGCTGTTTCCCGCCTTACCTTCGGAAAATCCAGACAACATGAGCTGGCCCCCTATCTGCTGGCCGCCATTGTTGGTTTCCTGGTTGTCGGGATGTTCGATAGCCTGATCGACACGCCCAGGCTTGCTTTTGTTTTCTATCTCCTGGTACTGCTTGCCCTGACACTCAATATTCACGGCGCGAAGCGCAGGGTACCGAAACTACACCCTTAATCACGCCCTCCTTTCCCTGCAACATCCTGCGAAAGCGTACTGCGAAGAACAAACTATGACACCCAGCCCGAACAACCTCGTTCTCGGAAAGCCACGCTTTATCGATGATGATCTGCAATCAGTTGCCGCCAGCCAGGGCGCCTTGGCAGCCTGGCAAGCTGCCTACAGTCGCTATGGTTGTGAGGCACCCAACCGAGTGGCCGGCGATTATGCAGTTGCAATCAGTATCCCCGGCGGTGGTGTTTTCATGGCAATCGACAAATTTGCGGTTCGTTCGTTGTGCTATCGCCACACAGATGGCCAGCTGGAGTTTGCCGAGCGTGCGGACGAAGTGGCCGGAGGCTCGGCTGAAGTCGACCCGCAAGCGATCTTCGACTACTTCTATTGCCACACCATCCCCTCGCCACGGACCATCTTCAAGGGCGTTTGTCGCGTTCCCCCCGGGCATTACGTCCTGTTCGAAAAGGCACGCCTGACCGTCGCGCCATACTGGAATCCCGTCTTTGCCGAGTCACTGCAACCATCCTTCGATCAATTGCGTGTGGAATTCAGGGAGTTGCTGAAAAAAGCCGTAGCGCGGCAACTCGATGGCGGCAAGGCTGGCTGCTTCCTCAGTGGTGGTACTGACAGTTCCACGGTCGCCGGCATGATTGGCCAGGTTCTGGGGCGACCGGCTGCCAGCTATTCAATCGGATTCGAGGCCGAGGGCTATGACGAAATGGAATTTGCCCGATTAGCGGCCAAGCAATTCAAAACCGAGCACCACGAGTATTACGTCACTCCGCAGGACCTGCTGCGCAGCATTCCGGAAGTGGCCGCATCGTACGATCAGCCTTTCGGCAACTCCTCGGCACTGCCGGCCTACTACTGCGCCAAGATGGCGCGTGAAGATGGCGTCACCCGGATACTGGCCGGCGACGGCGGCGACGAGTTGTTTGGCGGCAACTCCCGCTACGCCAAGCAGCGCGTCTTCAACTTCTACCAGAATGTTCCGGGGGTTCTCAGGGAGTCAGTACTTGAGCCCTTCCTGGCAACCGGTATCGGCAAAGGCATTCCCCTCATCCGCAAGGCGGCCAGCTACGTCGAGCAAGCCAGCGTCCCAATGCCGGATCGACTGCAGATGTACAACCTGGTTACCCGTCTTGGTCTGCAGCAGGTATTCACTGACGGCTTCCTCGCAGGCGTCGATCTTGCCGCGCCTTTGCAACTCCAACGGCAGGTGTGGAACAGCCCGCAAGCCGGTAGCGCTACCAATCGCGAACTCGCCTTCGATTGGCGCTTCACGCTGGGTGAAAATGACCTGCCCAAGGTCTGCGGAACAACCCGGCTGGCCGGCCTGGAAGTCGGCTTCCCGATGCTGGATGACGAACTCCTCGCGTTCTCCCTGAAGTTGCCCACGGAATACAAGCTGAAGGGCCTGAAATTGCGCTGGTTCTTCAAGGAAGCACTGCGCGGCTTCCTGCCCGACGAAATCCTGACCAAGAAAAAACAGGGATTCGGCCTGCCATTCGGCGTCTGGACTGCCAAAGATTCCGCTCTGAAATCGTTGGCGGAAGATTCCGTGCGCGGCCTGGTTGATCGCGAGATACTGCGTGCTGACTTCGTGGACACGTTGTTTAGCCGTTACTTGTACGAACATCCCGGCTACTACGGTGAAATGATCTGGATTTCGATGATGATGGAACAGTGGTTCCGCGGCCAGTCCGTGAAAACAGCGAGCGTCAATTCCTGAAGCCCTTAATTGAAAGCGAACGATGCCCAATATGAATAGCTTTGCCTGGCCGGCAATGCGCAACGTAATCCTGGTGGCTCTGACCGCTGTTTCTATGGGACAAGCTTTTGCCGACGTTGCAGATTGCGGAGAGCTTAAAAACTTTGGGGATATCGGCCCCTGGGACTATGCTGATCCCTCGAGTTCGGCGAGAACGGGGGAGGATCCAATGGGCCGGATCAAGCGGGTGGAGAACGTCCACTTCAACCCGGAAATGAAAATGCTGAATACCAAGCGCTTTCCCATCGAACGACTGACCGGAGAAATCCACTACACGCTGCGAGTTTTCCCCAATCACCCGGAGGCGTTGGTGGCTATTTCGCGACTTGAGCGGATGGCAGGAGGAAAGCTTTCACAGCGCTCAGCCACCATTTTTACCCCCAAGATCAGCGCCTATTGCTTCTTCGACAGAGCCATTCGTTTTCGTCCGGAAGACAAGGCAGTTCGATATTCGTATGCCATTCACCTGCACCAGAATCGAAAATTTCAGGAAGCGCTTGAACAATATCGTCTTGCAGAACCAGATTACGAAGACGACCGCATATTTCAGTACAACATTGGGCTGCTCTATGCTGATATCAAGAATTGGGAAAAGTCAGCTGAGCATGCGCAGCGTGCTTACAGTGCTGGTGTGACTTTCGCAGCATTGCGCCAGCGCTTGGAGAAGGCTGGTTACAAGATCAATACAACTCCTAGAGATAACAGCAAACCGGATACCAGTAGCCTGCCAAACGATTCGATCGAGCAGTCGGAAAATGCTGAGACAGCTGCGCGCTGATCGGCTTGAGATAAGTTATTGATTGCTCTCCCTTAAGCCTTCCCGACGGTAAGGAGTCATCGATTGGTATTGTTGTTGGAAGTTGCAAGAGGCTTGGCGGCATTATGGGTTTTTTTGTTTCACGTAAGACCGCTTTTCGAAATCTCTTCCCCATTCGTATATCAACTATCCGCGTATGGTAGCTTGGGTGTGCCCATGTTCTTCGTAATATCTGGTTACGTGATTACACATTCGGCGGAGTCCAATCTGGAAAGCAGAAAATCACCATTTATATTCTTGAAGTCCAGGTTCTTAAGAATATATCCTACATTCTGGATTTCTGTGGTGGTCGTCTTAATATTGCCATATGTTATAGAGTTAATCAGCTCGTTGAAGTCTGGTACGTACATGGCGCCAGAAAATCTTATTTCAAAGTATAGCCATGTTGAGTGGTCAAATTTTCTATTACTAAGCAAAGTCTTCTGGGCGACTTCTGAAGATTTGCAGGCTGAGTTTAACGCAATAAATTCGGTGTATTGGACTCTGGCTATTGAGTTTCAGTTCTATCTGGTGGTTTTCGTTGCTCTGTTCTTTAGAGGGTATTATAAATACATAATTGGTCTAGTATCGATTGTGTCATTGTTGGCTATATTGCTGCCGCTTGATACAAACCATGGGCTATTTATCAATTATTGGCCTTCTTTTTTGGTTGGTATTGTATTGGCGTACCTGCACCGTAATGGCGTAATGTTCACTGGTTTTCTAAAAAATAGATATTCGCAATTAGCAGCCCTCTCTGCTATCGCCAGTTTGCTGGTCTGTTCAGTGATATTTAGTCAGGCCGGCCTCTATTTTGCCACCTGCTTCGGGTTCTTTCTATGGGTAATTTCAGATTTCGAAAAAACCCTTAATAGGATAAATAGCCATGGTGGCAGCTTTTATTTCTGGTTGCTGAAGCCTTGGCTGGTATTAGGGGCGATGTCTTATTCGGTGTACTTATTGCACGGAAAAATATACCAATTGCCATATATGTTCGTGCGTCAAGCTGTTGATGCTAGTAATGTGTTTTTAGGTCTGCTAGTGATCATTGGCACTTTGTTTATTTGCTATCCGTTCTATTTATTTGTTGAAAGCAGGTTTCTAAGTATAAATTATAAAAAAATACAAGAGAAGGCCTTGGCATAAGAAGTTTCTTGGTAGCTTATTGTTTCGTTGGACTGACTACTCCTTCAGTGATCTAAAATCGCGTCACTAGCGGAAGCCGTACTAAAAGCAAATGCAGATGAAGAGCGCACATAATTTTGCCGAGCAGATCAGTGAGAATTTCTCAGTAGCCAAACTGTTGGCCATACTTTTGGTTGTGACTGGGCATTATTTTGATGGTTCGCTACTCTGGGTTCCTGTTTCCATCGGGCTGTTCGTGTTTTCATTTTCATCTGGATACTTTTCGGCTGCGCGTTACCAAGGGGTTCTTGATATCCGGAAATTCTGGTCAGGTAAATTCAGGCGCTTGCTCCCGGCTTTGTTCGTTGTAAATATATTTTTATTGTTGATCTTTGTGATGCAGGGGCGGTCGGGGATATGGCACCACCATACGATAATTGCATGGTTCGGATTGAGCGGAATTCTTGATTGGTTCGGTATTCGAAACGCCAGCCCATTTGGTAATGGTTTGTGGTTTTTTACGGCATTGCTAATCTTTTACGTGGTTTATCCAGTATTTAATAGTCTCTGTTCGAGCCGAAGCAGATCGGTTATCTTTATTTTTTGCTTTGCGATTATTTGTTTTTTGGGACAGGTTTATGCGTCGTTGCCGTACATGCTCTGGCTCACCATTTTTGGATTTGGATTTGGTGTCTTTGCCAGCAGAGTAGACTGGCATCCTTCGCGTGCTTTTGCATGGTCAGGGTTGGGTGTGGTTGTTCTTGTTTTTCTGATCGTCAATATATTTGGATATAAGCAGTTAAATATTATATTTATTGCCTTGATGTCGATTTACGCTGTGGCCATTCTGTTATGTGCGCCTCTGCACGAGCGATATATCGGACCGCTGGCTTTGTGGATACCGTGTGTGCTGGAAATCTATCTGCTGCATACTTACATCTTTGTTCGTTCGCCAGCGCTTGGAGATGCCATGGGCTATTTATTGTCAATGCTTTTAGTATTGTCTTGTGCATATGCAATGTTCAGAATGAGGAAATTGGTTGAGAAAGGTACCGTTCGGGCAAGATTGTTTAGTTGAAATTCTTATTTTCAGCTGTCGTTAACGCCTTGGTATTGTGATGACGAAATTTAGAGCCGATATTCAAGCGCTGCGTGGTCTTGCCGTTTCTTTTGTCTTGATCTACCACGCAGACTTCGGGCTATTGAAGGCCGGTTTTTTGGGGGTTGATGTTTTTTTTGTAATTTCAGGTTTTCTCATTACGGGCCTGATCAAAAAAGAGATTGAGCAAGGTGTATTCAGTTTTCCGGAGTTTTATTTTCGACGTGCTAAACGCCTGTTGCCGGCAGCCTATGTGACGTTCGCTCTAACAGCGATCGCCGCACCATTCTTTCTAAATGCCCAGGAGTTGAACGACTTTTCCTCACAGATGGTGGGGGCGGTCTCGTTTACCGGCAACGTCGTTCTATTGATGCAGTCCGGATACTTTGCCGGGGCTGCAGATCTCAAGCCCTTGTTACATGTCTGGTCCTTGTCACTTGAGGAACAGTACTATCTTTTCCTCCCTGCATTTCTGGTGTTCTTGCCACGACGCCTTTGGAAGCCAGGAGTGCTCTTACTGTGTGTTGGCAGTCTGGGCCTTTGCTTGGCAGGCCTGATGCACAAACCGGAGTGGACGTTCTATCTGCTGCCCACGCGGGCGTGGGAGCTTGGCATTGGTTCTTTGGCAGCCATTTTTCCGTTGCGTGCCAGTTGGGCGCAGCAACTGATCAAAATTCTGTTCTGGCCAGCAATCGCCACCTTGATTGTTATTCCTGTATGGCCAATGGGGCTGCCCCATCCAGGTGTCGATGCGATTGCTGTTTGCTTGGCAACTGTCGTCATTATTCTCCGCAATCATCCTGCGGCGGAAAAGGTGGCAGCGGTAAAGGGTATGGCGCGAATCGGTGATGTTTCGTACTCGTTGTATCTGGCGCATTGGCCGCCTTTCGCGTTTCTCAAGAATGCCTCGGTTGGCACGATCGATGTTCATCAGTCATTCTTGACCCTGCTTGTGGGGATATTGTTAGGCCTGATGTTGTATCGTTTCGTCGAGTTGCCGACTCGGCGCTTGCAGCTACATCCTTCACGCAAAAATATTGCTGCTGGGGTGAGTGCCTCAATCATTGTGATGGCGATGCCGCTGCTGATCGCAAAAATCCCAGTTGCCGGACCTGATTTTGCGCATATTCGCCGTCCGAATGACGGCTTCGCTGCCCAATGCGCCTATGATTCTGACTTTGAAGCGAAAAAAGAATGTCGCGACTCTGAGAATCCAACGGTGCTTATCTGGGGGGATTCATATGCCATGCACTTGGTAAGTGGCATCTCAGCCGAATGGAGGCGTGGCGTTATTCAAGCAACACGGGGTACTTGTGGACCATTATTGAACCTTGCCCCGCTATCGAATGTCTATTATTTGCAGCCATGGGCTGAATCATGCTTGAAGTTCAATGCGGACGTGGTTCGATATATAGAGAACACGACGTCTATTCGTGTCGTCATTTTATCAAGCCCCTTTAAGCAATATTTGAGACCCGTTGATGGAAAGCATCACTGGTTGGGCCTGCGTCAGATTGAGGGGACTTTTGCAACGCAGGAACCAAGCCTTGATAATGCTGTTGTGGCGCTTACTGAAACGATAGCCAAAATTCGGGCGCTTGGACGAAAAGTGATTATTGTTGCTCCACCACCAGCAGGTGGTTTCAATATTGGTACATGTACCGAACGAAGAGCGCAGGGAAAAATTGTGTATGGTTCGCCATCTGACGATTGCACGATACCGCTGGATCTGTATAAGAGTACTTATGCGCCAACGCTCGATTTATTGCGCCGTATAGAAGATGAAGCTGGTGTGACCGTCGTCTATTTTGACCCGATTCTTTGCGATGCCAAAAAATGTTTCAATACCATTGAAGGAACACCTGTTTATGTTGACAGCGGACATATCACACACGATGCTTCCACATTGCTGATGCGACGCATCGATATGGGGGGGATTATTTCAACAGCTATTGATTAGATTTTCCATTCTATGGAGTATAAATATGGATAAAATCGCAAAGAAATTAGTAAATCAACTGGCTAGTAAATTCGGCTATACCATATTTCCTACATGGCGACTTGAGTCCTTCGAACTGGCCACGCATTTAAGCAAGGTTTTTGAACGCTATGAAGTCACGACGGTCTTCGATGTGGGTGCCAATGCCGGGCAATATCACGATTTTTTGCGCGAACAAGTTGGATTTGCAGGAAAGATATATTCGTTTGAACCACTGCCCGATTTGGCTACCGCTTTGAAGTTACGCCAAGCTGATGATCCATTGTGGGAGATCCATAATTGTGGACTCGGAAGCAGCAATGGTGAACTCACGCTTAATGTCATGGCGCGCAGAACATTCAGTTCATTTCGGCAACCGGCTTCAGATAATTGCCCGGACTTCAGCGCCAGCAACACTGTTGTCGATAGAGTGAAAGTGCCCGTGCGAAGACTAGATGATCTTTTTCCCCGAGAGGATTTGAAGAGGCAGTCTTGCTATCTGAAGGTTGATACGCAGGGATTTGATCTCGAGGTGCTGCGCGGTGCGCCGGAATTGCTTAAATTGACCAAGGCGCTGCAGTTTGAGTTGGCCGTACAACATCTCTATTCCGAAGTTCCAAGCTATAAGGATATGCTCGGAATTGTTGAGGGAATGGGTTTCAGTTTGTCTGGATTGTTTCCCGTCTGCCAGGACAGCGATTTTCGCGCGGTCGAGTTTGATTGCGTGATGGTCAAGAATACAGTGCTACCGAGTTAGTTTTTTTTAAATCGAGATAGCACATTTCCAATAATCCGGGAAATCTCTGGATAGGGTGGGTATTTTGTTATCCAGATCACGGCAATCCATACGGTTAATGATAGTGTGCCGGCAACCATAACCCGGCTTGTCAGTTCCATAAAGCTGTTGGTGTTTAGGGGCATTGTGCTCAACATGAGTGCCGGTCCCACTGAAATCCCGGTAATTAGCGTAGATTTCGAGAATATCGATAAGAAGCTGCGCCATGAGAAATAGCCTGATCTGTTACAGATAAAGATCAGTATCATGATGTTCAATATTTCGGCGACGACAAATCCGATCGCTGCGGCCAGGAGTCCATGAATGGAAAAGGCTGCCAGCAGAATAAATTTCAAACAGGCGGTGGTGAGACTGGCGTGCATGATCAACCTGATATGCCCACCGGCGACCAGTGCTGCACTTAAAGTTGGTCCGGTGCAGCGGATAGCCATCGCTATGCAGAGAATCTGGGCTAGCAGAATGGCCTCTCGCCACTGCTCCCCAAACAACAGCAGGACAAGGGGTTCGGCAAGGATTCCAGTCAGGGCGACCATCAGCAGTGAAACCGAAACGATATTTTCCAGAGCAATTCTGATTCTTTTCGAGACATCGGCTCCGCTGCGTTCGGCTTCCGCCAGATAAGGCAGCATCACACTGCGCAGCACGTCCTGCAGCAGGCGTTCGAAGAGCTGAACATAGCCCATCGCACGGGAGAACAGGCCGGTAGCTTCCATGCCCAGGGTCTTTCCCAGAACCACATCGGGTGCCGCATGACCTGCTTCGGCCGCAATGGAGGAAACGCTGCTCCTGAGGCTGAAGGACAGCACGCGCTGTCGCTCGCGTAACGTAGGCTTGAAAATGAAGTTCCGCGGGTTGGCAATCATCGCCCCCAGTACGCTGACGACGCTTCCACATACGGCACCCCAGGCCAGACTGATGAAACCCCAGCCCAGCCAGGCGAAGAGCACGCTCGATCCAGAGTGCGCCAGGGTGCTGGCTATACCGATGTACATGATTGCCTGAAAGTTCATGTCCCGCCTAAGCATGGCGGCGCTGATGGAGCCAAACGGCAGGAGCAGGAAATTCAGTGCCATCACCTGCAGGACATCGTGAACACCCGGTTCGGCGTAGAAGCGGGCGGCTGGCTCGGCGATTACCCATAATCCGGCTGCAATCGACCAGGCGACGATCACGGTCACGGTAAATGCTGTGGCGAGCCGCTCGCGGGAGAGTTCACGCTCCTGGATGATGTAGGTTGAGGTGCCAAAATCGCGCAGTGTTTGCGCGATCATGATGATGGCGGCGCCGACTGAGTAGATCCCGATCTCCGCCGGGGTCAGCAGGCGGGCAAGGATGATGGTCGCCGCAAACTGGATGGCGAGGGCGAAATAGCGGGTAGTGAAGGCGTAGGCGAGCGCCTTGCGGATGGACATTAGGTGATCGGGACCGGGAAAGGGGGTGTCTGGAGGCTGCTGCGTTCAGTGTGAACTTCTGCGACTGTCGAGAACCTG
>DDWF01000313.1 GCA_002345845.1 Betaproteobacteria bacterium UBA2293 | reverse complement strand
GCCGAGGTGTTTTCACACAGCCTCGGTCGGCTGCCGCCATTGAGTCTCTCAACGAACTGAAGCCGGCCGGCCCCGACAATGAGATTGTCGGGTCAAGCCGGAAAGGATTCGTCGATTCCGACCTTGCGCCGCATGTCACGCCGCGCTACGGTCTGCCTTATCGAACTTGTTGGGAATCCCCATGAAACTGCAGCATCTCGCCATCGGCGACCGCTTCGAATACGACGGCGATGTCTATGTCAAAACCGGCCCGCTGACTGCCGCCTCGGAGAAGTGCGGGCAGCGGGTGATTCCGCGCTCGGCCTTCTTGCACCCGGTCAGCGCCACCGGGGCTGCGCCGGAGTCCGCGGCTAGCGGCCTTGATCGCCAGAAGGTGGTGGCGGCATTCGCCACCTTCTATGCGAGCTGCGCCGGGCTAGTCGGGGAAAACGACCGTCGTGAGCTGGATCTGGCTCGCCGGCATTTCCTGTCCAGCCTCGGCCTGGGTTCCGGCGACTAGCTTCCGGTCGCCAGGCGTTCCCAGGCGACGGTCTCTTCGCTGTCCAGCACCTCGTAGCCAGCCATCGCCCGCAGCCGTTCGCGGAAGGTGTTGCCGCGGAAGCGGCGGATCAGGTGGGTGACGGCAGCGCTGTTTGCCAGGCCGGCTGGCAATGCCAGACAGTAGCGGTCGCGCAGCAGCGGCACGAAGCCGAGGTCGTAGCGGGCGGCGGCGGCTTCGATGCCGAAGCCGACATCTGCATGGCCGCCGGCGATGGTCGCCGCCACTGCATCGTGGGTGAATTCCTCGTGGGCGTAGCCGGGAATGTCGCGGCCATCCAGCCGGTTGGCAGCCAGCAGCTGGTCGATCATGCTGCGTGTGCCGGAGCCGCGCTGGCGATTGACCAGGCGTAGCCCGAGCCGGGCGACGTCGGCCAGCCCGGCGATGGCGAGCGGATTGCCGGGGGCGGTCAGCAGGCCGTGCTGGCGGCGCATGACCGGGAAGCAGACGTATTGCCGCGGCTTCAGCCAGCGGCCGAGCCAGGCCGTGGCCTGCTCAGCCGGCCAGGCGTCCGGCAGGTGGAAGCCGGCCACTTCGCAGTCGCCACGCACCAGCGCCACCAACGCTTCCTCGCTGCCACGCCAGAACAGATCGACGCTGATGCGGCGGCCGTTCTCGATCCAGTCGGCGAGCGCCAGGTCGTGGCTGGCGGCAATGCGCAGGCGCTCCGGGGCGCTGCGCTGCTCGGGAAAGAGCACTTCCTGCAGACGCTGCGCCCAGGGGGCGTGCGCTTCTTCTAGCGTCGCCTTGGCTGCCAGATCAAGGGCCAGCAGCTTTTCGCCGAAAGCCGACAACTGCGTGCCGCGGCCGCGTTCCTTGAGTACCGGGCTGGTGCCGAAGGTCTCTTCGCAGCGGCGCAGCAGGCCCCAGGCGCCGCGATAGGAAATGCCGCTGGCCGCCGCCGCCTTGCCCAACGTGCCGAGATCGCGCAACGCCAGCAGCAGGTCGAGCAGGCAGGCCGAATCCGCCGGCGAAAAAGCCGGACCGAAATCCCAGCTCCAGCGGATGCGACCGGGCGATGTGGCGGTGCTTGTTGCAATATCTGACATATTTAGCCTCGCGCCGATTCTAACCTAACCTCCGGACAGGTTTCCGCGCTGGCGGGGCCGCTCAGAACAACAACCCCGGAGGAAGACATCCCATGAAAAATCGTTGCATCCTGCTCGCCGCCATGGCTTCTGCCAGCCTGCTGTTCGCCGCCGGCAGTTCTGCGGCCGAACGCGTGATCACCGTGTCGTCAACCACCTCTACCGAGCAGTCCGGCCTGTTCGGCCACATCCTGCCGGTGTTCGAACAGGCCAGCGGCATCAAGGTCCGCGTCGTCGCCCTCGGCACCGGCCAGGCGCTCGATACGGCGCGGCGCGGCGATGCCGACGTGGTGTTCGTGCACGACAAGGCGGCCGAGGAGAAATTCGTCGCCGAAGGCTGGGGCGTCGAGCGCAAGGAGGTGATGTACAACGATTTCGTGTTGATCGGCCCGGCAGCCGACCCGGCCAGGACCGCCGGCAAGGACATCGACGCCGGCCTGCGCCGGATCGCCGAGGCCAGTCCGCGGCCGCCCTTCGTCTCGCGCGGCGACAAGAGCGGCACCCATGCAGCCGAACTGCGCTACTGGAAAGCGGCCGGCATCGACCTGGCGGCGATCAAGGGCGACTGGTATCGCGATACCGGTTCAGGCATGGGGCCGGCGCTGAATACGGCGGCCTCGATGAACGCCTACATCCTGGCCGACCGCGGCACCTGGCTGGCCTTCAGGAATCGCGGCGAACTGGCAGTGCTGGTCGAGGGCGACAGCCGGCTGTTTAACCAGTACGGCGTGATCCTGGTCAATCCGGCCAAACACCCGCATGTGAAGAAGGAGGACGGCCAGCGCTTCATCGACTGGCTGGTTTCGCCGGCCGGCCAGAAGGCCATCGCCGATTTCCGGATCGGCGGCCAGCAGCTGTTCTTTCCGAACGCCGCCCGCTGAGGCGGTTTATTTGGCGAGCAGGGCCGGGGCCAGGGCATCGAGGTCGGCGCTCTTGATCAGCCCCATCTTGGTGGCGATGACCTTGCCCTGGCGGTCGATGAATAGCGTATAGGGCAGGCCGCCCTTGCTGTTGCCGAGGGCCTTCATCAGCGGGATACCCTGTTCTTTGGCGACGAAGACCGGGTAATCCATCTCGTAGGCCTTGGCGAAGTCCTTGACCGGTTCGGCGCGGTCCTCGATGCCGATGCCGAGCACCTCGATCTTGCCCTTGTGCGCATTGCGGAACTTGATCAGCTCGGGAATCTCGACCTTGCATGGGCCGCACCAGCGGGCCCAGAAAT
>DDWF01000094.1:2443-2621 GCA_002345845.1 Betaproteobacteria bacterium UBA2293 | reverse complement strand
AGATCGCGGATTTCGCCGATCATGACAATGTCCGGATCCTGTCGCATCAGGGCCCGCACGCCTTCGGCAAAACTGATGTCGATGCTGTGCTGGACCTGCATCTGGTTGAACGAGGACTCGACCATTTCGATCGGATCTTCGATGGTGCATACATTCACTTCCGGTGTCGCCAGTTGCT
>DDWF01000094.1:0-2429 GCA_002345845.1 Betaproteobacteria bacterium UBA2293 | reverse complement strand
GGCCGGTGACCAGGACGATGCCGTTCGGCATGGTGGTCATCTGCTTCCAGCGACTCTGGTCATCCTCGGAAAAACCAAGGGCGCGGAAATCACGGACCAGCACTTCCGGGTCGAAGATACGCATCACCAATTTTTCGCCGAAAGCCGTCGGCAGCGTGGACAGACGCAGTTCGACCTCCTGACCACCCGGCGTGCGCGTCTTGATCCGCCCATCCTGCGGCCGCCGCTTCTCGATCACGTCCATGCGGCCGAGCAGCTTGATGCGACTGGTCATCGCATTCATCACCGCCATCGGGATCTGGTACACCTGATGCAGCACGCCATCGATGCGAAAACGGACGATGCCGAGATCGCGCCGCGGTTCGATGTGGATGTCCGACGCCCGCTGGTCGAAAGCGTATTGCCACAGCCAGTCGACGATATGGACGATGTGCTGGTCATTGGCATCGAACTGGCGGTTGCCCTTGCCCAGTTCGACCAGTTGCTCGAAGCTCGACAGACCGGCCGTCGTCTCGCCCCGCGCCGCCGCTTTCTTGACTGACTTGGCCAGATTGAAGAATTCGACCAGATAGCGACCAATGTCGTCCGGACTGGCCAGCACCCGACGGATGTCCTTGCGCAGGATTGGTCGCAGTTCCTCCACCCATTCACGAACGAAGGGCTCGGCCGTGGCGATCACCACTTCCCGCGTCGTCACCTGTACCGGCAGGATGCCGAAGCGCGCCGCGTAAGCGCTGGACATGACTTCGGCGACCCCGGTGAAATCGATTTTCAGCGGATCGATGTGCAGATAGTCGAGACCGACGCGGGCCGCCAGCCACTCGGTCAGCGGCTCGAGGACGAGCAGGCGACCAGGTGCTTGCAGTGAACGCCACTTCTGGTCGGCAATGACGATCAGCGGGTGGATCTTGCCACCATGCAACCGCCGTTCGTTCTTCAGGACATCGGCCGTCTCGGCGGCCACCAAGCCATCCTCAACCATCCATTGCAGCACTTCGGTCAGCGCCAGGCGGTGCTCGCCCACTGATTTGTCATCCATGGCCGGCAATATAGCACCGGCGGCCGCGGCGCGCCCGCTCACCGCCGGCGCAGCGGTTCGAGCAAACCTTTCAGGGCGTTATGGTCGAGCTCGTACATCAGTGCCAGCAGCCGGCCGAGCTCACCCCTGGGGAAGCCTTCGCGGGCGAACCAGCCAAGATAGTGACCGGGCAGATCGGCGAGCAGTCGCCCCTTGTACTTGCCATAGGGCATCTGGCGTTCGACGAGTAGTTGCAGATCTTCTGCTTGCATGTAAAAAACGGGGCCGTAGCCCCGTTCTCCTTACCTGGCCGACAAGGCCATCATCAGGTCGTTGATGCGCTTGACGAAACCGGCCGGATCGTCGAGCTGGCCACCTTCAGCGAGCAGCGCCTGTTCGAAGAGCAGCGCCGACCAGTCGTCGAAGCGGTTTTCCTCGTACTTCAGCCGCATCACCGCCGGATGTTGCGGGTTGATCTCGAGAATCGGCTTGGCATCCGGCGCCTTTTGACCAGCCGCCTTCAACAGGCGGGCCAGGTTGCCGGACGGGTCATGCTCGTCTGAGACCAGGCAGGACGGGGAATCGGTCAGGCGGTAGGTGACGCGCACATCCTTGACCTTGTCGCCGAGCGCGGTCTTCACCTTCTCCAGCAACTCCTTGTATTCGTCGGCGGCTTTCTCGGCTTCCTGCTTCTCGGCTTCGTCTTCCAGCTTGCCGAGATCGAGACCGCCCTTGGCCACCGACTGCAGTTGCTTGCCCTCGAATTCGGTCAGATGGCCGACCACCCACTCATCGACGCGATCGGAGAGCAGCAACACTTCGATGCCCTTCTTCTTGAAGATTTCGAGATGCGGGCTGTTCTTCGCCGCATTGAAGGTATCGGCGGTGACGTAGTAGATCTTTTCCTGGCCTTCCTTCATGCGGCCAATATAGTCGGCCAGCGAAACGATCTGCTTGTCGCCATCGCCATGAGTCGAGGCAAAACGGATCAGGCCGGCGATCTTGTCCTTGTTGGCGTGATCCTCGCCAACGCCTTCCTTGAGCACCGTACCGAAGGCTTCCCAGAACGTGGTGTATTTCTCCTTGTCCGCCGCCTCGTCGCTGTTGGCCAGACCTTCCAGCATGGCCAGCACCTTGCGCGTGCAACCGCTGCGGATGTTGTCGATATCCTTGCTCTCCTGGAGGATCTCGCGCGAAACGTTGAGCGGCAGGTCGGATGAATCGACAACACCGCGCACGAAGCGCAGGTAGAGCGGCATCAGCTGCTCGGCATCGTCCATGATGAAGACACGACGAACGTAGAGCTTGATACCGTGGCGGGCATTGCGGTCCCACAGGTCGAACGGGGCGCGGGCCGGGATATAGAGCAGCTGGGTGTATTCCTGTTTGCCCTCGACGCGGGCATGGGTCC
>DDWF01000016.1:592-62755 GCA_002345845.1 Betaproteobacteria bacterium UBA2293 | reverse complement strand
TCATCACCGGCAAGACCCGGCCCGACAGCGGCTCGGCCTTCTTCGGCCAGACCATCGACCTGACCCGGCTGACCGAGCCGGAAATCGCCCACGTCGGCATCGGCCGCAAGTTCCAGAAGCCGACCATCTTCGAGCAGCACACGGTGTTCGAGAACCTTGAACTCGCCATGAAGACCGACAAGCGCGTGTGGAAAAGCCTGATGGCCTGGCTCACCGGCGACGACCGTGACCGCATCGCCGACACCCTGCGCACCATCCGCCTCGACCACGAAGCCGAGCGCCCGGCCGGCCTGCTCTCGCACGGGCAGAAGCAGTGGCTGGAAATCGGCATGCTGCTGATGCAGGAACCGAAGCTGCTGCTGCTCGATGAGCCGGTCGCCGGCATGACCGACGACGAGACGATGCGCACCGCCGAACTGTTCGTTTCGCTGGCGGGGAAGCATTCGCTGGTCGTTGTCGAGCACGACATGGCGTTTGTCGAGAAGCTTGGTGGGCTGGTGACGGTGTTGCATGAGGGGTCGGTGCTGGCTGAGGGCGATCTGGCCACGGTGCAAAATGATCAACGGGTGATTGAGGTTTATCTTGGGCGGTGACTTTCGTTTGCTTTCTCTGGCAGGGGGTTCCGCGCTTGAGGCGCGGGCGTACTTTCTTTTGCTTCGCCAAAAGAAAGTAGCCAAAGAAAAGGCGACCCCAGGTTACGCGGTCGGCTGCGCCGACTCCCCTGCGCTACTCGCTGCTGGCGGGCGCTGCGGAACTCGGGGCTACGCCCCTCAGACAGTCCTCGCGCTTTTTCCGCCAGCAGCTCCGTTGCTCGGCGCTCCACATGGGGACCCCAAAAGCGTCTCGGCGTCAGCACCTGTTGTTTGTTTTGAATATTGCGGTCGACCACCAAAAAAGCCCAAAAAAGCGTGCCGTCCTTTGAGCCCGGACGCCTTTGGGGTCCCCTTGAGAGGTGCTGAGCAACGCAGGCGGGCCGGGGGCCTTCGGCTGGCGTTGTCTGAGCCGAAGGCGAGTTTAGCCAGCCGCCCGGCCTGCCGAGTAGCGCAAGGGACCGGGCGCAGCCCGGCGCCGACCCAGGGGTCGCCTTTTCTTTGCTTACTTTCTTTTGGCGAAGCAAAAGAAAGTAAGACGCGCCTCAAGCGCGGAACCCAATTCCTAAGCAAGGAGCAGCCAAAATGCTGAAAATCGACAACCTCCACCAGGCCTACGGCGGCTCCCACATCCTCCGGGGCTTGTCCTTCGAACTGCAAAAAGGCGAAGTCACCACCCTGCTCGGCCGTAACGGCGTCGGCAAAACCACCCTGCTGAAAACCTTGATGGGCCTGGTCAAGCCCAAATCCGGCAGCATCACGCTGGCCGGCCGCGACATCACCACGCTGCCCCCGCACGAACGCGTCAAGGCCGGCATCGGCTACGTGCCGCAGGGCCGCGAGATCTTCCCGCGCCTGACCGTCGAGGAAAACCTGCTGATGGGCCTGGCGACCAAACCCAGCAGCGCCAAAATCCCGCAGCGCATCTTCGACATGTTCCCGGTGCTCAAGCAGATGATGCACCGCCGCGGCGGCGATCTCTCCGGCGGCCAGCAGCAGCAACTCGCCATCGGCCGCGCGCTGGCCATGGGCCCGTCACTGCTGATCCTCGACGAGCCGACCGAAGGCATCCAGCCATCGATCATCAAGGACATCGAACGCGCCATCCGCATGCTCGCCGAAACCGGCGAAATGGCCATCCTGCTGGTCGAGCAGTACTACGACTTCGCCGAATCCCTGGCCGACCAGTACCTGCTGATGGAACGCGGCGAATTCATCATGCGCGGCCGCGGCGAAACCATGCCGCAGGATGGCGTGCGGGAGGCGCTGGCGGTGTGAGAGGGCAAGCGCTTTGCCGATCACGTGGTTCGCCTAATATCCCCACCGTGCCTGCGCGACGCCATCGACAAAGCACAAGCTCAGTACTGCCTCAACTGCACGGCCGTTGTGCCAGCAAGCCAAAGTGGTACGGCGCGGCCGAACCAAGGTCCACGTGAACCAGACAGTCAAACCCTGCCTCTGATATCCAGGCAGCGCATTGTTCCGGCTTGGGTCGTATCGCCAACGGTGGACCGCGCGGGGTTTCAATGTCGCTCCGCCAGTGAATCACCGACAAGACGCCACCCGGTTGCAGGCTTCGATACACCTCGCGCAGCAGGGCAAGTGGCTGCTCGATATGCAGCAGGTTGAAAACCATCGCATGTCCCTGCGAACCGTCCTCGACGCCTGCGCCGAGTTCAACAAAATCTCGTAACGCCGCGTGGACATTCGCAATGCCCGCTGTTCGGGCACGTTGCTCCACCATGCTCACCATCTCCGGCTCAATATCGAGGGCAGTCACCAGCCCAGGCGTGCGTTTCGCGGCCGGCAGGGTAAACGTGCCATAGCCACAGCCAAACTCGAGCAAGCTGTAGCAACTGCCCGGAGCCACCAGCATTCGATCCAGAACGCCTTCGGTATCAAAAAAGGAGGCCCAGTAGGCCTCGTCCGGCATGCCGCTTTCGCGTCCTTTCATTGCGACCTCAATGTCTGGCCTTCCACTCAACGAACATCCAGTCTCCTGATTGGATGCTCGTATTGCATTGAAAAAATCAGAACACCAGCACCTTGTCTGCGGCTGCCGTCCATTCGGCAAGCTCCTTCAGCGTGCTGCGCCGGGTGCCCTCAACCACCTGCGCTTCGCTCAATCCGCGAGCGTCCATGCAGGTGCCGCACAAGCCCACCTCACCGCCGACCATGCGCACCATATCGCCAGCGTTGTAGTAACCGTCGGGCACCTTCTGGCCGCCTTTGGCGCAGGCGACTGCATCACCCATCAGGAAAACGCGGACCGTCTCGCCTTCCATCTTGCCGAGGGCGCGAGCCAGACGCAGGGCGTTATAGCTGCGCTCCGTTCCGTACGGGGCATCGTTGAGAATGAACAGGGTGTTCATCGAGGTCTCCCTGGGTTTCGTTGAGAAACTACTTGCCGCCGGCCTTGATGGTGGCCTTCAGGGCATCAAAATCCTTGCGCACGACTTCCTGGAAGAGCAGACCGGATTTGGCCTGCTTCGGCACGCTTTCCAGGTCGAGAACATCGGCGACGATCTGGTAGCTGGCGGCACCGTTGAAGTCCTTGCCGTCGGCAACGATCAGTTGGTTACCGTAAAAGACGGCCGGAGCCGGCAAGCCTGCTGCCAGGGTGGAAGGCAGCAGTTGAATCGGCACGCGATAGGTATTGGCAATTTCAGCGGCGACCTGCAGGTTGCCATTGCAGCGCTGCCCCGGTGGGTCCTTGGCAATGAAGGTCAGAACCTTCTGACCATTGGTAGTCTGAGCGCCGGGTACGATCATCGACACATCGGCCGCCAGCGCCGAAAAGGCCAGGGCGCCGCACAAGGCGAAAATGGATAGATGCTTCACGGGTTGTCTCCTGTGGTTTTGCCTTCAGTTCTCGATCGGTAGTCCGCCAGCACGCCATTCGCTGACGCCATCGGTAATCTTGTGAGCGCTATAACCGCGTTGACGCAGCAACTTCACCGCCTCGTCCGACATCAGGCAGAACGGGCCACGGCAGTAGGCGACGATTTCCTTGCCCGCCGGCAGGTCAGCCAGCCGCTTCTCCAGTTCAGCCAAGGGCAGCGAACGGGCAAATGGCAAGTGACCGGCGACATATTCCGCCTCCGGGCGAACGTCGATGACCACGATGTCGCCACTGCGGGCCTTGGCCAGCAGGGACTCGCGGCTTTCCGATGACAGGGCATCCGGTGAGGCCGTCATCTGGTCGAGCGCCACGCGCAGTTCGACCAGGTGCTCCTCGGCCACTTCTCGAACATGGACCCATAGCTGGGCGACATCCGGGCCGCTCAGACGGTAGTGAATGAATTTGCCTTCGCGCCGGGTTTCGACCAGCCGGGCTTCGCGGAGCGCTCGCAAATGGGCGCTGGCCAGGCGCATGTCGATGCGCGCCTGTTCTGCCAGGGTTTCGACGGTTTTCTCGCCTTGGGCGAGGAGTTCGATGAGCTCCAGGCGCTTGGGGCTGGAAATCGCCTTGCCGATGCGAGCGACGTGTTCGTAGAGGTAGGACTTGGTGACGGTCGGTTTCATAACTACAATCTAACGATTATTAGATTGTCTGTAAACATCAATGCCCCATCCGAAGCCATTGTGGAATCAAGCTTGCTCAGCGCAATCTGAAGCGACGATGCCCATATGAAATTGAGTGTTCCACTGCTGTTGTCGCTGGCACTGCATGCCCTCCTGGCCGCCGGATGGCAGTTCGACACATGGCGTCAGCCGAAGAACCCGGAACCCATTGAAATCCGGATCACCACACAAGTCCGGGAAGAGCTTGCGGAGATGCCATCTCCGCCACCGAGGCGGGCGCAACCCAAGGCATCCGCTTCGCGCATGGCGATGCCCATGAGCGATACCAATCGGCCGCCAGCGCCGTTAGCCAAAACCCCGGCATCCCAGGCGGCACCGCCGCCGCCCAGTGCGGAAGAGTGGCAACTGGCATCGACGTACAAGCTCAAGAACAGCAAGCGCTACCGGCACAACCTGGGGCAACTGGTGCGCAGCATGATGGGAACGGCGGTCGAGGGCCCCGAACAGGGAGTGGTGCGCTTGCGGATCGAGATCGCCCCCGATGGCACGCTGGCGAACGTCACCGAGCTGTGGTCCACCTCCGAAACGGCGTCAAAACTGGCACTGCAGGCGATCAGGTCCCTGCCGCCGCTACCGCCCACCCCGACGGGCCAGCCCTTGATATTCGAGCGGACGATTTCGTTTCTGCCTTATGAGACAGGCTGGCCGCCGAGTTATACCCTGGACTGCCTGCCTGACCCGCCTGCGTTCAAGAATCCGTTTGCCTGGGACGGAAAAACGCCACCTACACAGCAGCAAGCACCGCAACGCATTCCGGCCGATGCCGATGCTGCGCAGGAGAAATGCGTCACTGACTCAACTGCCGAGACAATTGAGCAGGAGGAGACGGAAATGAAACGCCAGATGGAAATCTACCGTTGGGGACGATGAGCTCCAATTGACGTATTGCGGCCACTTATCTGTGCCGGGGCGACTGATTGCTCCTGGCCGACTTGCAGCCCAATCCCCCAGAACCTTGCAATCAGCTCGCTTGAGCAGATGCCCATATCGAACAGGTGCTCGCCTTTGCGGCCGCACTGTCCGTCGATGATCGGCGTGCCGTGCCCCATGCCGGTGATTCGATGCACTTCGAGTTGCACCTTGCCCTGGGCATCGCGGTAGATGGCATGTTTGTGCTTTGGGTCCGGCTGTGGTTCGTTGGATGCAGTCACCTGGTCGAGGCCGAGCACGTTCCGCCACTGTTTTTCCAGTTCATCCGCACTGGCGGCGACCACGGTGCCGTCGGCGGTGCCGTGCCAGATGGACAGGCGTGGCCAGGGGCCGCGGAAGCTCTTGTGGGCGTCGCGCACCTTGTCGCCCCAGATCGACGGGGCCAGCGACTTGATCCGGGCGTTGCCCTTTTTCGCCGGGTAATCGAGTCCACATTCGCTGGGTGAGATGGCAGCGTAGGGGTCGGTCGCGCATTTGTAAGGGACGCCGGCCAGAACGGCGCCGCCGGCGAAGAGTTCCGGATAGGTCGCCAGCATCACCGCGGTCATCGCGCCACCGGCGGAGAGGCCGGTGATGTAGACCCGTCGCTGATCCAGCCGGTGTCTCTGAATCGCGGTCTTGAGCATGGCGACGATGGACGCCGCTTCGCCGTTGTCGCGGTCGATGTCGCTGCCGAACCACCGATAATTCCAGGGAAGGTAGTCGCCCCAGGCAAACCCGTTGAACCAGTTGAAGCATTTGCGCGGATTGTTGCTTTCCTGCTGTTCGGGCAGGACAAGGACAAAGCCGACCTTGTCGGCCATGCCGACCCAACCGGTGCCGTGGCCGTAGATTTCCGCGCTCTGCCCGCAGCCGTGCAGCACGATGACCAGCGGCGCCCCTTCCTTCAGTCCCTGGGGGACGTACTCGTACATCCGGAGCTTGCCGGGGTTGTTGCCGAAATCGTCGACCGGGCTGAGTGCCGCGCCCTGCGCCGCACCGTAGAGGAACAGGGTCAGTATCCACAGCACCTTGGCTGTTTGTTGCAGACGGGTCATGAATTGCATGGCGGTAGCGCTCCGGGTCGCCGGCTGTTGTCCGCCCACCGCGGGCAGGCCGGTCAAATTCGAAATCCGCACAGCATGCCCGGAAATCCACTCGAATGCATGGCCTTATTGGGCAACAGCAGAAGGCGCTGACCGCGCACGAGATGCTTGCCCGCTCCGATCCGTGCGTCGCCGTGGAACCTGCCATCAACGAAGCGCCGGCAACATGCGACACTGCTCCCATGAATTTCCTCGCCCACGCCCTCCTCGCCGGCGATGACCCGGCGCTGATCGTCGGCGGTGTCGTCGGCGACTGGATCAAGGGGCCGCTGCCCGGCCCGCTACCCGCCGACCTCGCCCGCGGCGTAGCGCTGCACCGGGCCATCGACAGCCACGCCGAAAGCCATCCCGCCTTCCGCGCCAGCCGCGCCCGCGTCTCGCCGACACGCCGCCGCTATGCCGGTATCTTCGTCGACATCTTCTACGACCATCTGCTTGCCCGCGACTGGGCCGAGCACCACCCCACTCCGCTCGCCGACTACTGTGCCGGCATCTACCGCCACCTCGCCAACCGCCTCGCCGACCTGCCCCCATCGGCCCACCACCCCATGCAACTGATGGCCTGCGAGGACTGGCTGCACAGCTACGCCGACCTCGCCAGCATCGCCGACGTCCTGCAGCGCATGGCCAAGCGCGCCCGGCAACCTAATCCGCTGGCCGGCGGCGAGGCGGAATTCATCGCCGATGCGGACGGCTTTGCCGAAGATTTCAGGGTCTGGCTGGGCGATGCGCGGCAGTTTGCGACTGGGTGGCGATAGCGCGGGCAGGGGTTTGCGCCGGCGGCCAGGCAAGCGGCTGTCGCCAGACGGGTGGAACTTTAACTTCCTGTTGAGTCGAACGCCTGCGCATCAGCTTTTGTTCCCAGCCAAAACCCTTCAATAAGACACACAACATGCCCAGTAAATGTATCAAGAATGCCATTCGCCTTGAATTTTCACCGGGTGCGTTGGTTCATAGCAATCTTTCCGGCGCTGCGTTTTCTGGCGAGTATTTGTGGGTCGCCGGCGACGAGGCCTGCGGCGTGGACCGCCTGCGCCGTCTTGATCCCTCCGGAGATGAACTGCTGCGCTTCGGCGACGGGCTGAGCTTTCCGCTATCAGAACTGCTTGACTTGCCCGGAGCCGCGGACGATGAAGCCGACCTGGAAGGCATGGCCGTGGCTGATGGCTATCTTTGGCTGGTGGGTTCGCATGGACTCAAGCGCAAGAATGCCAAGGATGATCGGGACAATGCAGAAAACGCCAAGCGCCTGGCCAAGGTGTCGCTCGACAGCAACCGCCGCCTGTTGGCCTGTTTGCCGATTGACCTGGGAGAGGACGGCAAACCCTGCCTGGTCCGCGAGACGAAAGATGGCCGCCGGGCGCGACGCCTGCAAGGGGATGCCGAATCCAACCTGTTGACCCAGGCCCTGGCGGATGACCCCCATTTCGGACCGTATCTGGGTATTCCCGGCAAGGACAATGGTTTGGATATCGAAGGGCTGGCGGTGAACGGCAACCGGTTGCTGATCGGACTGCGCGGCCCGGTCTTGCGCGGCTGGTCGGCGGTACTGGAAATTGCGCTCGAAACCAAAGGCGCACAGCTACGGCTGGCGCCTCTGGATGACAGCGGCAGTCTGGTACGCAAGCATTTCTTGCCGCTGGCAGGACTGGGGATTCGGGATCTGCACTTTTCCGGTGATGACCTTTATATCCTGGCCGGGCCGACGATGGTGCTTGATGGCGATATCCGCGTGTTCAAGTGGCCAAACGCCAGGCCCCAGCTGGCGGCCAACCACGAAGCGGCGCGCTTCGAGACATCGCTAACCGAGATGCTTTCCCTGCCCCACGGGCGCGGCACCAATCGGGCAGAGGCCCTTTGCCGATTGCCCTCCGAGCTCGCCGCGCATGAGCCCAGCTGGCTGGTGCTTTACGACGCGCCAGGCCTTGATCGCAAGGATGGCGAGTACACGGTTTTCGGTGATGTTATTCATCCATGAAGCAGCGGCGGCATCAGTACTGTTAGCCAGCGCTTGATGCTGGCACGCCATCGCCGGCCAGATCGACCCATCGCGTAGAATCCGGCTCTCCGCCCCACCCTTTGCCGGTCATGCCCCCGCTGCTGCTCCACACCATCGTCTTCATCGAGGGCTTCTGTTCGCTGGGCGCCGAGATCATCGCGCTGCGCCGCCTGCTGCCGCATGTCGGCAGTTCCATCGTCATAACCGCCCCGACCATCGGCCTGTTCCTGCTCGCGCTGGCGCTCGGCTACGGCTCGGGGGCGCGGGTCGCCACCGATTTTCGCGCCACGGTCGCCCGTAATTTCCTGATCGCCGCCCTGCTCTGCGGTCTTGGCCTGTCGGCGCCGGTGGTCGATGCGCTGTTCAAAGCCCTGCCGACGCCGGTCGCCTACCTGCTGTTCGTCGGCGGCGTGCTCTGCCCGATTGCCTGGCTGCTCGGCCAGACCGTGCCGATCCTGACCAACCTGATGAAGCACGCACGCACCGGCGAGGCCAGCGGCATCGCCCTGTACTGGTCCACACTCGGCTCCTTCCTCGGCTCGCTCAGCCTGTCGCTGCTGGTCATGCAGTGGCTCGGCGTCGCCGCCGCTGTCGCCATCTGCGCCCTCGGCCTGCTCGTCGGCACCCTGTTGCTGCACGGCCGGCGCAAGGCCTCGCTGGCCATCGGCCCACTGGCCGCCGCCCTGATCGTCGCCCCCAACCTGCAGCAGACAGCCACCGCCGATACCGCCTACGCCGAATACCAGATCGCCCCGATTGACCGCGACGGCCTGCAGGATGCCCGCGCCTTCTGGGTCAACAAGTCGCTGGCCTCGCTGATCGACGCTTCCGAGCCGCCCAACTACACCCGCTACATCCAGCACCTGCGGCAGCTCCTGCTCATTGATCTGGCCTACCGCGACCGCGACATCCTGGTCCTCGGCGCCGGCGGCTTCACCCTGTCGCACCAGGAACCACTGAACCGGTACACCTACGTCGACATCGATCCGCAGATCCGCCGCATCGCCGAGCAGCATTTCCTGCGCCAGCCGGCCAACGGCGAATTCATCGCCGACGACGCCCGCCGCTTCGTCGCCACCACCGAGCGCCGCTTCGATGCCGTCGTCGTCGATGTGTACAGCTCGCACACCGCCATCCCCGCCCACCTGGTCACCCGCGAATTCTGGAGCGCCGCCCGCCGCGTGCTGAAAACCGACGGCGTACTGATCGCCAACCTGATCCTCGACGGCAAACTGGAAACCCCCTACGCCCGCAACCTGCTGGCCACCATCGAAGGCGTCTTCGGCCGCTGCGCGGTCGAGGTGCTGCACAAGGGCAAGCCGCTGGCCAATGTGGAGGTCAGCTGTTTTGCCAGCAGCCGGCCTGGGGCGACACAGCAGTACGTCGACGAGAAGAACCGCGCCGACCTTGATCTGGCACGTTCGCGCTAACAGACATCTGTAGAAATACAAACTAGCTGCCAATGCCATTAGGAGCAATGCCGGGAGTCTGACAATTTGTCCGACAGCGCACCAAAAACAAACGTGCTGTCGAAAAAATCCCCGGAACGGGGCATAAGCGACAAATGCACGACGCGCCACGCATCGCCATCAAACATCTATAAATCAACTAGTTAAGCAACAATAAGAGCATCAAAGGCGCCTGGCACGAAATGCGCTTAATGGTTCACATCTGGTCTGACCGGTCTGAACTGTTAAACAAAATGCCTAGCGTCTCCAATATCGCCGCCCAAACCCTGCAACGTCGCATTCTCGACGGCCACTATGCCGCCGGTACGGCCCTTCCGGGCCAGCGCGAGCTGTCCGAAAGCCTCGGTATCAGCCGCGCCTCGCTGCGCGAAGCCATTTCCACGCTGGAAGCCCTCGGCATGTTGCGCTCGGCGCCCGGCAAGGGCGTCTTCGTCACCGCCGGCACGCAGGTCAAGGCGGCCGATCTGCCGGCCGGGCCGAGCGCCATGCCGCCGGATGCCATCTTCCAGATGCGCTTCGTCATCGAGCCGGCCAATGCCGCGCTGGCCGCCCGCCAGCGCACCGCCGAAGGTCTCGAAGCCCTGCGCGAATGCATGGCCGAGATGCAGCGCGCACTGGGTGCCAGCGACCTGGTCACCGCCGCCGACTGCGACCTGCGCTTCCACCTGGCCCTGGCCGAGCTGTCCGGCAACCCTGCGCTGGCGGCGATGACCCAGCACTTCCAGGCCCAGCTCGCCTACAGCCTGCGCCTGCCGTTCGCCGACCGCAGCCACATCTGGCACCCGGCCGACGAACACAACGTGATCCTCGCCGCCATCGCCACTGGCAACGCCGTGGCAGCGCGCAAGGCCATGCAGCAACACCTGCTCTCGGCCGCTGGCCGGGTCGGCATCGCTTTCACCAAACCCTGAGTCCTTCCCAAACCGCCCTTCCCAGGAGTTCCGCCATGAAAAAACGCCAATTTCTCCATGCCCTGCTCGGTGCCGCGCTGATCGGCAGCAGCGCCTTCTCGGCTAGCGCCTACGCCGATGCCCTGGCCAATGCCCAGAAAAGCGGCACGCTGCGCGTTGCCGTGCCGCAGGATTTCCCGCCCTTCGGCACCGTCGGCCCGGACATGAAGCCGCGCGGCTACGACATCGACGTCGCCAACCTGATTGGCCGCGAACTCAAGCTCAAGGTCGAGCTGATCCCGGTCTCCAGCACCAACCGCATCCCCTACCTGACCACCGGCAAGGCCGACCTGGTCATTTCCAGCCTGGGCAAGAACCCGGACCGCGAGAAAGTCATCGATTTCTCCATCGCCTACGCCCCGTTCTTCAACGGCATCTTCGGCCCGACCGATGTCGCCATCAAGGGCGCCGCCGATACCGCCGGCAAGTCCGTCGGCGTCACCCGCGGCTCGGTGGAAGACCTCGAATTCACCAAGGTCGCCCCGCCCACGGCAACGATCAAGCGTTTCGAGGACAACAACGCGACCATCTCGGCCTACCTGTCCGGCCAGGTGCAACTGATCGCCACCGGCAACGTCGTCGCCGCGGCGGTCAACGAGCGCACCAAGATCCGCCGCCTCGACACCAAGTTCCTGATCAAGAACTCGCCTTGCTACGTCGGCGTGAACAAGGGTGAAGCGGCCCTGCTGGCCAAGGTCAACGAAGTCGTCGCCAAGCTCAAGGCCAGCGGCGAGTTGAACCAGGTTTCGCAGCGCTGGCTGCTGGCTCCGCTGCCGGCCGATCTCTGACAACAGCAATGATGGCACCGCCCGCCGGGCGGTGCCGGAGAACAGCCCATGGCTTACGTATTCGATTTTTCGTCCGTACTTGAATACCGCGAAGTACTCATCGACGGCACCCTGAAGACGCTGGCGCTGACCGCCATCGGCACCGTCTTCGGGCTGGCCATCGGCATCCTCGGCGCGGTGTCGCGGGCCTGGAAGCTGGCACCGTTCGACCGCTTTTTTACGGTCTATGTCGAGCTGATCCGCAACACGCCCTTCCTCGTCCAGCTCTTCTTCATCTTCTTCGGTCTGCCCTCGCTCGGCGTGCAGATCAACGAATGGCAGGCGGCGATCCTGGCCATGGTCATCAACCTCGGCGCCTACTCGACCGAGATCATCCGCGCCGGCATCGAGGCAACGCCGAAGGGCCAGGTCGAGGCTGCGCAGTCGCTAGCCATGGGCCGGGCGCAGATCTTCCGCCACGTCGTGCTGCCGCCGGCCCTGCTCAAGGTCTGGCCGGCCATCTGCAGCCAGGTGGTGATCGTCATGCTCGGCTCATCGGTCTGCTCGCAGATCGCCGCCGAGGAACTGACCTTCGCCGCCAACTTCATCCAGTCGCGCAATTTCCGCGCCTTCGAAACCTACTTCGTCGTTACCGCCATGTATTTCGTGCTCGCCATCGCCGTACGCCAGGTGATGATCCAGGCCGGCCAGCGACTGATCGCCCGGAGGGTCAAATGAACGACATTTCCACCTGGGACATTGTCCGCAACCTGCTCGACGGCGCGCTATGGACCATCGGCCTGTCGCTGACCGCCTTCATCCTCGGCGGCATCGCCGGCCTGATCCTGCTTTTCGCCCGCATCGCCAAAAATCCCATCCCGCGCCGGCTGGCCCAGGCCTACATCGAGGTCTTCCAGGGCACGCCGCTGCTGATGCAGTTGTTCATCATCTTCTTCGGCGGCAGCCTGATCGGCCTGGAAATTTCGCCGTGGATCGCCGCCGCGCTCGGCCTGACACTGTTCACCAGCGCCTACCTTGGCGAAATCTGGCGCGGCTGCGTCGAATCGGTCCCCAAGGGCCAGTGGGAAGCCTCGGCCAGCCTGGCGCTGACCCACGTCGAACAGATGCGCCACGTCATCCTGCCGCAGGCGCTGCGCATCGCCATCGCGCCGACCGTCGGCTTCTCGGTGCAGGTGGTCAAGGGCACGGCAGTGACTTCGATCATCGGCTTCGTCGAACTGACCAAGACCGGCTCGATGCTGGCCAACGCCACCTATCAGCCCTTCCTCGTCTTCGGCCTGGTGGCGCTCGGCTACTTCGCGCTGTGCTACCCGCTTTCCGCCTATTCCCGCATTCTCGAAAGGAACATTCATGGCTCTCGTGCACATTGACGCCCTGCACAAGCACTTCGGCAGCAACCATGTGCTGAAAGGCATCGACCTCGACATCGAGGAAGGCCAGGTCATCGCCCTGATCGGCCGCAGCGGTTCGGGCAAAAGCACCCTGCTGCGCACCATCAACGGCCTGGAAAGCTTCGACGACGGCTGCATCGAAGTCGACGGCGAACGCATCCACCCGCACGAAACCGACCTCCGCGCCCTGCGCCAGAAAGTCGGCATGGTCTTCCAGCAATTCAACCTGTTCCCGCACCTGACCGCCGGCCAGAACGTCATGCTCGCCACCCGCATCGTCAAGAAGATGCCGGAAGCGGAAGCCCGCGACCTGGCCAAGGCCATGCTGCTCAAGGTCGGCCTGCAGGACAAGTTCGAGGCCTACCCGGACCAGCTGTCCGGCGGCCAGCAGCAGCGTGTCGCCATCGCCCGCGCGCTGGCCATGCAGCCGCGCGTGCTGCTCTGCGACGAAATCACCTCGGCGCTCGACCCGGAACTGGTCAACGAAGTGCTGGCCGTCGTCAAGAACCTGGCGGCCGAAGGCATCACGCTGATCATGGTCACCCACGAAATGCGCTTCGCCCGGGAAGTCGGCGATAAACTGGTCTTCATGTACCAGGGCCGCATCCACGAAGCCGGCGACCCGCAGGAACTCTTCGCCAACCCGCAGACCCCCGAACTGGCCAGCTTCATCGGCTCCATCAACTGATAAATCGCCATGGATCAATCCGCCGTCCTCACCGCCCCCGCCGCCATCCTGCCCGCCTGGACCAGCCAGCAGATCAACCTCGCCGACCCGCGCCTTGGCGCCGCCACCCTCGCCTGCTCCGACGACTTCTTCGCCCCGATGGACCGCCTGCTGCAACCACAGGCGGCCATCTTCGTGCCCGGCAAATACGACGCCAACGGCAAGTGGATGGATGGTTGGGAATCGCGCCGCAAGCGCGGCCCCGGCCACGACTGGTGCGTCGTCAGACTCGCCCGCCCCGGCCGTATCGCCGGTGTGGACATCGACACCAGCTTCTTCACCGGCAACTACCCGCCGGCAGCCGCGCTCGACGGCTGCCCGGACGGCGCCGACCCGGCGCTGGCCGAAAGCTGGCAGCCGCTGCTCGCCACCACGCCGCTGAACGGCAACCAGCATCACTTGATCGCCATCGACAGCCCAGCGGTCATCAGCCACGTCCGCCTCAACATCCTGCCAGACGGCGGTGTCGCCCGCCTGCGCGTCTATGGCCGCCCGGCCGGCGCACCGGCGGTAGCGGCCGACGGCCTGGTCGATCTCGCCGCCGCCCTCAACGGCGGCTACCCGGTGGCCTGGAACGACGCCCATTTCGGCGTCGCCGGCAACCTGCTGCTACCCGGCCGCGGCGTGGACATGGGCGACGGCTGGGAAACCCGGCGCCGCCGCGAACCGGGCTTCGACTGGTGCATCATCGCCCTCGGCCAGCCCGGCACCATCCGCCGCATCGAAGTCGATACCGCCCACTTCAAGGGCAACTTCCCCGACCGCTGCTCGCTGCAAGCCGGCTACGCCCCCGGCCTGAGCGACCAGGCGCTGGTCGCCCAGGCCCAGTTCTGGCCGACCTTGTTGCCGGAAATGAAGCTGCAGGCCGACCACATCCATACCTTCCGCGACGAAGTGGCCGCCCTCGACAAGGTCACCCACGTCCGCCTCAACCTGCACCCGGATGGCGGCGTCTCCCGCCTGCGCCTGTGGGGCGAGGTCGCCCCGGCATGAGCGACGGCCACCTCCGCCTGCTCCCCGCCCAGCCGCTGACCGCCGAAGCCTTCGCCCCCTTCGGCCAGGTCATCGAATGCGCCGGCCATGACGGCTATGCCATCAACGAAGGCAGCAGCCAGCGCTTCACCGACCTGGCCCAGCTGGAAACGGATGCCGAAGGCCGGTTGGCGCTCAGCATCTTCCGCGCCGCCGCCCGCCAGGCCCCCTACGAACTGCACTGCCTGGAACGCCACCCGCTCGGCTCGCAGGCCTTCGTGCCACTCAATGGCCAGGCCTTCCTGATCGTCGTCACCCCAACCCGCCCCGATCCTGCAAAACCCGATCCCGAATCCCTGCAAGTCTTCATCAGCGACGGCCGCCAAGGCATCAACTTCCGCCGTGGCGTCTGGCACCACCCGTTACTGGCGCTGACCTCGGGCGATTTTCTGGTGGCTGATCGGCTGGGGGTGGGGAACAACTGTGACGCGGTGGATATTGGGGGGTGGCGGATCGGGATTGGGGCTTGAACGGCGCGTCGATCCGGCACGGTCTCACCAGCCGGCGTCCGATAGTCGCGTAGATCAATCATGCCACCCGCTGGCTGGCCAAGCCGGATGCCTGGCGACCGTCGCCAGATCGGGCAGGTTGCCGCTGAATAGATCGTGACGGGTTCATGGTGCGTGGCTACAATGGCTATTCATTCTTCTATTCAGTTATCTATTCATCACCATGGCTCGCCATTCCGACTCAATCCGCCTGCTGCTCGGTCAAGGGCCGAAGACCGCTCGCCAAATCGTTGAAAAGACAGGCATCAGTCAGCCGACGGTTTCCCGTGCGCTGGCAGTGCTGGGCGATGAAGTAGTCCGCATTGGCGCCGGTTCCGCTATTCGTTATGCCCTGCGGGACACTGCCCGCGGCTTCGCGTCGGCGCCGATTTTCCGCGTGAGCGACGAAGGGCAGATCCGGGAGCTTGGTGCGCTCGTGCCTGTTCGCCCGGGCGGGTTTGTCATGGAGCAGGCTGACGGCACGACGCTGCACAGCGACGGGCTGCCGTGGTGGCTGTTCGACATGCGGCCGCAGGGCTATCTCGGCCGGGCCTACGCATCGACCCATGCCGCCGCGCTCGGCTTGCCGGCAAACCCGGAACATTGGGGCGACACCGAAGTCATCAGGGCGCTGCTCGCGCATGGCCATGATGCAGTCGGCAACCTGCTGATCGGCGGGCTGGCGCGCGACCGATTCATTGCAATGCCGGCGCCGTCACCGGCCGACCGGGCGGCAGACTATCCCGCACTGGCGCATGCCGCCGGCGCCGGGGAGCTTCCCGGCTCGTCGGCCGGTGGCGAACAGCCGAAGTTCTGCGCCTATAGCGAGCGCGCTCATGTGCTGGTGAAGTTTTCGGCGCCGGACGACAACCCGGTCAGCGAGCGTTGGCGCGACCTCCTGCTGGCCGAGCATCTGGCGCTTTCGCTGCTCGGCGTCGACACCGGGATTTTCGATTTCGCCGGCCAGCGCTTCCTGGAAGTGCCGCGCTTCGACCGCGTCGGCCAGTTCGGCCGCGTGGGCGTGTTCTCCCTGCGCGCTCTCGATGCGGAATTCCTCGGCGACGCCTCGGCGCCCTGGCCGTCGTTGGTCAGTCGCCTTGCCGCTGCAGGCCATGTCGATACGGACGCCGTCGCAGGCGCGGCGCTGCTGTGGGCATTCGGAACGCTGATCGGCAACACCGACATGCACGCGGGAAACCTGTCGTTTGTCAGCCACCACGGCCGCCCGTATCAGCTCGCGCCAGCCTACGATGTACTGCCCATGGGCTTTGCCCACAGCCGCGGCGGCGCAATCGTCAATACGCTGCCGCCGGCTTCACTGTCGGCTTCGGTCGATGGTGAAACCTGGCGGGCGGCGCTGCATCTGGCTGAAATGTTTTGGGCCAAGGTCAGCGAATGCGACGGCTTCTCCGGTAGCTTCTCGCCCTGCATTGAGGCGATGCGGCGACACATTGACGAGGCCGCATCCCGCATCGGTCGGTTGGGATAACCAGCCCTGCACCATCCGCCGCACCGAAGATGTTCCTTAACGAAATGTTATGCCGTACACACAAAAAATAGGACAGGCGTATACCTGAGCTTCACTGGGTTTAACCTAGCGTTGAAGAGTGATTGTCGTATCGTCGATTTCCCCAAACAGCTTCAAGGTTCGGCGGACCTCCACAAGATCGCCCTCTATCTCGGTGCGCCACGCATGAGCATTTGAAATTTGCGAGGCAAAAAAATCGTTTGTCAATCTGGCCGCATGGTCCGTGCAAGGACCATTTCTTTCAATCATTGGCGCCGTCGCAACCAGCTTTTCGGTCCTTCCCATCTCTATTGGGTTACCACTTTGTGGAATAACCGATAACGTTCGGAAAAATCTCCGAGCGTATGGGTGAGCAGCGCACTTCCTTCCATCAACTAACCCGGCACTTCCGCTCTCGCAGACTTCTCCCTTCGCATAAATTTGATAACTTGCGACAGCCTTAACGGGGCCATCATTGCTCTTGAGGCGAAACTCCTGGCGAAATACTTCTTCAGTGCGCTCGCCTTGCCCCCAACAACTGGCGTATGCGCCTGCGGACAACATGACCAATACTCCGAAGAGTACGCATGCCGGATATCCGAGGCATCGTGATGTCCGTTCTGTTCCAGCGTTCATGGTGAATTCTCCTTGTACCTCGGTTCGATGGATGGCGGCAGCTAATACAGTTGCTACTAGCATCAGCTTGTCTGTCGTATGCCCAATAGCGTCTTTCTTCTCGTCGCGATCTCCTTGCTTGGTGACATTGATCAGATAGCTTCAGTGTCACAACACCAACTTCACCGGCCAATGAGCCCGACAGTGCTAACACACAGGATAATTGCACAGTTATATAGCCGGGAATTCAGATATAGCTGTCTAAATTGAATCAAGGCGGCTCTTTACAATAGCTGCGGGCACGGCACTATTTTCTTTTAGATAGCTACCAGCAAAGTGCAATCCGACAGCCTCTCCGGTCGAAAGATTAATTACTGGTGATCCAGAATTCCCCCCAAGAGTTGAGCAATCGTGAGTAATGTAATTTTCTCCGATGGTGACGATTTGACCAGGCTGCAAGCGTTTGACATCATAGATATCGCTAAATACTTGTCGCATTACGGCGGGATCATTTCTTTTTCCATCCCAAGCGGGGTACCCTATTGCGGCGACATATGCTCCGGCACAAGTATTCTCAGCCAACTTAATTGGTGATGGTGGATTTGCACCAACGAACTCAACCTCAAGAAATGCGATATCTGGCCCCTCTGGCTCTTCAATATGAAGAATCTTTACAACTTTAAACTCCATTTCTTCCGGCTGCATATATTCTTCTCGAAGATCGATGCGTGCCCCCATCTCCTTATTTTCATAGTTACGCCGAAATCGGAACAACCCCGAGATATCCCTTAACGCAAACTCGGTAGCAACATGACGATTTGTTACAACAACATTCTCTCTGACAACCCAACCTGTACCAACCCACTCAAAGTCAGGATGATTTTTCGATTCAATCCGGCCAACAGCAGGAATGGCACTCTCAATAACTGCTCTACTGACCTCCAATCTATTCTTCCATACATCGCTATCAGGAACTGAAAATGTTCCATTCTTAATAAGTAGCGCCGGCCTTCCTGTGCCCCGCACTATTGCTTCAATTTCAAAACCAATTTCTATTTTTTTCCCTCCATTAATCTCATCTAGAGTTTTAACCACTGATTTCCTGTCTAATATTGGAAACTTTGGATCGAAGGCCCCTTTTTCAATTCGCGATTGAACTTCTTGAATTATTTCACGGTCGGCAAATATACTAGGCAAATTCATATTTATTCCTTTACCAATAGCCACGGTAATTTACGTAAGCCACACATAGGCCGTTTTAGTTAGACGATCAAAGCAAATCACCTAACCAACGAACTATTTTTAATCGAAACCAATCGATGGCAAATCACCTGGCCAACTAAGGTTCGCATTCGAGAATGCGGCGCGAGCAAGGGTTTTTTTCCCAGCAACTAGCTGTAGCTTTGCGGTCATCAATGCCTTCCATGCCCGGACATCAGCCTCAAGTTTGTCTTTCTCTGGTTGCCCCCCTCCTGGTGCGAGATCTTTGGGCTTCGCCACCTTTAGGTTTGTCATCTCATCCCAAGCTAATTTATAGGCCGCATATGCCGCTGAAGCCAAATCCACCTGTTTAACTTCATCTGCAGTCGCATAGTTCTCGTCCAAAGATTTTTTTAAAGCCTCCTTGACAGCTGCAGAAATATCGGATTTTTTATCTTTGGCAATATCCTGTACCCATTGGGCAATTTGATTGGCTTTGGTCGTCTCCACGACGGAAATTTTTATATTTAACGGCAGATATTTAGTTCCTAGAGGAGACTTGGATATATCAGCGGTTCCCACAGATGGTTTTTGTGGTGAAGCAAACCATGGTAATTTTTGGCCATGGATAAAGGCTTTTGAGAGTGACTTTGCCGAAGCCGCTGGAAACACATGTTCGACAAACACGGACCTAGTCCCGAGACCAGAGGAGCCAGGTGTCATGAATTCGATTTTGATCACAAAGTCACGAACCGCATCTTCCTGAAACCATGAACTCGATTCCTGCTTAAGAAAGCGCGAAAATTTCCAATGGTGAACATCGAATCCAAAAGCACTCTTATCCGAAGAAGAAGTCAACACGAATGAACCGACGAGCGATGCATCACTTAAATCGTCCTTATTTGCGTTATGGAAAATCAGACAACCACCAGCTGGGGCGATCTCCCCACTACCATAATAAAAGCCGTCCAATGGAATGGTGGTCTCTATTACTGTGGCTTCTGGCTGAGTTTTGGCTGCGGCAGAATCAACAATGCTCTCTACTGCCTTGCTAGCGAACGAAACAAGAACATCTGTCACAATTGGATTGATTAACAATTTTGCCGGACCTTCTAATGAACCATCCGTCTTTTTCGGCGAATCTTTGAAATCTGCCACAGGACAGATTTTCTTTATCGATTCGCTTGCATAAGAAATCTCATCCTTATAAAAAAACTGAGCTTTCAGTGTATTGGGTGCTTCGTTAGCCATAGCCCCTCCAATTATCAATAACACCGCTACCAATACAAATTTTTTATTTTCCTGGAGAAGTTTTCGCACTGGCAGCCTCCGTAGCGATATGGGCAAATAAACTAATAACTTGTGCAAACTGTCCTTAGTTAAATAGAAAGCGCACCTATGCCGACGTGATCAAGCAGTCTTCACTTCCCAGCACCCCATTGCCATGCAGCCTACTCTCCGTCATAGTCAAAACGCATCATCCATACGGATGATCGTGATACGCTGAAGCACGATCGTGGGGGCGATGGATTAACGGCGTCGGATGACGCGGGGGAACGCAAAATTGAGCAGCTGGACGACGGGCTAGCGCCCGACACAAAACCAACACAAGGCATCCACAAAGGGCGGACTGGCAGCGCGCCGACCTGTCGTGGCATTCATCCGAATTGCGCGCTCGACGCTCGGCAGGAGCCTGTTTGTGCGGACTGCTCGTTTCTCCATGAACGGAATTTCCAGACACCGGAATACCAGGACTTTCTTCAGCATTGCCGCGTCATTCGCCAGTATGTCGATCAGGGCGCCAGCGCACTCTTCTCTCCGTACGTGGCCGCATTCCTGGTTTCCCCGAGCGGGCGCATCCTCGACATTGATGAACGCTCAGCTGCCTTCCTGCGCTCTGGCGGCCTGCTCGCAATCCGTCACAACCAGATCCGGGCAACGCATCCCGCATTCAATGACTTGCTGACGAAGGCCATCGAAAGGACCTCCCAGGGAAGCAAGGCGGAAACCTTGATTTGCCACGGCAATACGCCTGGGCAAACACGCTACACGTTGTTGCTCGAACCGAGTCTGCACGGGGCAAAACCCCTGTCGGGACAGCTTCAGAACGTGGCGTGCCTGGTATTTCCGCTGGGACGCCGCCGCATTGCCAGTGCCCGGCAACTGATGTCGATGTTTGGCCTATCGGCCGCCGAGGCCAGATTGGCGCGGGCGTTGTGCCATGGGGAGACGCTGGAGGAATTTGCCCTGGCGCAGGGGGTAAAGCTACCTACGGTAAAGACACAGTTGCGGGCTGTTTTTGGGAAGACCCAAACGGATCGGCAGGTGACGTTGGTCGCGTTGATTGCTGGGATACCGCCGTTGCGGTAGCTTTGGGCTGGTTCTCGGCCAGAGCGGCCATTCGACCACTCCGCCAGTTCGGTCTGCAGTGCGTCACTTACCTGCCTCTTGACTTTGACCGACAGCGGAACTCAGTGTCTCGATCAGCTGAACTCACACTTCCGACCCGGAGCGAACTGCCGGGAATTTTGCGAGCTACGCGTGCTCGTATTCGGTCGTTTGTCGATGATTCGGATGAGCGTTGAGGTTGGCCTCTGGCTGGCACCAGCTATGCTTGGCTTGCACTATGTGGTTATAGCTGCCTTGCCGCCACTCGCTGAAGGGAGCAAGTCCTTCGAACGAAGCTCGGCAATGATGAGCGGTGAAAGCTGCGATAGCATTTCTTCCGGCTGTGTGCGAATCCACGTTTTCACTTTGTCCGGCGTCAGGGATGAGTCGGTAATTACGCCGGCAAGGGCCGAGGCCGTGATACGCGATAAGCCGAACTCAACAAGGGATCGACCTGTTGTCGTTGAAACCCCAAGCTCCAAGGCAAGTGAAAAATCGTAGACCAACGGCACAATCTCGGCTCGTCCTTCTTCCACGAGCGCGAATCGCAGCAGATCAACATAGGCCTTTGCCCATTGAACGAGCTTGAACCGAATGGTTTGCTCAATGAGCATGAACATTTCACGAATGGCCGCATCGACAACACTTTGTTCGGGCTTGGACTTGACGGCCTGCTTGGCGGCCGAAAGCTTGAACTTGACCGCCTCTTGAACAAGCTGCGTGAGCGGCTCTCCACGCATCCATTTGAGGGCTGTGACGGTGACATGGCTGACATACCCCCGCGCTTTCTTGGCATCGTCACCACTGAGTTGCATCCCATCGAGCTGCTTATACATACGGCGGAATATGCTGTTGTAGACCGTGTATGAATTAGTTGATGGATTGACGGGCAGCAATTTGTCGAATTCACCTTTACGGATCAGTTCCCTCTGTCTCTGCAATAAGCTGGCCAACGCCACAGGGTCAATCATCCAACTACTGGTTAGGACTTCAGATGGGAGACCGAGTTGCGAAAGCGCTAGATTTGCGCATGACGAGAGCTCTACTCGCTGAGGCTGCGTGAGTTTCAGGTTTGCTCTGCTTAGCAGCGAATCAAGGTTGCCTTGTGCTGCGCGAAAAAGAATCAACCCCGCCGCTGCAGTGATGCGTTCGTCAACACGCTCCCGATCTTCGCTCGGCTTAGGCTGACTAGCGACCTCAAGCACGCCAACAACATCTTTGAAGCTATTCTCGATGACATCTTTGAATGCAATCTTCATCTCGAAGGGGCGACGTGTAGTCAACAGCTTGGTTTCCCAGTTTTCATAGTTCACCAAGAAGACATTGCCTACGACTTCTTCACCAAGACGCCCGGCACGCCCTGCGAAGTTCCACAATGCCGCCTCCTCGAGGAGTTCTCCCTTGTTTCCACGAGTTGGGGTGTCTATGAAAACGTTCCGTGCTGGCAGGTTGACTCCCTGGAAAAGGGTGGTCGTGCAGCACAGATAATCAATCTCTCCATCGCGAAAGCTGGTTTCTATACCCTCACGAAGAAGACTGGGCATGTTTCCGTAGTGGAAGGCGACGCCGCGACGCACGAAACGCGCGAGGGAATACTGTTTGTGGACATGCTGTTCGATGAATTTGGCCAACTCCTTGAGGGACGTTGACTCCTTGTCCTTCCGATTCAAAGCGATCAAGGACGTCAGGTCCTCAGCGTTTTTCGCTCCCGTGGCGTACACCAGTGAACGACCGGACGCTCCAAATTCTTCCGCTATGGCGGCCAATTTCGCGTCTTCCTTGAGCGCAAAGCCACGATCAAACGTGTACGAACCAATACGCTCTAGTCGCTCCGTGGTTACCAAGTCAAGTTCCACTAGGTGCTCGTTCTCAATAGGGAACCGAACGCTGATGCGATTCTGGACGACAGGCGACAAGCCAGTTTCCTTCACCTGAAGATTCTGAAGTCCTACGCTATCTCCGACGAGTTCAAATCCACTGGCGCCAGGAGCCAAGAACAGGAAGCGCGCGCTTGGATTTCCGAAGCGAACCTTCTCGATAGCATCCTGGAGGATCATGCCTCGACTGTCATCACCGATGGCCTGCGCTTCGTCTACGATGACCATGTCAATCAGACCACTGACATCAATAGCTGAGAGCAGCATCTGGGCCCGCTCCTGCGTAAGCACATAAATTTGCTTCGGCCGCTGCTCCGGATCGAGAACGGGCACGGTTGTAACTCGGAGCTGGTTGCCAATTGACGCAAGGCGCCTTTCCAGTTTTCCCTGAATTTCGGCCAGTAGCGCACGCGTAGGGGCTATGTACAGCGCAACAAATGTGTCGGCTGCAATGGCGTACTCGCAGAGGTACTCCATGACGACATAGGACTTGCCAGCTGACGTCGGTGCCGAAATTGCGGTTGCGACTTTTGATCGCAGGCTCTCCCAAACGTCTAGTTGGAACTCGGTCAGGGCCATTCGCTTTCCAGCTATATCGACCGAATTCAACTCCCGAAGAAGCGCGTTTCGTATGCGAGCCTGTAGGCCAAACGAGTCTGAGTCAGCTCCTCGAAGCTTCGCCAACCCAGGGAAATTTCCTAGGCCAGAAAGGATGTGAACGGCGGCACCCCGAATTTCTCCGTCTTCGGATGCAAGAGACGCAAAGACCGCGATTTGCTGTGCAAGATCGCGACTCTCCTCGTCGGTCGCCTGCGCGAAGACGCTCGCCGAGTTCAGAAGCCTAACAAGGGCATCGTGGCTTAGGTCCGGTCCCTTGACGATCGGCCCCGTGGACTGCGAGACATCAAGGCCGTCAGACAACAAAGTGGAGCGAATGCCTACTGCACGCAGCGAGGCCAAGTCTGCCCAGAACGCTGGTTCGTGACGAATATCGCTGGCGAGTTCTGATGCGAAGCCTGTCATTTGTTGAGCTCCGCGAAAACACTCTTTAGCTCGTTGATATCTGGTACCGCGACCAATAAGACGAGGCAGTTCCCTAGGTCGAGGTTCTTTGCACCGGCCTGCCGGTCAAGGTTGGCTTTGAAGCGGGAATGTTTTCCTTTGTATAGCGCCTCAAGGTGCTCTTCGTGGATCGAGATGGGCTTGGAGTGGTCCACCGGCAGCCGGTCCTGATATGCCGCTTCACTGAACACCAAGCTACCGACGTGAACGTCCCGCCGCTTTAGGTGTAGGCCACTACCCTCGTACGCGTTAAAGAAGGATTTTGCTGCGTCGCGCTGCTCCCCAGTAAGTGAGTCGAGATTCGAGAGGTCTGTCACCAGCCGGAGTTCATTGAGCTTCTTGGAACGGTCGGCCCGGTACTCAGAGATTGACGCGACCATGTCTCTCGACGCATCGGTGGCATCCGGCATCACCTTGGACTCCAACACGAAAAACGTCACTGTGCCGTCGCTATTGGCCCTCACATGGAGACCGTCAACACCGTGGACCGGCATCCCTTGGGAGGTCTTAAGGGCCATCTTGGACCCGATTTGCGCTGCGCCAAGGTAATGCACGGCGAGCGCATACGAGAGCAACTCGCCGAGTTCTCCGTATCTTCCTTGGTTGGCTTGCTCGTATTCAATGAGTAATCGCTTGGCTTCGCGATACAGCCGTACGTGCATGACCGTATTGCCCTTGGTGGTCGAACTGCTGCCGGTGGCATTTGCTTTCCGTCGCTTGTTCAACGGTATGGCGTAATCGACCAGTAAGTCGGTCAGCAACTCCGCCAAGGCTTGTAGTTGAGGCTCTTCCGCTTGCATTCTCAAGAACAACAGGCGGGGCTGCTCAAGCAGTGGATTAGATTCGACCTCTTTCAGTACGTTGTCGAGACCATCAATTGGGTCAAGCAACTGCGCAAATGGCGTGTCTAGAACCTCTCCCATTGGTGTTCCCCCCGGATTGTTTTCCCCATTATGACGTCTTGCTGTCCCTCGGTGTACTATCTGGGAAAGTGGCGATTCACTAGGAACCAGAGCAAATCCGATTGCTTGGTTCTGCTCAAGGCTTGCCGTGTGGTCCAAGGAGCAATTCGGGGCTTGGAGGGCTGCGGCTGAAGCACTTGAATGTGATGAAAAACGATGCGGTCTAACGTGAAGGCAAGATGAAGGACGGCGCCTGTTTTCATAGCCTGACGCGTATACCGGTCGCTTGATCCGATTCTGCGCGGCGACACGCTTCTAGACATTCGAAATCACGACGCCAATAACGGGATGAAGTAATGGCTGTAGACGCCAATGAGTTGGGAAATTTCGAGCTGTCCGACCTGTTCAATGACCGGAACCCTCCATTGCCAGGAGGCGCTCTGCTCTTCCTGCACGCTCCCCAAGAGGATGTGCTGGCACGCTGCTGGGAGGCTGCTTTCATGCTGCACCATCAGGAAACCTCGCGACCGGTCTACCGCGGCACCACTTTCATCGCGCCTCCGCCTGAAGTGTGGGGCCAGGATGCGGATGCCACGTTCGAAATGCTCCTACAGGGCCTGCCGCTAGACCAGGACGAGCGGATGGACCCCGCCATGAAAAAGGCGCTGAGGGCAAAGTTCACCTTCGTCCGGTGCAGCGACCTGGAGTCCCGCAGTTTGGTGGATGCTTTCGACACGGCAGCTGCCGAGCAATTCGTCTTTGTTCCGGACGTGAGCCTGTACAGCAATCCCGATGCACCCACAACGGAAGACACGGGCGCGGTACCCAAACTGGAAGAAGACATCTGGGTGCGTACGACGGTCGCCACAGCGAAGCGGTTAATTGAACTTGCTAAGCAAAAGTCATATTTCTTATTCCTGACCAGCCCCGCCGATCCTCCAATTAAACCCGCAAACATCGATCTAATCAGCGAGGTTGAGAACCTAAACATGGCTAGTTTTCGCGTCGCCGATGAAGAGATTTTTTTGCCGCGCCTACAGAAGATGCTGGCTTTGGCCAAGACGGGCCGTGCTGCAGAGGCGCTTGATCAGCTAGGTGCGGAAGCTGCCCCGGCGTTGATGAAACTGCAAGCTCGTATCCAGATCGCCCACCACTCCGGTGACAGCGAAGCTGCCGCGAAACTCATCCGGGAACTGCTGGGGCAAACCACGGTCCCGGCCAACAAGGCATCGTGCTTGGCAGCGATCTGTCATCTAGGTGATGATCTACCGACCGCAAAGCGCCTGATCGAGGGCGCCCTTTGCGAAATGTCGCAGGAGGAAGCGTTGTCGGCTTGCTTGGAAATGGCCACAGCGATGCGCGACGCGGACTTGGTGGAGCGGGTCTGGTCTCGGCTCAAGGGCCTCTTCCCAGCGAACCCAGGCCTACAGTACGACTGCGAGATCCGCCTGCTCCAGATCTGTAGAAAGGATTCGGACAAGGTACATGCGAGCCCCATCACCCGGACCGGTTTCACGGAGATCCATACTCTGCTCGCGGATAGACTCGCACCGGAGACCGACGTCGATTACCAGAGGCTGCTGGAGGAAGTGCGGACCCAATGGCCAAAACACCATGAACTCGGTGTCATGTGTGCCGCGACGCACGCGGAGGTGTCCGGCGATCCGCAGGCCGCTTGGAGCCTCGCCGGACTGCTGATTCCAGGCACTCGCTTTGCTCCTGCCGCCGCCAAGCTCATTGTGCGCACGATGCGCGAGCTGTTCCTGGTGGAGGCAGTCTGTCGAGAGCAGTTCGGTGTGTATATGGAGCCGCTGAAGTTGCTTGTCGAGCACTTGGGCCAACACCCAGGTGACAAGGAGATCCGGGCCATGCTCCGCAAAACGCTGTCCGTCGAGTTCGCAGGCCGGGAAGGCTTAGCGCTTATCGCTGCGGTGGCCGCTGAGTTCGCGGACAACACGCCGGAGCCGGTGGAGGAAGAGCCCGGCAGCGACCTAGCCACCGAAGAAGAGCTTCGCAAGTTCCACCAGCGCTGGAGCGATTGGGCGGTACAACAGGTGGCGGTCGATCCGCGTGTGCCGCTTCCCGCTTATGTAATAGGTGGAAACGCTGCGGGGCTTGCACGGCTCATCCGGAACTTCATTGAGCACGGCGTCGCGAAATTCCACCAGGCAGACGATCTTGAGACCTTGAGCTTGCAGGCGCACATCCTGGTGCCGCTGGCGCGCCATGTCCCGGGCACTTACGACGACCTCCAGGCCTTGCGCGTTCTGGCTGCAAAGTTTTCCCTGATGAACAACCACCAACGCGCACGGGACTTGGCCGAGCTCATCGTCGAGATCGCCGGTGATCAGCCCGGACGGAGGCGCCTCGCCTGGAGCGCCTACGCCGATATCTACCAGCGGTCGCATGATGCCAATGATGCCCTCCTAGCCCTCGCGTGTGCCAGGGCCACCCGCGCGCCGCTGCCCGTGAGCGATCTATACCACGAGACCTACACCCACCTACGTACGCTCCGCGACATCGGTCTTCACTCCGCCGCCGAGGTACTGCTGGAAAAATGCAGCAAGCTCTACGGCGAGCTCGGAATGACGGACGCTATGCGGCACCGGCTGGAAATCGTTGGCTTGACCCTGCAGATTAACAAGGGTGCGGACATGGAAGTGGCCGCCCTTCAGACCTTCCTGGAAAACTGCCTGCGTGTGTTTCTCGACGCCGTCCGACTTGGGGATGAGCTTTTCGCGGCGGCCTATCTCTTCGTGCAGGCACTGGGGCAGTACGAACGAGCGGGCGGCCAACTGACCATAGAAACGGCTGCGGCTAAGCAGCAGGCGCTGACGGCCATTGGGCCCGAAGCCGGTGCCACCCTGCAGGCGATCTCCGCCAAGCGACCCACGGCGGCCGAGCTAGTAGACCTGCATAACCGCACCGCGCGCTCTCGGTACGCATCGGATGCACCCACCGACGCCTTCGCTGCCAACCTGATTGCCCCTCGGCTTCTGGCGCCTGCCGATCCTGAAGTGACTGTGCAGGATGCCTGCCTCGCGATCGAGCTGTTGGCTGATCGCGGATTGACGCTGGAAGCACCGCCCGCTCCATTGACCCTGGACAGACCGATCCGGTTTGCACAAGCGCTCGCACAGGAGCACCAGATTTCCGTGTTGATGCTGGCACTCGACAGCGCGGGCGAGTTGGTCGCCACCGTAGTGGAGCCCCGGGGCGGGGAAGTCCGAAGGGCACCGGCATTCTCAACTACGGCACGGGACCGGCTGCGGGCTTGGTCGCAGACCTACCCGTTCAAATATGGACAGATAGACCCCCGGAAGCGAGTAGACGTCGAGGGCAACGGGTTGCGCTTGCGGAGCGTGGGGGACGGCGAGTTCTATGAATCGATGCGCTCCTTCAGCATCCCCTTACCGCTAGGCAAGCGCGTCCTGGTCGTGGCCGAGCCTGAAGTCGCGCAACTCGCTTTCAATCTAGTGCTGGGGCCCGGCGGGGAGCTGATCGGTTACGACACCGCAATTGGCATGGTGCCGTCTCTAACTTGGCTCGAGGCCATCCGCCAGGGGGCCAGGACCAGCGGTGAGCGCCGCGTGGCATGGCTCTCCGACGCCGGCGATCCGGCTGAGTTAGACGCGATGAGCGTCGTCAGAGGAATGCTCGAGCCGCATCTGGACTCTTATCGCATTTCCCTGGACACTTCGCGCACCTTGCCTCAAGGCGTGGAGGGGGCACAAATGGCGATCGTGACGGCCCATGGACAGCTGGCGCAGGGGGACAGGTACTTCCGGCGTATTGTCGACGAGGGCGCGCTGAAGGAGTCCCCTCTGGCCCTCGCTCAGGCGCTGGCTCGGGTCGAGCTGGTAATCCTCTTCGTATGCAGCGGCGGACGCATGGATCGCCATCCTAGTGCCAGCACTACAGTTGGGTTGCCGAAAATGCTGCTGGAGCAGGGCTGCCGCGCCGTCATCGCATCCCCCTGGCCGCTGGAATCGCTCGCTGCCGGGCCCTGGCTTGAGGGCTTTCTAGCGCATTGGGAACAGGGCGTCACAGCGATGGACGCATGCCACGAGGCAAACAAGCGCATGGCTGCCAGGCGCGAAGGCGAGCCACAGTTTTCCTTGGCGATGACAGTCTATGGAGACCCTCTGCTCGTCCGGCCGCCGGGTGCATAAGGAGCCGCAGGGCGCTACCGCTTTGTTGAAGGCTGATCTGGACTGTCCGAGGATTGCGAGAACCAGTAATGCTTGCGGACTCGGTAAGGTCAGATGGCAGGTAACCGACGGACTGCTGTCTGAGTGGGCACATCTGCCCAACGGCCGGAATGGCCGAATAACCGCCAAGTCACCCCCTCCGCAAATCCCCTCCCCCCAACCCCTTCCAGCCACCGCTGACCCCACCCCGAAGTTGTAGTACCCTTGCGCCCCCCTTTGTTGTCGAACCTGGACATGATCATGGCGCGTGGATTGCAGCACGCCACCTTCAACCGCTCAGCGCTCGTCCGCGTTCTTGCCGGCGCTCTCCCGGAAGTCACTGGTCCGAAATACGATTTCGGCGAACGGCTCGGGCAGTGGTTGGACGTTTCCGATGCGTTGACGCTGTATTCGGTCCTCAATACCAGGGCCGGTAGTGGCGCGCCTGTCGTTCCGGCGGATGGTGATCTGGCCGGGCAACTGGCCCGCGTGCGGCGCCATCTGAAAGATTCGATCAACAACGACGGCGTGTTCTTCGCGCAGCCGGCGCGCATTCCGTTCCCGGTGCCGCTGCCCAACGCGACGCCGGAAGCTGCCGCCGATTTTTCGCCTTACCACCGCTATTACCTCGCCCACCAGCGCGACATGAACGCCGCCATCACGCCTCTGCGCACCAAGGCCCGCCAGGCGCTGGCTGGGCAGTCGGCCGCTGGTCGGCAGCTGGCCGATCTCGACGCCGCCTTTGAAAAATCCCTGGCCGCCCGCGAACGCACTCTGCTGGGGAGCATCCCGATCCTGCTCAGCAAGCGCTTCCACCAGCGTTACGCCGACCACCGCGCCACGCTCGCTGAAGGCAGCGCCGACGACCCGGCCGCCTGGACGCAGCCGGGCAGCTGGCTCGAAGCCTTCTGCCAGGATGCCCAGACCGTGCTGCTGGCCGAACTGGATCTGCGCCTGAAGCCGGTCAGCGGCCTGATCGCCGCGCTGGCCGCAGCCCCCACGAAACGAATCCCCGATGAACCGTAATCTCAGTCTCTTCGCCTTCATCCTCGGCCTGCTGGCCGTCGTCTGGGTCGCTATCGGCTACCTCGACGGCCACACGCTGGCCTTCTCCGTCTCCTGCATCATCGCTGGGGTTTATGTCGCTGGCGCCCTGGAAATGCGGCGTTTCCATGACAACACGGCAGCGCTGGCCCAGGCACTGCGCAACATCCCGGACGACATCGGCCATCTCGGCGAATGGCTGCAACAGGTGCCGGCGGCGCTGCGGAATGCCGTGCGCCTGCGCATCGAAGGCGAACGCGTCGCCCTGCCCGGCCCGGGCATCACGCCCTATCTGGTCGGCCTGCTGGTGCTGCTCGGCATGCTCGGCACCTTCCTCGGCATGGTCGTGACGCTGAACGGCGCCGTGCTGGCGCTGGAAAGCACCACCGACCTGCAGACCATCCGCGCCGCGCTGGCGGCGCCGGTCAAGGGCCTCGGCGTCGCCTTCGGCACCTCGGTCGCCGGCGTCGCCACCTCGGCCATGCTCGGCCTGATCTCGGCGCTGTGCCGGCGCGAGCGCCTGCAGGTCGGCCAGTTGCTCGACAGCCGGATCGCCGGCGTGCTGCGCGACTTCTCGCTCACCTACCAGCGCCAGGAAACCTTCAAGGCCCTGCAGGTCCAGGCCCAGGCGCTACCCGAACTGGTCGGCAAGCTCGATGCGATGATGCGCCAGATGGCCGAACACAATCGCCAGCTCGGCGAACAGTTGCTGGCTGGCCAGCAGCGCTTCCACGACGAAGCCAAGGGCCTGTACAGCGGTCTTGCCCAGTCCGTCGACCAATCGCTGAAGGCCAGCCTGAAGGACAGTGCGACGGTCGCCGCCGAGACCATCCAACCCGTCGTCACTGCCACCATGGCGAGCATCGCCGAGGAAACGCGCGGCCTGCATGACAAGCTGTTCGGCACCGTCGAAACGCAGCTGGCCGGCATTACCGGCCAGTTCGCGCAGACCGTGACCACCGTCAGCGACACCTGGACGCAGGCGCTGAGCCGCCACGAAACCGCCACCGACAGCCAGCAGCAACAACTGCAAGGCGCGCTGACGGCCTATGCCGACACCTTTGAACAACGTTCCGCCGCGCTGCTCGCCTCGGTCGAAGCCACCCAGGCCCGACTGCAGGCCGACGCCGCGCAGCAGCAGGCGGCCCTGGCCGAAACCACCGCCGCCAGCCAGCAGCAACTGGCCGCCACGCTGGCCAGCCAGTTCGATGGCGTCACCGCGCGCCTCGATCAGGCCGTCAGCCAGGTCGCCGACACCTTCGGCGAACGCACCCAGGCACTGCTCACGTCCATCGATGCCAGCCACGCCGCCTTTGCACGCGCCACACAGGCGCAGCAGGCGGCGCTGCTCGCCGACATGCGCACCACCCAGGCTGGCTGGCAGGCTGAATGGGCCGCCAGCGAACAGACCCGCCAGGCCAGCTTCACCGATGCCCTGACGGCGATGGCCGGCAAGCTGGAAGCGCAATGGCAACAGGCCGGCCAGGCGACGCTGGCGCAGCAGGAGCAGATCACCGGCACGCTCGGCGCCACCGCCCGCGATCTCATCGCCGCCCACCAACAGCAGGCCGAAACGACCATCGCCGAAGTCACCCGCCTGATGCAGACCGCCGCTGAGGCGCCCAAGGCGGCGGCCGAGGTGATCGGCCAGCTGCGCCACGAACTGTCGGCGAGCATGGCCCGCGACAACAGCCTGCTCGAAGAACGTAGCCGCATCATGGAAACGCTGGGCGCCCTGCTCGATGCCATCAACCACGCCTCGACCGAGCAGCGCAGCGCCATCGACGCGCTCGTCGCCTCGTCGGCCGAGCTGCTCGAACGCGCTGGCAGCCAGTTCGCCGCCAAGGTCGAAAGCGAAGCCGGCAAGCTCGTTGAGATTGGCACCAGCATCACCGGCGGTGCACTGGAAGTGGCCAGCCTGGGCGAGGCTTTCGGCACCTCGGTCAAGCTCTTCGCCGAATCGAACGACAAGATGATGACCGCGCTGCAACGCATCGAAGGCGGGCTGTCCAAGTCGCTGACGCGCAGCGACGAGCAGCTGGCCTACTACGTCGCCCAGGCGCGCGAGATCATCGACCTCAGCATCCTGTCGCAGAAGAAGATGGTCGACGAGCTGCAGCGCGTGGTGGGTAGCGAGGCCTGACATGGACAACATTGACGCCAGCGTCGACCACAGCACGCCAGTTTGGGCCGTCTTTGGCGACCTGATGGCCGGCCTGCTTGGTGCCTTCGTGCTCATTCTGGTCGGCGTGCTCGGTGTGCAGCTCGAACTCGTCACCAGCCTGGAAGCCGAAATCCAGAAGCGGCAGCAGGAAGAGCAACGGCGCGAAGCGCTGGAAAAGGCGCTGGCCGGCCCGCTGGCTTCCGGCCGTGTGACGCTGAACAACGGCAAGATCGGCATCAGCGGCAACGTGCTGTTCGCGCTCAATTCAGACCAACTGCAGCCGGAAGGCAAGCAACTGCTGAAGAGCCTGTCGCAGCCGATCGCCGCCTACCTCGGCGCCAGCGAACAGATGCTGATGGTCAGCGGCTTCACCGACGACATGCCGGTACGCGGCAGCAACCGCCAGTTCGCCGACAACTGGGAACTCTCCGCCCAGCGCGCCTTGACTGTCACGCGCACGCTGATCGAGGATGGCGTGCCCTCGTCGTCCATCTTCGCCGCCGCCTTCGGTGCGCAACAGCCGGTGGCCGACAACAGCGACGCCGACGGCCGCGCCCGCAACCGCCGCGTCGAGATGGCGCCGGTACCCAAATCCCGCACCAGCGGCAAGGAAGCCAATGGCTGAAGCAGCCGCGATGGATGACATCCAGGCCCGCCTCGACGCCCTGCGCAGCGGCGGCGCCGCCGAACGCGACCCCATCCGCTTGGCCTACCTCGACGCCCTGGCCCGCCGCGCCGCCACACAACCGGAAACCATCCGCCAGTCGCTGTACGCCAGGATCAACGCCGCCGCCGACGAACTCGCCAGCCGCCCGGCCCCGGCGCCGAACACAATCGCCCCGACCAGCAGCGCCAGCCCGCTCGCCGAGCTGCTCGCCTACATCAGCCAGCACGCCCACGATCAGCAACCAGCCAACGCGGCTGCTATCCCGCAAGAGGATTTCCGACCCAAAGCGAAAGATTCATCCACGGGCAGCAGCCGGCAAACCCCGGAACTCAAGTCCGTCGCCTACTTCCGCGAGGAGTGGTCAAAGCTCAGCACCGAGCAGCAACTCACGCAAACGCTGGCTCAGGCCCCGGAAAACGCCGGCCCGATGAATTCCCAGCACCTCGTCCTGCGCAGTCTGCAAGTCATGCGCGACATGGCGCCGGACTATCTGCACGGTTTCATGTCCTACATCGACGCGCTGATCTGGCTAGATCACGCAGCCCCAGCCAAGCCGGCGCCGGCCCGCTCCGCCGGGAGCGAGGGGCAGCCCACTAAGCGCACAGCGAAAAGCAGCCTGAAGAAGCTGTAAGCAAACGACGCCGGGGTCAATGCCCTGCGGCGTACCGACTTCGGTCGGATACGAAATGAAACGGGGCCTTGTGGCCCCGTTCTACATCAGGTTTCAGAGAATCGAAACCGCGACAATCGTCTCTTTTGCCGATCAGGCACTCCGGCGCTTGCGGGAAGAGAAAGCCAAGCCCGCCAAGGCCAGACCAAGCAGGCTCAGCACGCCGGGTTCGGGCACGCGGTTGTTGAAACGGCTATCGTTATCGGTATCCTGGACAAACATGAAATCGGTGCGAATACCGCCATCGAAATCGATGGTCAGGGTATGCCACAGATCACCTACCGCAGCGTCTCCAGCGAGGGCCACTGCCTCAGAGTAGGTTGCCGTCGCCGTGGGATCGGATCCGGAAAACGCGAAATCCATCCCGAGGGCAGAACCCGGAGTGCCGGACGCGCCTCCAAACGTACGGTCAAACACCGTCAGGCCGGGGGCGCCTCGTAAGACCAGCTGATTCAGGATCAGGCCGCTGCTCGATCCGGTAAAGGCAAAGGACCAAAGGCCACCAAAAGTGTCTCCACTCTGGCTAAGGGACCAGCCTGTCCCGAACACGCCACCAGACGTCGCGCCGGTGTCACCCCATGACAAGGTTTGGCTGAATTGATTAGAGAAGGTGGCGGTGATCGACATACCATCCATCATGGCGCCGTTTGTTGCGAAGCCGGTCAAGGAAGGAATGTCGTTGGTAATCGTATTGTCTTCAACATAGGTCACCGCAGCTTGGGCTGAGCCCGCCACGAAAAAGGCCAGTGCTGCCAGGGTGGTGCCGAAACGTTTATTCATTTTTTTCTCCTGATGTCGATGGAGGGGCGGATGTTCAAAGGCCAGGAACTCCGATGGTTTGGCTGACACCATTCAAGCATCACGCGTGCCAATTTTTTAAAACCACATAAATACAGCTAGTTATAAACTTCCAACCAAACAAACATCTGGCCCTGGCTGCCCGCTGTAAAATATTTCGACACTTTCGCCGCCCCCGAGGGTGCCAGCCCAAGTCGCCGAGCAGCGCTCCGGGTCGGGCGCACAGCTTCCGTTAAAATGGCTCCATGACCCCGCCCACCGACCCCAACATCCTCTCCCCGCTCGGCAAGCCGACCGAGTACCGGGCCACTTACGCGCCGGAGCTGCTTTATCCGATTCCGCGCCAGTTGAAACGCGATGAACTCGGCATCACCGGCGACGCCCTGCCATTCGTCGGCGAGGATTTGTGGAATGCCTATGAGCTGTCTTGGCTAAACACCAAGGGCAAGCCGCAGGTGGCGGTGGCCACTTTCCGCGTGCCGGCGGATAGCCCGAATCTGGTCGAGTCCAAGTCGCTGAAGCTGTACCTCAATTCTTTCAACCAGACGCGCTTTGCCGATGCGGCAGCGGTCGAGGCGACGCTGGTCGGCGATCTGTCGGCGGCGGCCGGGGCGCCGGTGGGTGTGCAGATCGCGCTGCTGACCGGGCGGCCGCCGGCGGCAGTTGGCTATCCCGAGGGCGTGCTGCTTGACGACCAGGACATTGCCTGTGACCGCTACCAGCCGGCGCCGGAGCTGCTGGCCACGGTGGCCGGCGGCGAAGTCGAGGAAACGCTGTACTCGCATCTGCTGAAATCCAACTGCCTGGTCACCGGCCAGCCGGACTGGGCGATGGTGGTGATCCGCTATCGCGGCCGGCCGCTCGACCGCGCCGGGCTGCTCCGCTACATCGTCTCCTTCCGCGAGCACAACGAGTTCCACGAGCAGTGCGTCGAGCGCATCTTCTGCGACATCAGCCGCCAGTGCGCGCCGGCGGCGCTGGCGGTGTACGCCCGCTACACGCGGCGCGGCGGACTGGACATCAATCCCTTCCGCAGCAGCGGCGAATTCCCGGCGCCGGACAACACACGGGAAATCCGCCAGTAGCCGCTTCGCCCGCTGGCTGAAACTTTCCCCGGGCATAGCCGTCAAACCGCCCCCTCAAGGAGAATCCATGAATCCGGAAAACGCCATTCTGACCATCAGCCTGTTCGCCGCCTTTGCCGACGGCGCCAACGACGACCGCGAGCGCGAACACATCCGCCGCTTTGCCGAAACGCTGGGTGCCGAGGCGCCGGATCTGCCGCGCCTATACCAGGACGTGCTGCTGCGCCGGGTCAAGCTGAGCGATGCGACGCAGGCCCTCGGCGATCTCGGCCAGCGCCAGTTCGCCTATGAAATGGCGGTTTGCGTCTGCGATGCCGACGGCGTGCAGGGCGATGGCGAGCGGCGCTTCCTGGCCGAGCTGAAGACCCTGCTGGCGCTGGCTGGCGATAGCGAGAGCAGCGCTTTCGAGCGTCAGGCCGACGAACTGGCCGATGCCGCCGCCTTCATTCCGGCCCGCCCCGCCGCGGCGGCCGCTCCGACCGCCACCCCGGCGACCCCGGTAGCAGCCCAGCCGTCGGTCAGCGAGACGGAACTGGACAAATCGATCCTCAACTATTCCATCCTCAACGGCGCGCTGGAACTGCTGCCGCAGTCCTGGGCGTCGGTGGCGATCATTCCGCTGCAGATCAAGATGGTCTATCGCATCGGCAAGGCTTACGGCAACGAACTCGACCAGGGCCACATCAAGGAATTCCTGGCCACCGTTGGCGTCGGCCTGACCTCGCAATATCTCGAACAGTTCGGCCGCAAGCTGCTCGGCGGCCTGCTCGGCAAAGTCGCCGGCAAGACGGTGGGCGGACTCGGCCGCGCCGCCACCGGCGTCGCCTTCTCGTTCGCCACCACCTACGCCCTCGGCCAGGTAGCCCGGCGCTACTACGCCGGCGGCCGGCAGATGAGCACGCAACTGCTGCAGGAAACCTTCCAGGGATTGCTCGGCCCGGCCAAGCAGATGCAGAGCCAGTACCTGCCGCAGATCCAGGAGAAGGCGAGCAGCCTCGACGCCGGCCAGATCATGGCCATGGTGCGCGGCAACCGCCTCTGATGCCAGCGGGCCGGCGCCCGCCGCCGGCCCCGCTGCGCAAGAATCGGGTTGCCGACCCCGGCTCAGCGGACGACACTGAGGGCAACCCCACGACCGATTGCCAGCCATGGACACCGCCCACCTGCGCCACCCCGTTTCGCCCGCTGCCGCTGCGGCCGCGTGGCCTGATTCGTCCACTGCCGACACGAACCTGGTCGAGCAATCGCGACATTTCGCCATCGTCGCCCGCGCCATTGCCTACTTGCGCGCCACGGCCCCACAGCAGCCGACGCTGGACCAGCTCGCCGCCGCCGTGCATCTCAGCCCCTTCCATCTGCAGCGGCTGTTCTCCGAATGGGCCGGCGTCTCGCCCAAGCGCTTTCTGCAGTACCTGACCAAGGAACACGCCAAGCGCGAACTGGCCCGCGCCGGCGACGTGCTGACGGTGGCCGACCGGGTCGGCCTGAGCAGCGGCAGCCGGCTGCACGACCTGATGATCAGCTGCGAGGCGCTAACGCCCGGCGAGATCAAGGCCGGCGGCGCCGGGCTGAAGATCGTCCACGGTCTCGCCCCCTCGCCGTTCGGCCCGGCGCTGGTCGGCTGGACCGGACGCGGCATCTGCCATCTCGCCTTCTGCGCCGGTGACGAGCCGGCGCTGCTGGCGGAACTGGCCGGCCTGTGGCCGCAGGCGACGCTGCAGCGCGACGATGCACAGGCGGCCGAACTGCTGGCCCAGGTCTTCCCCGCCACGGCGCCGGCCGCGCCACTGCACCTGCTGCTGCGCGGCACCAATTTCCAGATCAAGGTCTGGGAGGCGCTGCTGCGCTGCCCGCCCGGCCGGGTACTGTCTTACGGCGAACTGGCTTGCGGCATCGGCGCCCCGAAAGCGGCGCGCGCCGTCGGCAGCGCCCTGGCAGCCAACACCATCGGCTTCCTGATTCCCTGCCACCGGGTCATCCGCGACTCGGGCGAGGTCAGCCACTACCGCTGGGGCAGCGAGCGCAAGCTGGCCATGCTCGGCTGGGAAGCGGCGCTGGCAGGGCGCATGAAGGAAGGCTGAAACGGTCGCTGCGCATTCCTGCGTATTCCCTGTCCGCCGGCCTTTGCCCATAATCCGGCCCATGACTTCGCGCCTTCCGTTGACGCCCCCCCCCTCCCCCATCTGGCATGCCAACCTGCAGCTCGGCTTCGCCCGCCGCGGCGACGGCACGCTGCTACGCGAAAACCGCCATTCCGGCCCGCTACGCGTGCAGAAGGCGCTGTACCCGGAAGGCGAGTCGGTCTGCCAGACCATCCTGCTGCACCCGCCCTCCGGCATCGCCGGCGGCGACCAGTTGCGCATCGCCGCCACGCTCGATGCCGGGGCGCATGCGCAGATCACCACGCCGGGCGCCGGCAAGTGGTATCGCTCGGCCGGCGCCGAGGCCGCGCAGCACCTTGATTTCACCGTCGGCGAAGGCGCCGTGCTGGAATGGCTGCCGCAGGAAACCATCATTTTCGACGGCGCCCGGGCACACATGGAAACCCGGGTTTCCCTGGCCGCCGACAGCCGCTTCATCGGCTGGGACATCCTCTGCCTGGGCCGGGCCGCCGCCGGCGAGCGTTTCATGCAGGGCCGCTTCGACCTGTTCTACCGCATCGATCGCACCGGCCAGCCGCTGTGGATCGAGCGCGGCGGCTTCGCCGGCGACGATGACATGCTGCACAGCCCCGCCGGCTGGGCCGGGGCAACGGTGTGCGGCACGCTGCTGTGCACTTTTCCCGAATTGCCGCAGCAGGCTGCCGGCCTGCTCGAATCCTGCCGCGCCATCGCCCCAGCCGATGCCGGATCGCACGCGCTGACCGCCCTGCCCGGCCTGCTGGTCGCTCGCTATCTCGGCGCCAACAGCGAGGCGGCCCGGCTGTGGTTCGCCGAATTGTGGAAAATCCTGCGCCCGGCCGGCATTGGCCGCCCGGCCGTGATTCCCCGCATCTGGAATACCTGAGCCGCTTTGTGGCGCCTGGTCGCCAGCGTGCCGCCGCTCGGTTCGGCGCTGCCCTGATCGGTTACCCTTCCCCCTTTTTCAAAATGCTAGCGAGGATGCCATGCCGGTAATCGAAGTCCGCCACCCCCTGGTCAAACACAAGATCGGCCTGATGCGGGAGGGCGACATCAGTACCAAGAAGTTCCGCGAACTGGCCGCCGAGCTGGCGCGCCTGTTGACCTATGAGGCCTGCGCCGATTTCGAACTGGAGAAGGTGACCATCGAAGGCTGGGCCGGGCCGGTCGAGATCGACCAGATCAAGGGCAAGAAAGTTACCGTGGTGCCCATCCTGCGCGCCGGCATCGGCATGCTCGACGGCGTGCTCGACCTGATTCCGAACGCCAAGGTCAGCGTCGTCGGCATCGCCCGTAACCACCAGACGCTGATGCCGGAACCCTATTTCGAGCGCTTCGTCGGCCAGTTGGAGGAACGCCTGGCGCTGATCATCGACCCGATGCTGGCCACCGGCGGCTCGCTGATCGCCACCGTGGACATGCTCAAACGCAAGGGCTGCAAGCACATCAAGGCGCTGGTGCTGGTCGCCGCGCCGGAAGGCATCGCGGCGCTGACGGCGGCCCATCCGGAGATCGAGATCTACACCGCCGCCGTCGACAGCCACCTCAACGAACTCGGCTACATCATCCCTGGCCTCGGCGATGCCGGGGACAAGATTTTCGGAACCAAGGAAGCATGAACGCTACGCAAGACCCAGTCTGGCGCACCGCCCTGTCCGGCGCGCAAATCCTTTTCGTCGCCTTCGGCGCCACCGTGCTGGTGCCGCTGCTGACCGGCCTCAACCCCAGCCTGGCGCTGCTCGGCGCCGGCGTCGGCACGCTGATCTTCCAGATCTGCACCAAGCGCCAGGTACCGATCTATCTCGGCTCCAGCTTCGCCTTCATCGCCCCGGTGATTTACTCGGTGCAAACCTGGGGCATGAACGCGACGCTCGGTGCGCTGGCCGCCGCCAGCTTTTTCTATTACGTCGCCGCGGCGCTGGTCAAATGGCGCGGCGTCGGGCTGATCCACAAGCTGCTGCCGCCGGTGGTGATCGGCCCGGTGGTTATGGTCATCGGCCTCGGTCTGGCCCAGGTCGCCGTCGGTATGGCCACCGGCAAGGCCGGCGATGCCCAGGTCGTGCCCTATAGCACGGCCATCGCCGTCGCCGCGATCTCGCTGCTGGCGACGATGCTGACCGCCATCCGCGCCCGCGGCCTATTGAAGCTGGTGCCGATCCTGGTCGGCGTCGCCGTCGGCTACATCGTTTCGCTGTTCCTCGGCATCGTCGACTTCAGCAAGGTCCACGACGCCGCCTGGATCGCCCTGCCGCAATTCGGCACGCCGGAATTCAACCTGGCCGCCATCCTGTTCATGATCCCGGTCGCCATCGCCCCCATCGTCGAACACGTCGGCGGCATCCTGGCCATCGGCTCGGTGGCCGGCAAGGACTATACCGAAAGCCCCGGCCTGCACCGCACGCTGCTCGGTGACGGGCTGGCGGTCAATGTCGTCGGCCTGTTCGGCGGCCCGCCGGTAACAACTTACGGCGAAGTCACCGGCGCCGTGATGCTGACCAAGAACTACAACCCGGCGGTAATGACCTGGGCAGCGTGCTTCGCCATCCTGATGGCCTTCGTCGGCAAGTTCGGGGCGCTGCTGCAGACCATCCCGTTGCCGGTGATGGGCGGCATCATGGTGCTGCTGTTCGGCTCAATCGCCGGCATCGGCCTGAAGACGCTGCTGGATGCCAAGGTGAACCTGTCCAGCGCGCGCAATCTGTGCATCGTCTCGGTGACGCTGGTCACCGGCATCGGCGGCCTCGGCGTCACCATCGGCAGCTTCTCGCTGCAGGGCATCAGCCTGTGCGGTGTGCTCGCGGTGCTGCTCAACCTGCTGCTGCCGAATGAGCCGAAGGCGGAATAAGCTGGCGCCGTCGCCCCGATGAATCCCCCCCCCAAACTCCGGAGCCTGACGGATCGCATCCGCCAGGTCATCCTGTTCGAACTCGGCGGTCTACTGCTGATCACGCCCCCCTTCGTCTGGTTGAGTGGCGTACCGCTGAGCGACTCGCTCGGTCTGCTGGCGGTAATCGCGGCCATCGCTGCACTGTGGAATGCCGTCTACAACACCGCCTTCGACTGGCTTGAGGGGCGCCTGACCGGGCGTACAGCCGACCGCCGGGCGATGTGGATGCGCGGCATCCATGCTCTCGGCTTCGAAGGCGGGCTGCTGCTCGTCAGCCTGCCGATCATCATGATGTGGACCGGCATGGGCTGGCTGGAAGCTTTGATCGCCGACATCGGCCTGGCCCTCGCCTACGTCGCCTACGCTTTCGCCTTCAACCTGGCCTACGACCGCTTCTTTCCGATTGTTGACTTGACTGCCGCTGCCGGCGAGGAAACCTCGTAATCGGCGAAGCCTCTACGCGCTCTTGCGTATGGCTCCGGTCGCCGCAGTGGTGCATTATCATCGCGCCCACGCATTGCCGCCGCACCCGCCTGCTCGGCGATCCAGTCGCCCGGGCGCTTTTTCAAGAATCTGGAATTCCCGAGGAATTTTCATGGAACTGACACCCCGCGAGAAGGACAAGCTCCTCATCTTTACCGCCGGCCTGCTCGCCGAACGGCGCCAGGCCAAGGGCCTGAAGCTGAACTACCCGGAAGCAGTGGCGTTGATCACCTGCGCAATCATGGAAGGCGCCCGCGAAGGCCGTACCGTCGCCGAGCTGATGCACGCCGGCACCCAGGTGCTGAGCCGCGCCGACGTGATGGACGGCATCGCCGAGCTGATTCCGGAAATCCAGGTCGAAGCGACCTTTCCCGACGGCACCAAGCTGGTCACGGTCCATAACCCCATCGTCTGAGGCGCTGACATGATCCCCGGAGAACTCCTCGCCGAACCCGGCGAACTCGAACTCAACGCCGGCCGGCCGACGATCACGCTGGTGGTGGCCAATACCGGCGACCGGCCGATCCAGGTCGGCTCGCATTATCACTTCCATGAAACCAACGCCGGCCTGAGCTTTGATCGCGAAGCCGCTCGTGGTTTCCGCCTCGACATCGCCGCCGGCACCGCCGTGCGCTTCGAACCGGGCCAGACGCGCACCGTGCAACTGGTCGCGCTGGCTGGCGAACGCAAGGTTTACGGCTTCCGCGGCCTCATTCAGGGAGCGCTCTGATGGCCAACAAAATCACCCGTCAGGCCTATGCCGAAATGTTCGGCCCCACCACCGGCGACCGCCTGCGTCTGGCTGACACCGAGCTGATCATCGAGGTCGAGCACGACTACACGATCTACGGCGAAGAAGTTAAATTCGGCGGCGGCAAGGTGATCCGCGACGGCATGGGGCAGAGCCAGCGCATCTCGGCCGAGACCGCCGACACGGTGATCACCAACGCGCTGATCGTCGATGCCGTCACCGGCATCGTCAAGGCCGACATTGGCCTGAAGGACGGGCGCATCGCCGCCATCGGCAAAGCCGGCAACCCGGACATCCAGCCTGGCGTGAACATCGTCATCGGCCCCGGCACCGAGATCATCGCTGGCGAAGGCATGATCGTCACCGCCGGCGGCATCGACAGCCATATCCACTGGATCTGTCCACAGCAGATCGACGAGGCCCTGTATTCCGGTGTCACCACCATGCTCGGCGGCGGCACCGGGCCGGCCACCGGCACCTACGCCACCACCTGCACGCCGGGGCCGTGGCACATCCACCGCATGCTTGAAGCCGCCGAGGCCTTCCCGATGAATCTCGGCTTCTTCGGCAAGGGCAACGCCAGCTTGCCGGCGGCCCTGGTCGAGCAGGTCGAAGCCGGCGCCATCGGCCTCAAGCTGCACGAGGACTGGGGCACAACGCCGGCCGCCATCGACTGCTGTTTGAGCGTCGCCGACGAGATGGACGTGCAGGTCGCCATCCACACCGACACGCTCAACGAATCCGGTTTCGTCGAAACTACGCTGGCCGCCTTCAAGGGCCGCACCATCCACACCTTCCACACTGAAGGCGCCGGCGGCGGCCACGCGCCGGACATCATCAAGGCGGTCAGCCAGAGCAACGTGCTACCTTCCTCGACCAATCCGACGATGCCGTTCACCGTCAACACCATCGACGAACACCTCGACATGCTGATGGTCTGCCACCATCTCGACCCGAGCATTGCCGAGGACGTGGCGTTTGCGGAGAGCCGCATCCGCCGCGAAACGATCGCGGCCGAGGACATCCTGCATGACCTCGGCGCCTTCTCGATGATGAGTTCGGATTCGCAGGCCATGGGCCGCGTCGGCGAGGTGATCATCCGCACCTGGCAGACGGCGCACAAGATGAAGCTGCAGCGCGGCACGCTGAAGGAAGACAGCGCCCGCCACGACAATTTCCGCGTCAAGCGCTACATCGCCAAATACACGATCAACCCGGCGCTGACCCACGGCATCGCCCATACCGTCGGTTCCATCGAAGCCGGCAAGCTGGCCGACCTGGTGCTGTGGAAACCGGCCTTCTTCGGCGTCAAGCCGAGCCTGATCCTGAAGGGCGGGATGATCGCCGCCGCCGCCATGGGTGATCCCAACGCCTCGATCCCGACACCGCAGCCGGTGCATTACCGGCCGATGTTCGGCAGCTTCGGCAAGGCGCTGAAGACTTCGGTGACCTTCGTTTCGCAAGCGGCCTTGAATAACCCGGCGGTCGCCGCGCTGAACCTTGCCAAGCCGCTGGTCGCCGTCTCCGGCACGCGTACGGTGCAGAAGTCGGACATGGTGCACAACGGTGCCACGCCCGAGATCACCGTCGATCCGGAAACCTACGTGGTCAAGGCCGACGGCGAACACCTGGTCTGCGCAGCGGCGACCGAACTGCCGCTGGCGCAACGTTACTTCCTGTTCTAAGACTTTGCGTAAAAGCTCATGCTGATTCTGAACAAGCGCAGCACCGCCCCGGCCACCGACTCGGTGGCCCTGGCCTACGACGAACGCAAGCGCAGCCGCCTGAAGGTGACGCTGGCCTCGGGCACGCCGGCCGGCATCTTCCTCGAACGTGGCGACCATCTGCACGGCGGCGACAAGCTGGCGGCCGAAGATGGTTCGGCCGTCGTCGAAATCCGCGCCGCGCCGGAAAAACTGATCGAAGCTGTCGCCGGCAGCCCGTTACTCTTCGCCCGCGCCGCCTACCACCTGGGCAACCGGCATGTACCGGTACAGATCCTGCCGACCGACAACGGCGGCAAGCTGCGTTTCCAGACCGACCATGTGCTCGCTGAAATGGTGAAAGGCCTCGGTTGCGCGATCAGCGAAACCGAGGCCCCTTTCCAGCCCGAATCGGGTGCCTACGGGGCACACGGCGGTCATCATCATGGTGACGAGCCGCCCGAACCAGCTGCCGACCTGCATGCCCCCGGCCACGGCCCGCACCGTTCGGTGCCGAAGATTCACCAGTTCAGGAAACCGTGAATCGGGCCGGGATCAGCCGGTTCAGAAGTTGATACCGACCTTCAGCGTGGCATAACGGCTGTCGAAATCGATATTGTTCTTTTCGCTGGTGCGGCGCACGCCGAGGTCTAGGCCGGCATAGAGCGCGCCCATACGGTAATTGACGCCGCCGACGATACCGTAGGCGAAGAAGGTTTCCCGATTGACGCCGGCGGCATCCGGATCGACGCGCACAGCCCCCAGGCTGGGACCGACGCCGATGGAGAAGCCACTGGCCAGCGGCACCGTATAACGCGGCGACATTTCGATGATCGTCGCGTCATAGTTGTTGTCGTTGACCCGCGACAACGACAGATGGGTACGGATGCGGTTGTCTGGCGTCTGCAGCAGGCCGCAGTTGAAGTTGAACTCAACGCCATAGGCCATCTCACTGCTGTCGCCGTTCGGCTTGACCGTACCGACAGTCAGCGCAACAGTCGGCTCGAACTTGAACGCCTGGTCGGAGAGGACCGGCGCGAACCTCAGGCCATCCGCCATGGCACCAGCAGAAAGAGACGAAACGACAACTGCCAGGAGAAGTTTTTTCATGGGGTATAGATTCCTTAAATAATTGACCGGGGCTATTTGCCAAGCCCGGCGGGAATGCGGCCGAAGGCCACCGGCTGTCAAATATTAGCCGTCTCTGATCAACTGCTCTGTGACCTCGGTCACTTATAGCCAGCGAATACGGTATCAGCGTGCCCAGGCCGGTGCCGGCACTTGCCTGCCGATTCCCGCAGGTGGCCGGAATTTCCGCGCCAGACGGGCTGCCGGGGTCTCGATCCAGCGGTGGAAACCGGCAGCGCTGACGACGCTCAGGACGAAGGCGACAAGCAGACCAGCCACGGCCAGCTCCGGAGTATTCCAGCCAAGGCGCGCCCAGATGGCGGCAACCAGGACCAAAACCGGGAAATGGATGAGAAACAGGCTGTAGGAGATCTTCCCCAACCAGGCAAGCAGGCGACTGCGTGGCCAGAACGCCGCAAATCCTCTCCTGTCGCCAGCAAGCAACAACAGCCCGACCACCAGCGCGATGCCCAGGCGCCAACGCCACTCAAACAACATGGCAGCAACGAGCAGCGCCTGAAACAACCAGAACTCCAGCCGAGCGACACCGCCCCGCTGGGCGCGATGCACGATGACGCCCATGAAGAAATAGGGGAAGAAATACAGGGCCCAGACATCCCAGGAGCTATCCAGGTTGGCATGAAACAACGAAAAGATCGCCAGTCCCCAGCCGGTCAGGCCGACGAAATCCAAGCGTCCGCCGCCTGGCACGTCGCGTAGCCAGAGCGTGGCGACATAGAGCAAGCCGATCTGAAAGTTGATGCAGACGAACCACAGCCCGGCCGAAAGTGGCTCGTAGCCGAGAATATCCTGCAGAAAGAAGAGATGGGCCAGCAACTGTATCACCGCTACCGGCTGCCCGAGCACCGCATCGGGCACCCAGCCGCGGGCGAACAGATAGACCGGCAGGACGATTGCGATGACCGCCAGGTAAGGCAGACCAAGGCGGAAATAGCGCTCGCGGATGAAGCCGCCGACGGCCCGGCTACCCCAGTGCCGTGTGTTCATGCTACGCGCCATGACATAGCCGCCGACGACGAAAAACACCTGCGTGGCGCGAGCGTGGATTTCGAACCAGTCGAGCACTTCACCGAGCAACGGCGCCGCCCATTCGCGCAGGGGCGGATAGAGGGCAAAGTGGTGCCAGAGGATGATCAGCGCCGCCAGCGCCCGCAGGGCGACGATCAGGGGCAGCGGCGCCCGACCAGCCGAAGCCGGTGGCGATGGGGAAACGTCTGAGTCTTTAATGGCGGATAGCACGAGGTCAATTCCGTGGTTGCACGAATGAAGAAAACCGCCAAGCACGGCAGGACGGCAATGCCAATGGACTAGCACGAAGCAGACCAGGCAAAGGGCGGCGCATTCTACTGCGGAAGACTCCACCGGACGACGGACAACGCGCGCTGCGCACAAATGCGTATTCGCCGGTGGCACGATTCGCTGGACAATAGCGCCCATGAACCAATCCACCACTGCGCTCCAGCTCGCCCGCCTGCTGCAACTGGCCAGCCCGGCCCTGCCGGTCGGTGCCTACACCTATTCGCAGGGGCTGGAATGGGCGGTCGAATCCGCCGTGATTGGCAACGAAGCGACGGCCGGGCGCTGGATCGCCGACCTGCTGCAACACGGCATCGGCCGCTATGAGGCGCCGCTGGTGGCGGCGCTGATGACCGCCTGGTCAGCCGGAGATGCGGCCGAGATCGCCCGCCTCAACGGTGAATTCCTGGCCAGCCGCGAATCCGCCGAACTGCGCGCGGAAACCGTCCAGATGGGCTTTTCGCTGAACCGCCTGGTGCGCGATCTGCGCGACCCCGCCCTGGCAGAAGTTGAAGGCACGCTGGCCAGGCTCGCCGAGATCGCCTTCCCGACCGGTTGGGCCGGCCTCGCCGCCGCCTGGAACATCGCCCCGGAGGCCGCGGTCACGGCCTACCTGTGGTCCTGGGCAGAGAACCAGGTGATGGCGGCGCTGAAGGCGGTGCCGCTCGGCCAGGCCTCAGGCCAGCGCCTGCTGGCCGAACTCGGCGGGCAGATCCCGGCAGTAGCTGCCGCCGCGCTGCAGCTGCCGGAAACGCAATGGTCCAACTTCACGCCGGCCTTCGCCATCGCCTGCGCCCGTCACGAAACCCAGTATTCACGTCTCTTCCGATCGTAAAACCATGAGCAAGCAAGCATTGAGAGTAGGCATCGGCGGCCCCGTCGGTTCCGGCAAGACCGCCCTGACGCTGGCCCTGTGCCAGGCCCTGCGCGACAAGATCGACATGGCGGTGGTCACCAACGACATCTACACCGCTGAGGATGCCAAGTTTCTGGTCAACCATTCGGCGCTGGCGCCCGAGCGCATCATCGGCGTCGAAACCGGCGGCTGCCCGCACACGGCGATCCGCGAGGATGCCTCGATCAATCTGGAAGCGGTGGATCGTCTGCAGCGCGCCTTCCCCGGCGTTGAGCTGATTCTCGTCGAATCCGGCGGCGACAACCTGGCCGCCACCTTTTCGCCGGAACTCTCCGACCTGACCCTCTACGTGATCGACGTCGCCGCCGGCGAGAAGATTCCGCGCAAGGGTGGGCCGGGCATCACCAAGTCGGATCTGCTGGTCATCAACAAGATCGACCTGGCGCCGATGGTCGGCGCTTCGCTGGAGGTCATGGCAGCCGACGCCAAGGTGCAGCGCGGCAGCCGGCCGTTCGTCTTCTCCAATCTGAAGACCGGTCAGGGCCTCGACGAGATCATCGCCTTCATCCTCGACAAGGGCATGCTCGGCCAGGGCGCAAGCGGCGGCTGAACGCCGCTCAGTTGAGTTCTTCGTCCTTGATGCTGGGCAGGCGAATGACTTCGATGCCCTCGTCGCGCAGGGCTTCGCACTCTTCCTCGGAGGCATCGCCGCGGATCGGGCGTTCCGGCGCCTCGTTGTAATGCATCTTGCGTGCCTCTTCGACAAAGGCCTCGCCGACATCCTCGCAGCTTTCGACCACGGCCTGGATCAGTTGCCGGTACAGCGCCATCACCTGCTTGCCGGCCGGCATCATCGCCGTGCCGGACAAGGCTACCGAGGGAACTCCGGGCGCAGCCGCCGCCGACGTGCCGATGGCCACCGCCGACGGCACGCGCCGTACCTGATGGCTGTCGCACTGTGGACAGCTGACGAAACGCCGTTCCAGCTGCGCCGTGAAATCGTCGGCACTGCGAAACCAGCCTTCGAAGCGGTGGTCATTGTCACAGCAAAGGTCGTAGATGATCATCTGAAGGGCTATCGCCGGACCAGGAGAACTGAAGGCACCTGTCGCCGGCTCAATGTATTACGGGGGCGCGGATAATACCATCCGACCGGCTACCGCACCCCCTGACCGGCTCAATTAGCGACCTTCTTCCAGCCTCTGCCGGCCAGGCAGTCGTGCATCCGCCGCACATGCGCCTGGGTCACCATGCCATCGGTACCGGAATACGCCTGTAGCTTGCAAAACTTTTCGTCGACCTCGTAGTCCGCCGCCGAAGCACCGTGTTTTTCCCAATGCCAGGAAGCACAGCCGGAAAGAACAAAGGCGACAGCAATCAGGTATTTCATGAGCAATGCATTCCCTTTACATCTTTGATCTGGCTCATACAGCCAGGATAGAGGTCAAAAGTAATATTCCAAGGTTATGCTGACACCACCAAAAATAATTCGCAGAAAGCAATGATGAACCCGTCTCTACTGCTCGGCTCGCCAACCATCGATCACCAGCATCAGGGTCTGTTCGCACTGCTTGAACGACTCTCCAGCTTGCCGCGCACCCACGAACACGAAGAAGAAATCAGCGACATTCTCGGCAAGCTGACCAAGCAACTCCAGCACCATTTCCTTACTGAAGAGACGGTCATGGACCGACTGTCCATGCCGATCACTCTGGTGCGGGCGCATTATGCCGCACACCACAGGATCGTCGAGGAACTGACCCAGTTGCACATGGACAGCATGGCCGGCAGGCAGCGCCCGCTCGAAACGATCATCGCCGACGTCGGCAAATGGGTCTACCAGCACATCGTCGAATACGACCTGGAGATGAAGCCCTACCTCAATGGCAAATAGCCAGGGGCGTGCCAGGACGCAGGTGGTGCCCGGGACGGGGGTCGAACCCGTACACTCGAAGAGCGAGAGATTTTAAGTCTCTTGTGTCTACCAATTTCACCACCCGGGCGGCGGCACGATTATATCGACAGGCAACAAGAAAAAAGGGAAAGCGCCTTTGCGCTTTCCCTTCATCTTTACTGGAGCGGCAGAAGAGTCTCGAACTCTCGACCTCAACCTTGGCAAGGTTGCGCTCTACCAACTGAGCTACTGCCGCAAATTCTGGAGGCGCGAGCCGGAGTCGAACCGACCTACACGGATTTGCAATCCGGTGCATAACCGCTTTGCTATCGCGCCGTACCTTGTTCCTGCGATACAACTTGAAAGAAGGCTATGCTTCCCTCGGGATTCTTGGAGCGGCAGAAGAGTCTCGAACTNNGCTCTACCAACTGAGCTACTGCCGCGTCAAACAGAGCGCGCATTATAGACGCCTCGTTTGTATTGTCAACACTCTCTATGCCTTGTCAGCAGACCGTTTGGCGATTTCCGGCCAGGCCATGCGCAGGTAATAGCCCATCGACCACAATGTCAGCAAGGCGGCGATCCAGATCAGCCAGTTGCCGACCTCGCGGACGTCGATGCCGAACAGCGGCACGTGATACAGCAATAGCGGAATCGCCGTCATCTGCGCAGCGGTCTTGATCTTGCCGAGCATTGAGACAGCGACGCTCTTGGCCGCGCCGATCTTGGCCATCCATTCGCGCAAGGCCGAAATGGTGATTTCCCGACCGATGATGATCATCGCCACGATCGCGTCAGTACGGCCAAGCTGGACCAGAACGATCAACGCCGCCGCCACCATCAGCTTGTCGGCGACGGGATCAAGGAAGGCGCCGAAGGCAGAAGTCTGGTCCAGCTTGCGGGCCAGGTAGCCATCGGCCCAGTCGGTTATGGCGGCCGCGATGAACAGGAGGGTCGCGAACAGGTCGCGCTCATACTGTGTCATCCAGGCAGTCGGCAAAAAATAGAGTGCAATCAGCAGCGGGATGGCGACGATGCGTAACCAGGTCAGCAGGATGGGCAGATTGAAGGGCATAGGCCGTCAGTGTAAAGCGGAATGAATCTTCTCGGCCATCTCGCGGCTGATCCCGGGCACCTCGGCGAGTTGCTCCGGGCTTGCCGCCAACACTCCGGCAATGCCGCCAAAACGGGCGACCAGCGCCTTGCGCCGGGCCGGGCCGACGCCGGGCAGGCTTTCCAGCGTCGAGGTCTTGCGCGCTTTGCCGCGCTGGGCGCGATGGCCGGTGATGGCGAAACGGTGAGCCTCGTCGCGCACTTCCTGGATCAGGTGCAGGGCCGGATGGTCGGACGGCAGGTTGAGCGGCGGCCGATCGACGGCCTCGGGAAAGATCAGGCTTTCCAGACCGGGCTTGCGCTCCTCACCTTTGGCGACGCCGACCATGTTGAGATGCGTCAGGCCGAGATCAGCCAGCGCCGCCCAGGCCGAGGCCACCTGCCCCTTGCCGCCGTCGATCAGGATCAGGTCAGGCGCCACGCCCTCGCCCGCTTCTGCCCCATGCGCGATGCCATCGTAGCGGCGCGTGACAGCCTGACGCATCGCTGCATAGTCGTCGCCGGGCGTGATGTCACGGATGTTGAAGCGGCGGTAGTCGCTCTTCTTCATCTTGTTGCCGTCGTACACCACGCAGGAGGCGACGGCCTTCTCGCCCATGGTGTGACTGATGTCGAAGCATTCGATGCGACTGATCGGCTCGGCCAACTGCAGCGCTTCCTGCAAGGCGGCCAGCCGCTGTTCCTGCTGCGCTGTCGCCTGGTTGCGCGCCAGGATCGCCAGCCGGGCGTTCTGCACCGCCATCTCGACCCAGGCTTTCTGCGTCAGGCTACGCGCCTCCTGGATCGGCACCGGGCGCCCGGCCAGTTCGGCCAGCGTGGCGGCGCTGTCGGCCTCCTCTTCCTCATTCGGCGGGGGCGAGACCAGCAGCCGCACCGGCGCCGGATGGACGGCGTAATGTTGACGAATGAAGGCCGCCGTGGCATCGCCCGCCGTCGACTCGCCGGCGTTGCTCGGGAAGAATGGCCGGTCGCCAAGATGGCGGCCGCCGCGCACCATCGCCAGATTGACGCATAGCTGCCCGGCCTCCTTCACGGCGACGACAATATCGACATCCTCGCCCTTGCTGCTGGAGACGAACTGCTTTTCCTGCACCTGATGCAGCGACTGGATCTGGTCGCGGAAAATCGCGGCCTGCTCGAAGGCCAGTCGCGCCGAGGCCTCTTCCATCGAACGGGTCAGGCGTTTGGTGACTTCCTGCTGCTTGCCAGACAGGAACATCGCCGCCAGCTGCACGTCGGCGGCGTAATCTTCCGGGGCGATGAAATCGACGCAGGGGCCACTGCAGCGCTTGATCTGGTACAGCAGGCATGGCCGCGAACGGTTGGCGAAGACACTGTCCTCGCAGGTGCGCAGGCGGAACATTTTCTGCAGCAACTGGATGCTGTCGCGCACCGCCCAGCTCGACGGATAAGGTCCGTAGTAGTCAGCCTTGCGGTCCGGGTTGCCGCGGTAAAAGCCGAGGCGAGGATACTGGCCGCGGCTGAGCACGATATAGGGATAGGACTTGTCGTCGCGGAACAGGATGTTGTAGCGCGGCGCCAGCGACTTGATCAGGTTGTTTTCCAGCAGCAGCGCTTCGGCCTCGGTGCGCGTCGGCGTCGTCTCGATGGCGGCGATCTGGCTGACCATGTGCGCGATGCGCGGGCTGGAGAGGTTGTCGCGGAAGTAGGAGGCTACCCGCTTCTTCAGGTTCTTGGCCTTGCCGACATAGAGCACGGCACCCTCGGCACCGAGCATGCGATAAACGCCGGGTAGCTCGGTCAGCGAAGCGAGGAAGGACTTGGCGTCGAAGGCCATGGGCGACTGCAGTTGTTAGCCGAGCAGTTCTTTGACGCCGGCAAAGACGGCTTCGAAACTTTCCCGCGACAGCCGGCCGGTGCGCCAGTTGTAGCCACTGCAGTGATAGCTGTCGATCAGGATGCGGCCGTCCGGCAGATCGTGGCGGACGTTGTGGGCGAACTTAAAATGGGCCGGCTTCAGGCCGTAGGTCCACAACAGCGCCTGATGGGCGACGGTGCCGAGAGCGACGATCACCTTCAGCCGCGGCATCGCCACCAGTTCGGCCTTGAGGTGGCCGTTGCATTGGCGGATCTCGGCGGTCATCGGCTTGTTGGCCGGCGGCAGGCAGCGCACGGCATTGGTGATGCGGCAATTCTCCAGGCACATCGCCGGATTAGCCCAGTCGTCAGGCCCGAGCGCGGCGGCAGCCGTAGCGAAGCCGAAGCGATGCAAGGCCGGATAGAGCAATTCGCCGGCCACGTCACCGGTAAATGGCCGGCCGGTACGATTGGCACCGCGTTCGCCCGGCCCGAGGCCAAGCACCAGTAATTCGGCGGATAGCGAGCCAAAAGCCGGCACCGGCAAGGCGTGCCAGTTGGGATCGCGGCGGCGAATCGTCGCCAGATGCTCGGCCAGGCGCGGGCAAGCCGTGCAGCCGAGCGGGTCTTGAAAGAGGGGGGCAGATGCTGACATGGGGCGGGATGTTAACATGCCGACCATGCAGCTTCATTGGGACATCTTCTGCCGCGTCATCGACAATTACGGCGACATCGGCGTCTGCTGGCGCCTCGCCCGGCAACTGGCGCACGAGCACGGCAAGGCCATCCGGCTATGGGTGGACGACCTGGCCAGCCTGGCGCCGATCTGCCCGGAATGCGATGCCAGCTTGCCGGCGCAGCAGGTCCAGGGCATCGAAATTCGGCTGTGGACGGAGGATTTCATGACCGACCGGGTGGCCGAGGTGGTCGTCGAAGCCTTCGCCTGCGAACTGCCGCCGGCCTACGTCGCGGCGATGGCAGCAGCGACGCCGAAGCCACGCTGGATCAATCTCGAATATCTGACCGCCGAAGCCTGGGCGGAAAGCTGTCATGGGATGGCATCGCCTCACCCGACGCTGCCGCTGGTCAAGCACTTCTTCTTTCCCGGGTTTTCGCCGGCCACCGGCGGCCTGCTGCGCGAAGCCGGCCTGCCCCTGCCGGTACCGCAGGAAGACTCCGAAACGCTGGAAATCAGCCTGTTCTGCTACGACACGGCACCGGTCGCCAGTCTGCTCACGGCCCTTGCCGCCAGTCCGCACCCGGTCGTCTGCCACGTCCCGCCGGGCAAACCACTGTTGGCCGTGCGCGCTGCCCTGGGCGGCGACGGTCCGTGGCAAATCGGTGCTGCCCGCATCATGCCGATCGCCTTCCTGCCAATGGATGACTACGATGCCCTGCTGCGCCGCTGCGCCATCAACTTCGTCCGCGGCGAAGATTCGTTCGTCCGCGCCCAATGGGCCGGCCGGCCCTTCGTCTGGCAGATCTATCCGCAGGATGATGCGGCACACCTTATCAAGCTGGAGGCCTTCATGGATCGCTATTGCTTAGCCATGGATAACGCACTGCCGAAGGTCGTGCGCGCCCTGTTCACGGCCTGGAACAGCGGTCACGATATTGCCGACATCTGGCCGGCTTTCGTCGCCCAAAACCGGGAAATTGCCCTCCACAACAGTCAATGGGCAGGAGAACTGGCCCGGCAACCCGACCTGACGACAGCCCTCGTCAACTTTGCTGCTGCCAAGGTATAATTTTACGTTTTTCCTTTTCCGATCCTTAGCTTAGAGAATCCCGAATGAAGACCGCAATGGAACTCCGCTCCGGCAACGTCATTATGGTTGGTGCCGACCCACTCGTCGTCCAGAAGACCGAGTACAACAAGTCCGGCCGCAACGCCGCCGTCGTCAAGATGAAGCTCAAGAACCTGCTGTCCGGCAATCCGTCGGAAGCGGTCTACAAGGCTGACGACAAATTCGAAGTCGTCGTCCTCGACAAGAAGGAAGTCACCTATTCCTACTTCGCTGATCCGATGTACGTGTTCATGGACGCCGACTACAACCAGTTCGAAGTCGAAGCCGAAAACATGGTCGACGCACTGAAGTATCTGGAAGCCGACATGCCGTGCGAAGTCGTGTTTTACGACGGCAAAGCCATCTCCGTCGAAATGCCGAACTCGCTGGTCCGTGAAGTCATCTACACCGAGCCGGCCGTCAAGGGCGACACCTCGGGCAAGGTCATGAAGCCGGCCAAGATTTCCACCGGTTTCGAACTGCCGGTGCCGGCCTTCGTCGAAATCGGCGACAAGATCGAAATCGATACGCGCACTGACGAGTATCGCAGCCGTACCAAGTAACTCCGCTTCCGGCTGGCAAACGACGGGCAGCTTCGGCTGCCCGTTTGTTTTGTGCCAGAATCCTTCCCTTGACCCACCCCACTCCGGATTCCCCATGACCTACAAAGTCTTTGTCGACGGCCAGGAAGGCACTACCGGCCTGCAGATCAACGAATACCTGGCCAAGCGCGCCGATATCGAACTGCTGAAGATCGATTCCGACAAGCGCAAGGACCTGGCCGAGCGCAAGCGCCTGATCAACGCCTCCGACGTTACCTTCCTGTGCCTGCCGGACGAGGCCGCCAAGGAATCGGTGACGCTGGTGGACAACCCGAACACCTGCATCATCGATGCCTCGACCGCGCACCGCGTCAATCCGGCGTGGACTTTCGGCCTGCCGGAACTGGGCCCGGATCAGCGCGCCCGGATCCGCGCCAGCAAGCGCATCGCCAACCCCGGCTGCCATGCCTCGGCCTTCATCCTGGCCCTGCGCCCGCTGGTCGCCAGCGGCCTGCTGCCGGCCGACACGCAGATCGCCGCCAATTCCATCACCGGCTATTCCGGCGGCGGCAAATCGATGATCGCCCATTACCAGGGGCCAGACCGCATTGACGCCCCGCGCCCCTACGCCCTCGCCCTGGCCCACAAGCACCTGCCGGAAATGCAGGCGTACACCGGTTTGACTGTGGCGCCGATCTTCCAGCCCATCGTCGGGCCGTTCTACAAGGGCCTGGCCATGACTGCCTACCTGCATCCACGGCAGTTCAGCCGCCCGGCGTCACCGGCCGACGTGCAGAAGATCATCGCCGATTACTATGCCGGCGAAGCCTTCATCCGCGTTGCCCCGGTCGATCTCGACGCCAATACCGATGGTGGTTTCTTCAATGTCGAGGCCAGCAACGACAGCAACCGAGTCGATCTGTTTGTCTTCGGCAACGATGAGCGCATGCTGGTCATCGGCCGCCTGGACAACCTCGGCAAGGGCGCTTCCGGCGCCGCAGTGCAGGCGATGAATGTGCATCTGGGCGTTGAGGAGAGCCTCGGCCTGATGTAGGGCCGAGCGACTTGGCAAACGACAAAACCCGCCGTTCGGTGGGTTTTTTCATCCTAGCCAGCGCCGGCGCCAGAAGATGACGCCCAGGGTTGTCGCCACCGCGATCATCAGCAGGATGGCGTAGATGAAGCCGCTGGCATCGTCGAGCAGCGGCATGCTTCTGAAATTCATGCCGAAAATGCCGGAAATCAGCGTCGTCGGCATGAACACCAGGGCGATCACGGTCAGTGCCCGGACTTCCTTGTTCACCCGGTTGCTGATCGACGACAGGTAGATGTCGAGCATGCCGGCGATCAGGTCGCGGATGGCTTCCAGCGACTCGATCAGGTGCACGGTGTGGTCGTAGATGTCGCGCAGATAGAGCTGGGTGTCGGCGGTGAAAAAGCGCTGCTCGTTGCGTACCAGTGAATTGACCACCTCGCGCAACGGCCAGATGGCCCGGCGCAGGTTCAGTGTCTCGCGCTTGAGCTGATGCAGGGTTGCCAATTGAGTGGCACCAGGATCCTGCAACAGTTCCTCCTCGAGATCTTCGGCTCGGTCGCCAATCTGCTCGAGAATATTGAAATAGCGGTCGACTACCAAATCGAGCAGCGCATAGGCGAGGTAATCGGTACCCAGCTGGCGGATGCGGCCGCGGTCGGCGCGCAGCCATTCGCGGACTGGTGCGAAGGTGCCGGTCGGTCGCTCCTGGAAGCTGAGCACGAAGTTGTCGCCAATGACGAAACTGACCTGCTCACTGCTCACCGCCAAGGTTGCCGGATCGTAATCGAAGACGCGGGCGACCAGGAACAGATAGGTGCCGTAATCGTCCACTTTCGGGCGCTGATCGGTATTGAGGATGTCTTCCAGCACCAGCGGATGGAGTTGGAAGCGCCGACCGATTTCCTGCAACACTTCCGGCTCGTGCAGGCCATGCACGTTCAGCCAGACCTTCTCGCGGCCCGGGGTGAACGCCCGACAAGCGGCTAGATCCTCGAACAGCGTCTCATCGACAGCCGCCCCGTCGTAGGCAATCAGGGTGATCGCCGCCCGCTCGATCTTGCGTTCACCAATATGCACCAGGGCGCCGGCAGGCAGGCCGGCCTTGCCCGAGCGCTTGGCGGTGGCTTTTCTGGCCTTGGACTTGGCGGCGATATGCTTGGCCATGTCAGCTGCTCAGGCCGTCGATGACACCCAGGGCGCTGCGGTAGGCCGCGCTGTCCAGCCCCGGCGCTGGCTGCTGCGGCAACAACTTGAGCACGCGCTGGCCGCGCTGGGGGTCGGGCTGCGGTCGCCAGTTGTCCAGCACCTGCGCCACCGAGTCCGGCGCGTTGCACACCAGCAACATGTCGCAGCCAGCCGCCCAGGCGGTCTGCACGCGCGCCAGCATGTCGCCGACGACACCGGCACCGGCCATCGACAGATCGTCGGTGAAAACCACCCCATCAAACTTCATGTCATTTCTCAAATAACTTATCCATTTATTTGAAAATACAGCCGTATTGCAGTCAACACAGTCATATATGACATGGGCCGCCATCACCGCGTCGAGCGGCAGCTGGCGATAAGGCAACAGGTCTTCCTGCATGGCCGCCAGAGGACGATCATCGACCGGCAATTCGACGTGCGAATCCGGAATCACATAACCATGCCCGGGAAAATGCTTGCCGCAGGTGCCCATGCCCCCATGCTTCAGGCCTTCGCCCAAGGCATTGGCCAGCGCGATGACAACCTCCGGATCGCGGTGGAAGGCACGGTCACCGATGACGCGCGAAGGGCCGTAGTCGAGATCGAGCACCGGCGTGAAGGAGTAGTCAACGCCACTGGCACGCAACTCGGCGGCCAGCACCAGGCCGACCGCCCGGGCGGCAGCCAGGGCCGCCTGCGGGTCGCGATCATGCAACTCACCAAGGGTACGCATCGCCGGCAGACGGGTGAAACCGTCGCGAAAACGCTGCACCCGGCCCCCTTCGTGATCAACTGCGATCAGCAGGGGCGGTTGGCGCAAGGCATGAATTTCGGCGGTCAGCGCCGTCAGTTGTTCGCGGTTAGCATAGTTGCGCGAGAACAGAATGATGCCGCCGACCAATGGATGGCACAGGCGCTGGCGGTCGACATCGGTCAGTTCGGTGCCGGCGATGTCGATCATCAACGGCCCGAGGGTCAAGGCGTTCATGCGTGCTCCAGGATGACGTAGGCGACGGCGTATTCGGCCTCGTCGCTGATTGAAAGGTGGGCGGTCAGGTGTTGCGCGGCCGTGGCCAGCGCCCCGTTAAAGACGAAGACCGGCTTGCCGAGTTCGTCGTGTGTCACGGCGATGGCCGGCAGCAACACGGGTGGCCGCACGCCGGTACCGAAGGCCTTGGCGAAGGCCTCCTTGGCAGCGAAACGCTTGGCGAGAAAGCGCCCCTTATCGGCCGCCCGAGCAAAATCGTCGCGCTCCTGCGGCGCCAGCAGCTTGTCCAGCGCCCGCTCGCCATGCCGCTCCCACATGCCACGCAGGCGGGCAACAGCGACGATATCGGTGCCGATGCCGTGGATCATTCGCCTTGCTCAGCCGCCTGACGCATCAGCGCCTTCATTTCGCGTACCGCCTCGCGCAGACCGACGAACACGGCGCGACTGACGATGGCGTGGCCGATGTGCAATTCGCGGATACCGGCCAAGCGAGCGATCGGCTGTACGTTGTAGTAGTTCAGTGCGTGTCCGGCATTGAAGCGCATGCCCAGTTGCTGCACCAGACGACCACCCAGACGGATCTTGTCGAGTTCGGCCAGCACCGCCGGCGCCTCGGCATCACGCCCCTTCTCGTAGAAGGCATGGGCATAAGGCCCGGTATGGATTTCGCAGACGCGAGCGCCGATGCGCGCCGCCGCTTCGATCTGCGGCAACTCGGCATCGATGAACACACTGGTGGTGATGCCGGCCTCGGCCAGGCGGGCGATGACCTCCTGCAGCCGGGCTTCCTGGCCAAGGATGTCGAGGCCGCCTTCGGTCGTCACCTCATGCCGCCCTTCCGGCACCAGCATGGCCATTTCCGGCTTGATGGCGCAGGCGATGGCGACCATCTCGTCGGTCGCCGCCATTTCCAGGTTCAGCTTGATCTGCGTCGTTTCCTTGAGCCGGCGTACGTCGCTGTCCTGTATATGCCGGCGGTCCTCGCGCAGATGCACGGTAATGCCGTCGGCCCCACCCAGATGCGCCTCGACGGCGCCCCACAACGGATCGGGTTCATAGGTGCGCCGCGCCTGACGGATGGTGGCGATGTGGTCGATATTGACGCCAAGTTCGATCATAGCTCCTGCAACTCCTTGAAAATCTTGCGTGTTTCCAATTCCTTGCCGGCCAGGTAGTAGGCCAGCAGCGTGCGCATCAGGGCCTTGGCCTCGGCCCGCGAACGCGGGTCGGCAAAGTCTTCGGCCGCCAGATCGAGCAAGGTCTGGCCGCGCACCACCTGGGCCGCCGCCGCGTCGTGCTCAAGGCGCACCGGTCCCTGCTCCATGCGGTAAGTGTAGAACGCTTCGCCGCTGACCGGCTGGCCGGCGGCATCGCGATCAAGCGTCAGGCCGTAGCCGAGTTCCTGCAACAGCGCCTTCTCGAAGCAGCGCAGGTCGGCCTCGCGAACCTTGCCGGCGGAATCGAGCGCCAGACGTTGCAGCATCTCGGCATAGCGCGCGAACAGGACTTCGTGAGCATCCTCGCGCGGCAGCAAATGCATCAGCAGTTCATTCAGGTAATAGCCGCAGAACAGTGCCTGGCCGGTCAACAGCGGCTGACCTCCGACCCACTCCGCCTTCATCAGCGTCAGCACTTCGCCCTTGCCGGCCCAACCCAGTTCCAGCGGCTGGAAACCCATCAGCAGGCCGCGGATGGCGGCACGCGGGCGGCGGGCACCGCGGGCCAGCAGGGCCATACGGCCGAAATCGCGGGTAAACACTTCGACGATCAGGCTGGTTTCCCGAAAGGGATAACTGTGCAGTACGTAGGCGGGCTGGCCGTCGACCTTGCTGCGCTGGTTCATCGCGGTAGCGGCGCGTTACTCGTAGCCGAGGCTTTTCAGCAGGCGCTCGTCGTCGTTCCAGCCGGATTTCACCTTGACCCAGACTTCGAGATAGACCTTACCGCCGAACAGCCGCTCCATGTCCTGGCGTGCCTCGCTGGCGATGCGCTTCAGCGATTCGCCGCCCTTGCCGATGACGATGGCCTTGTGCCCTTCGCGATCGACGACGATGGCGGCGAAGATGCGGCGCAGGTTGCCCTCGACTTCGAAACGCTCGATCTCGACGGCGGTGGCATACGGCAACTCATCGCCGAGCAGACGGAATACCTTTTCACGGATGTATTCCGAGGCGAGAAAACGCTCGCTCTTGTCGGTCAGCTCGTCCTCCGGGAACATCAAGCCTTCGTTGGGCAGATGCTTGCGCGCTTCGGCCAGCAGGTCCTGGGTCTGCCGCCCCTTGGCGGCGCTGACCGGAACCACGGCGGCGTAGTCGAAATCGGCGGCAACCTCGCCCAGGAAGGGCAGCAAAGCCGTACGATCCTTCAGCAAGTCGGTTTTGTTCACCACCAGGATCACTGGCCGGTCCTTCGGCAGCAAGCGGACGACAGCCTTGTCCTTGGCGTCGTAGCGCCCGGCCTCGACAACGAAGAGGACGACATCGACATCGCTCAGGGTCTGCGTCACGCCACGGTTCATCGCCCGGTTCAAGGCATTGGAGAACTTGGTCTGGAAGCCCGGGGTGTCGACAAAAACGAATTGGGATTTTTCATCGGTCAGGATGCCGGTCACCCGGTGCCGGGTCGTCTGCGCCTTGCGCGAAACGATGCTGATCTTCTCGCCGATCAGGTGGTTGAGCAGCGTCGACTTGCCGACGTTGGGGCGGCCGACGATGGCGATGTAACCGGAGCGAAGTTGTGTCATGCGTGCAATGCTTTCATCGCCTTTTCAGCGGCGTTCTGTTCGGCGATACGCCGGCTAGATCCGTGGCCCAGCGTGCGCAGCGGCGGGTCGGCGAGCTCGCAGGCGACGGCGAAGGACTGTTCGTGAGCGGCACCGCTGGCTTCGATCAGGACGTAGCGCGGCAAGGGTTTTTTTCGTCCCTGCAACCATTCCTGCAGGCCGGTCTTGGCATCCTTGCGTACCTTGCCCGGCTGCAGCGCGTCGAGCAGCGGTGCATAAAGGTTGAGCACAACTGCTGCCGCCGCCTCAAAGCCGGCATCAAGATAAATGGCACCGAACAGCGCTTCCAGGGCATCGGCAAGGATGGATGGGCGCTGCGCGCCGCCGCTTTTCAGCTCACCCTCGCCGAGCCGCAGGGCCTCGCCGATATTCAGTTGCAGCGCCAGTTGATGCAGGGCGTCCTGGCGAACCAGATTGGCCCGCAGGCGGGACAGATCGCCCTCCGGCAGATCGGCGAAGCGTTGGTAAAGGGCCGCAGCGATCACGCAATCGAGGATGCCGTCGCCAAGAAACTCCAGGCGCTCGTTGTTCGGTGTACCGAAACTACGATGCGTCAGCGCCGTCCGCAGCAGTTGCTGATCGGCAAATTGATGGCCAAGCCGGGCGGCAACCGTCAGCACTGTCACCACTAGCGTCCGGCCGCTCCCGCGTATTCGATCAGCAGGCTGACATTGGCAAACAGGTGAATGCGCTTCTCGTAGGCATACTCGATGACGATCTTGCCGTTCTCCTTGGAAATTTCCAGATCCTTCGAAGAAAACTCGAGCATGTCGATTTCGGCAAAGCGGTCGAAGGCATTACGCACATCGGCGACGGTCGACTCGGGGCCCATCTTGGCCAGCGTGCCTTCGGCACTCTTCTTGATCTTGTAGTACTCAATGGTCGTCGGGGCGACCTTCATGCCGAGCACGGCAACCAGCACCAGAATGACGCCCCAGAAAAGCAGGCCGGAAAGCGCCACGCCACGTTGATATTTCATCGTTGTCCCCTTACTTGAACGAGCCGATCCGGCCAAGATCGCTGAAATTGAGCCAGATGAAGAATGCCTTACCGACGATATTCTCTTCCGGAACGAAACCCCAGGCCCGACTATCACGGCTGTTGTCACGGTTATCGCCCATCATGAAATAGTGGCCTTCCGGCACCTTGCAGGTCACACCTGCGGCATTGTAGGTGCAATTTTCGCGGTACGGAAAGCGCCCGGCATCGGGAATGAAAGCCGGCGCATCGGTGTCGTTGAGCAGGCGATGATCGATTTCGCCCATTTTCGCCAGGTACTGTTCGGAGTAATACAGGCGCTCGGGATGCAGGTAATCCGCAGTCTTGCTCATTTCCACTGGCTGGCCGTTGATGCTCAGCCGCTTGTTCTGATAGGCCACAACATCGCCCGGAATGCCGACCACACGCTTGATGTAGTCGAGCGATGGGTCTTCCGGATAGCGGAAAACCATGACGTCGCCGCGCTGCGGTTCGTTCAGCGAAATGATCTTCTTGTTGATCACCGGCAGACGGATACCGTAAGTGTACTTGTTGACCAGGATGAAGTCGCCGACCAGCAGCGTCGGAATCATCGAACCCGAGGGAATCTTGAACGGCTCGAAGAGAAAGGAGCGGAGCACGAAGACGATCAGGATGACCGGGAAGAAATCGGCGCCCCACTCCACCCACAAGGGCTCCTTGGCACCTGGCGGACGCGCCTTGCGCAGCTTGAAATTGATCGCGTACAACACGCCGGTGACGACCAGCAGTACGAAAAGGATCAGGGCAAAATTCATCGTTACTCTCAGTTATCGACGCGTAAGACAGCGAGGAAGGCTTCCTGGGGAATTTCCACGCTGCCCACCTGCTTCATGCGCTTCTTGCCGGCCTTCTGCTTTTCCAGCAGCTTCTTCTTGCGAGTGATGTCGCCGCCGTAGCACTTGGCCAACACGTCCTTACGCATCGCCTTGACGTTTTCGCGGGCGATGATGTGCGAACCGATCGCTGCCTGGATGGCCACGTCGTACATCTGGCGGGGAATCAGCTCGCGCATCTTGGAAGCCAGTTCGCGGCCGCGGTACTGCGAATTCGAGCGGTGCACGATCAGTGACAGGGCATCGACCTTCTCGCTATTGATCAGGATGTCGAGCTTGACCACGTCAGCTGCACGGTATTCCTTGAAATCGTAGTCGAGCGAGGCATAACCCTTGGAGCACGACTTCAGCTTGTCGAAGAAATCCATGACCACTTCGGCCATCGGCATTTCATAGATCAGCTTCACCTGGCGGCCGTGGTAATGCATGTCCACCTGGTTGCCGCGCTTCTGGTTGCACAGCGTGATGACGTTGCCGAGGTAGTCCTGGGGCACGAAGATGGTCGCCGTGATGATCGGCTCGCGGACCTCCTCAACCTTGCTCAGCTCGGGCAACTTGGCCGGATTCTCGACCTGGATGATTGAACCATCACGATTGACCACTTCATAGACCACCGTCGGTGCCGTGGTGATCAGGTCCTGGTCGAATTCGCGCTCGAGGCGCTCCTGGACGATTTCCATGTGCAGGAGACCAAGGAAGCCGCAGCGGAAGCCGA
>DDWF01000016.1:0-495 GCA_002345845.1 Betaproteobacteria bacterium UBA2293 | reverse complement strand
GCTTGATTTCCTTGAAGCCGGGCAAGGCTGCCGCCGCCTTGCGATCCATCGTCGTGATGGTGTCGCCGACCTTGGCTGCTTTCAGTTCCTTGATACCGGAGATGACGAAGCCAACCTCACCGGCGCGCAACTCGCTGCGCGGCACGGACTTCGGCGAAAACACGCCAACCTGCTCGCAGAGTTGCTGCGCCTGGGAGGCCATGAAATACAGCTTGTCCTTCGGTCGCATGACACCATCAATGACGCGTACCAGCATGACAACGCCGACGTAGTTGTCGAACCAGGAGTCGATGATCAGCGCCTTCAGCGGTGCGGCAGGATCGCCCTTGGGCGCCGGCACGCGGGCAATCACGGCTTCAAGGATATCTTCGACACCAAGGCCGGTCTTGGCCGAACACAACACCGCTTCGGTCGCGTCGATACCGATCACGTCCTCAATCTCCTGGCGCGCATTGTCCGGATCAGCCGACGGCAGGTCGATCTTGTTCAGCACCG
>DDWF01000270.1:605-3760 GCA_002345845.1 Betaproteobacteria bacterium UBA2293 | reverse complement strand
ACAACGGTATCTCCATCGACGGTCATGTCGAAGGCTGGTTCCGCGACGACACGCCGGCCCGCTTCCGCGCCTACGGCTGGCATGTCGTCGGCCCGATCGACGGCCACGATGCCGCCGCCGTCAGTGCCGCCATCGGCGAAGCCAAAGCCGAGACCAGCCGGCCGACGCTGATCGTCTGTCGCACGCAGATCGGCTGGGGTTCGCCAAACAAGGTTGGCAGCCACGATGTGCATGGCGCGCCGCTGGGCGCTGCCGAGGTCGCCGCCACCCGCGCCGCGCTCGACTGGCCGCACGCGCCCTTCGTCGTGCCCGACGAACTGCGCAGCGCCTGGGATGCCCGACCGGCCGGCGCCGCCAGCGAAGCTGCCTGGCAGGCCAGCTTCGCCGCCTACCGGGCGCAACACCCGGAACTGGCCGCCGAGTTTGCGCGCACCCAGGCCGGCGAGCTGCCGGAAAGCTGGCCGGAAATCCGCCGCGAATTGCTCGCCCGTGCCGGCGACCGCCAGGGCGGCGTGGCCAGCCGCAAGTCCTCGCAGAACTGCCTGGATTTCCTCATTGACCGCGTGCCGGAACTGCTCGGCGGCTCGGCTGACCTCACCGGCTCCAACCTGACCGCTGGCAAGGGCAGCATCGCCTGGCACAATGCGCCGGCCGCGCAGACGCCCAACTACCTCTCCTACGGCGTGCGCGAATTTGGCATGACCGCGATCATGAACGGTGTCGCCCTGCACGGCGGGCTGATTCCCTACGGCGGCACCTTCGCCGTCTTCTCGGACTACTCGCGCAACGCCATCCGCATGAGCGCCCTGATGCAGCAGCGCGTCATCCACGTGTTGACGCACGACTCCATCGGCCTCGGCGAGGACGGCCCGACGCACCAGCCAATCGAGCATGTCGGCAGCCTGCGCCTGATTCCCGGGCTGGATGTCTGGCGGCCCTGCGATGAACTGGAAACAGCCGTCGCCTGGAGCGAGTCGCTGGAACGGCGCGACGGCCCGGCCGCCCTCTTCCTTTCCCGGCAGAACCTTGACCAATGCGGCGACCGTGCCGGCCGGGCCGAAGACATCGCCCGTGGCGGCTATGTGTTGCGTGAGGCGGAAGGCGCCTTGCAGGCGGTGATCGTCGCCACCGGCTCGGAGGTCGGCATCGCCCTGGCGGCACAACGCGATCTAGCCAGCCATGGGGTGGCTGTGCGCGTCGTTTCGATGCCCTGCTGCGAACGCTTCGACCGGCAGAAGGCGAGCTGGAAGAAATCGGTGCTGCCCGCCGACGTACCCCGCATCGCCATCGAGGCCGGTCATCCCGACCCGTGGCGCAAGTATGTCGGCATGGCCGGCGAAGTTCTCGGCATCGATCGCTTCGGCGAATCCGCTCCGGCGCCGGCGCTTTACGAACGCTTTGGTCTGACCGCTGTCCACCTGGCCCAGGTCGTTGTTGAAACCATTGCCCGCGAGAGCGGCAGTGATGGCGATTTCTAGTTGCCAGTTTTTAGTTGTCAGCTCGCACCTGACAACTAATGACTGACAACTAGCAAGGAGATTCACATGGCAATTCGAGTGGCAATCAACGGCTTCGGCCGAATCGGGCGAATGGCCTTCCGGGCCATCGCCAAAGAAGCGGAATTCGCCGACATCGAAGTGGTCGCCATCAACGACCTGCTCGAACCGGACTACCTCGCCTACATGCTCAAGTACGATTCGGTGCATGGCAATTTTGACGGCAAGATTTCGGTCGTTGGCAACCACCTCGTCGTCAATGGCAAGAAAATCCGCCTCAGCGCCGTCAAGGACGCCGCCGAGCTGAACTGGGGCGAGGTCAAGGCCGATATCGTGATCGAGGCGACCGGCCATTTCCTGACCCAGGAAAGTTGCGAGAAACACCTGACGGCGGGCGCCAAGAAAGTCGTCCAGTCGGCCCCGGCCAAGGATGAGACGCCGATGTTCGTGTTCGGCGTCAATCACCAGAAATACGCCGGTGAAGCCATCGTCTCGGCGGCTTCGTGCACGACCAACTGCCTGGCCCCGGTGGCCAAGGTGCTGCACGATAGCTTTGGCATCAAGCGCGGCCTGATGAGCACGGTGCATGCCGCCACGGCCACGCAGAAGACCGTCGATGGCCCATCCGGCAAGGACTGGCGCGGCGGGCGCGGCATTCTCGAGAACATCATTCCGTCCACCACCGGCGCCGCCAAGGCCGTCGGCAAGGTCATTCCGGAACTCAAGAAGAAGCTGACCGGCATGGCCTTCCGCGTGCCGACCTCCGACGTCTCGGTGGTCGACCTGACCGTCGAGCTGGAAAAGCCGGCGACCTACGAGGAAATCTGCGCCGCGATGAAGGCTGCGTCGAGCAAGGGGCCGCTCAAGACCGTGCTCGGCTACACCGACGAAAAGGTGGTCTCCACCGATTTTCGCGGTTGTCCGAAGCCGTCGATCTTCGACGCGACGGCCGGCATCGCGCTCGATCCCACCTTCGTCAAGGTCGTTGCCTGGTACGACAACGAATACGGCTACACCTGCAACATGCTGCGCTTCGTCCAGCACATCGCTCACTGAACGGAGATCTGATATGGCCCTTATTTCCCTGCGTCAATTGCTCGATCACGCCGCCGAGCACAGCTACGGTCTGCCCGCCTTCAACGTCAATAACATGGAGCAGATCCAGGCCATCATGCAGGCCGCCGAAGCCTGCAACAGCCCGGTCATCCTGCAGGCCTCGGCCGGTGCCCGCAAATACGCCGGCGAGCCCTTCCTGCGCAAGCTGGTCGAAGCCGCCATCGAACAATATCCGGACATCCCCGTCTGCCTGCACCAGGACCACGGCACCTCGCCGGCCGTCTGCCAGCAGTCGATGCGCAGCGGTTTCTCCAGCGTCATGATGGACGGCTCGCTGGGCACGGACGGCAAGACGCCGACTTCCTACGCCTACAACGTCGAGGTCACCGCCAAGGTGGTCGAGATGGCGCACGCCATCGGCGTTTCGGTCGAAGGCGAACTGGGCTGCCTGGGTTCACTGGAAACCGGCGAAGCCGGTGAGGAAGACGGCATCGGTGCCGCCGGCAAGCTCGATCACGCGCAAATGCTGACCGACCCGGAAGAAGCCGCCGACTTCGTCGCCAAGACCGGTGTCGACGCCCTGGCCATCGCCATCGGCACCAG
>DDWF01000270.1:0-566 GCA_002345845.1 Betaproteobacteria bacterium UBA2293 | reverse complement strand
CGAACACGCATCTGGTCATGCACGGCTCTTCCAGCGTGCCGCAGGAGTGGCTGGCGGTCATCCGCCAGTACGGCGGCGCCATGAAGGAAACCTACGGTGTGCCGGTCGAGGAAATCGTCGAAGGCATCCGCCACGGCGTGCGCAAGGTCAATATCGACACCGACATCCGGCTGGCGATGACCGGTGCCATGCGCAAGGCGATGGCCGAAAAGCCGGAAGAATTCGACCCGCGGGCCTTCCTCAAAGCCGCCGTCGCCGCCGCCCGCGACATCTGCCGGCAGCGCTTCGAAGCCTTCGGCGCGGCCGGCCAGGCCAGCCGCATCAAGCCGCTGCCGCTGGAACAAATGATTACCCGCTACCGCTGAAGCGGCGCGGCCACCGAGCAACTCTGCGCGACTTGCGTCGTTTTGGGCCCCGCTTGTCGGGGCCCCTTTTTTACGAGGATCACAGCATGCCTGCCAACGACTACATCATCGCCCCGAGCATCCTCTCGGCCAATTTCTCCTGTCTCGGCGACGAGGTGGCCAATGTCATCGCCTCCGGCGCCGACTGGATCCACTTCGACG
>DDWF01000219.1 GCA_002345845.1 Betaproteobacteria bacterium UBA2293 | reverse complement strand
GACTACGGGTTCATGAGCCGCGCGCTGCAACTGGCGGAACGCGGCCTTTACACCACCACACCCAACCCGCGCGTCGGCTGCGTACTGGTGAAGGATGGCGTGACGATCGGCGCGGGCTGGCATGAAAGTGCCGGGCAACCGCATGCCGAAATCAAGGCGCTGAACGACAGCGTTGCAAAAGTCGGCGCTGGCGGGACGGCGGGTTGTACGGCTTATGTCACGCTCGAACCCTGCTCGCACCATGGCCGTACCCCGCCTTGCGCCGATGCACTGATCGCGGCGGGCGTCACCCGTGTCGTCGCGGCGATGAAAGATCCCAACCCGCTCGTCGCCGGACAGGGTCTGGCCCAGCTTGCCGCCGCCGGTATTGCCGTCGCAAGTGGCCTGCTGGAAGCCGAAGCACGCGCGCTCAACGTCGGCTTCGTCTCGCGCATGACGCGCGGCCGGCCCTGGCTGCGGCTCAAGGTGGCCATGAGCCTGGATGGCAAGACGGCTCTCAACAACGGCGTGTCGCAATGGATTACCGGCCCGGATGCGCGGCGCCACGCCCACGGCTGGCGCGCCCGTTCCTGTGCCATGCTCACCGGCATCGGCACCGTGCGCGAGGATAATCCGCGCCTCACCGTACGCGAGGTTGATACCCCGCGCCAGCCCCTGCGCGTTGTGGTCGACAGCCGGCTGGAAATTTCGCCCGCTGCGGCGATTCTCACAGGCGGCAACTGCCTGATCGCCTGCGCCAGAGACAATCCGGAAAAGGCAGCGCAGCTGCGTGCGCTGGGGGCCGACATCGTCGTGCTGCCCAATGCAAGCGGCAAGGTCGACCTGCCAGCCTTGATGCAGGAACTCGGCCGGCGCGGTATCAACGAAGTGCTGGCCGAAGCCGGCCTGAAACTGAATGGCTCGCTGCTTCGGGAAGGCTGCGTCGACGAACTGCTGATCTATCAGGCGCCCGTGTTGCTCGGCGATGCTGCACGCGGCATGGCCGACCTCGGTGAACTGACCGAACTGGCCGCGGCACAGCACCTGAATATCGTCGAACGCCGTCCTGTCGGCGCCGACTTTTTCCTGCGGGCCAGACTCGGCCAGCCTCCCGACGAATACCCGACCGGCGCCGATGAGCGGTGCGCGCAAACCTAAGGCTTATGCTCTAATTGCCACAAATATATATATTTGGACTGTCGATCAGGGATTATCGATCCATGCGCCATACGCAACACGCCTTCACACTCGTCGAACTCATGATCACCCTGGTGGTTATCGGTGCCCTCGCTGCCATTGCGCTGCCCAGCTATCAAAACTACCTGGAGAGGGCGCGCATCTACGAAGCGGCTACCACCATCGCCGCCATTTCGATGAACCTCAAGAACTACCAGGTTGATAACAAGTATTTCCCGCCCACCTTGGACACGCTCCCGACGTACAACCCCGTACCGCTTGACCCTTGGGGCAATCCCTACCGATACTTGGCCATCGACATCGAACCGGCGCCGAACAGGGGGGCACAGCGCAAGGACAGGCAACTCAACCCCCTCAACAGCGATTTCGACCTCTACAGCATGGGCCCTGACGGCCGGACCGCACTGCCTCTGACCGCCGCAGCCGCAAAGGATGACGTCGTGCGCGCCAGCAACGGCCGCTTCATCGGCGTCGCCAAGGATCACTGAATTCTGGATTCGCAGCGTTTCCCTTCGATGACGTTATTCCTGGTTCTGTCATGAGGAAAGCGCTCAGCGCCGGGATGCGCAGCCGCGTGGCGCAGCGCTTGTTTGTCCTGTTTTTGCTGGCAGCGGTACTGCCGGCAGGCGGACTGGCGCTGATTGCCTACCAGCAGGTCGGCGACCTGCTGATCGACCTGAATTACCGCCGCCTCCAGCAGGATGCCAAGTCCATGGGCATGGGGTTGATCCAGCGCCTGATGTGGCGCAAAGAGGCGTTGCAGCAGCAACTTGCCACACCAGCAACCGGCACCTTGCGCCCCGGCGACTGGAGCGCTCTGCTCCAGCAGAACAAGGAGTTTCTTTCGCTGGAGATCGCCGGACCGGAAAAACTCATCACGCTGACATCTCCACAACTCGACCACCTGCGCCGATCGAAAGTCCTGTTGCAACTGACACCGGACGGGGAAGCGGTCATGACGACCGCCATCGAGGGCAGGTCCGATTATCTGCAGGTCAGGCTGGCCACCGAATCGCTGTGGGCAGACGAGTATGCCGGGGAACGCTATTGCTTCCTGACGCTGGCGGGCCGGCCGCTCTTTTGCACGCCGGGACTACCCGTGCCGCCACAGGAACGCTGGTTGCGCGATCAGGCCGGGCAAAGCAATGCGGGCGTGTTCGCCTGGCAAGTGGAAGGTGAAGATCACCTGGCAGCCTACTGGCATGTTTCGCTAGTGGCAAACCTGGGGCACGAGGGCGTCGTGGTGGTGGTCAGCGATGCCCGCAAGGACGTGCTGGCTGTTCTGACACAGTTCAGGCAGGTGTTTCCGGCCATCGTCCTCCTCGCCATGGCGCTGGCGGCTTGGCTCGCCATCGGCCAGATCCGCCGCCAGATGCGTCCGCTCGAGCGGCTGGAGCAGCATACGCGGCAACTTGCGCAGGGCGACTTCGCCGGGCGCATTGAAGTGACGGGGAATGACGAATTCGCCAGCCTGGCCGACTCGTTCAACCGCATGTCCGGCAACCTGAATCACAAATTTCATCTATTGCAGGCGCTTGGTGAACTCGATCGCGCGATTCTGAGCACTTCGGAAATGGACACCGTGATCCGGATCCTGTTGCTGCACGTGCCTACCGCCGTATCCTGCGATCACGCGGGCGTGCTGCGCTTCGACGGTGCCGGCAATATTCTGCTGTGGACTGCCGATACCAAGCCGACCACTCTGGAAGACACTCGCCTGATCAGTCACGACACGCAGGGTTTCCCTGACCGGGATAGCGACGAACCCTGGTATACGCTGGACCTTGCCGCACCTGCAGCGCAAGGCCTGCGACATTTCGCCGATCAGGGTGCGACACAGGCCCTCGTTTTCCCCGTACGCGTGGGCAAACGGCTCGACAGCGCCCTGGTGCTGGCCTACCGGGAACCGCCACAGGAAACCGAGGAAATCGTTCAGGCCGGGCGCAGCCTCGCCGACCGGCTGGCCGCCGCCGCCTTCAGAATTTCGTGGGAAGACAAGCTGTTTCACCAGGCCCATTACGATGTATTGACCGACCTGCCCAACCGTACACTGCTGCGCGACCGGGTGGATCAGGCACTGTTGCGGGCGGAGCGGGAGAATCTGGCGGTTGCCCTGATGCTCATCGACATCGACAAGTTCAAGGACGTCAATGACAGTCTCGGTCACTCTGCCGGCGATGCCCTGTTGGTCTCATTCGCCAAGGAACTCAGGAAATTTTCCCGCCATACCGATACGGTCGCCCGACTTGGCGGCGACGAGTTCGTCGTGCTGATTCCCGATCTTCCTCGGGCCGGCGCCGCCGCCATCGTGGGTCGCATCGCCAGCGACCTTGGTGTCGAGCTCGCGCAACCGCTCGATATTGCCGGCCGCAGCATCAGCGCGCCCGCCACTATCGGCATCGCGCTATACCCCGACAACGGTGCGGAGATCGAAGAACTGATGAAGAGCGCGGATGCGGCAATGTACGCGTCCAAGCGCGAGCAGCGCGGCAGCTACCGTTTCTATTCCGATCAGATGAATGTCGAGATCAGGGTACGCTTCGAGATGGCACAGGATCTGCGCAAGGCCATGGATCGGAAAGAGTTCTTTCTGGTCTATCAGCCCAAGATCGAAGTCACCACGGGCCGCGTCGTCGGTGCGGAAGCCTTGATCCGCTGGGCATCGCCCAGACTCGGACTGGTTTCTCCGGGCCAGTTCATCCCCTTGCTCGACGACATCGGTCTTGGCGCCCAACTGGGCGAGTGGGTCATCGACACGGCCTGTGCCCAGATGGCGGCGTGGGAGGCTCAAGGCTTGCCCCCGATTGCCGTCTCGGTGAATGCCTCGCCGGCCCAGTTCCGTTCCAATGAAATTGTTGCCCAGGTGCGCGCGGCATTGGACAGAAACGCGCTGGCGGCACCGCGTCTCGAACTGGAAATTCTCGAATCGATGGCGGTGGGTACGGCGGGAAACATCAACGATACGCTGGAAGCCTTGCGGAACATGGGGGTCGGCATCGCCCTCGACGACTTCGGCACGGGCTATTCCTCCCTCGTCTATTTGACGCAACTGCCAGCCAACGTGCTGAAAATCGATCGGGTCTTCATCACCGACCTGCTGACCGATTCAAGAAAGCAGGCCATCGTTCAGCAGATCATCTCGCTCGCACAGGTACTGAACTACAAGGTGGTGGCAGAAGGCGTGGAAGAGGAAGGCCAGGCACACATGCTGGCCAAGATGGGTTGCGACATCTTCCAAGGTTATTATTTCAGCAAGCCGCTCGAACCCGCGGCTCTTATCGAGTTCATCACAAGGAGAAACGCATGACCCAAACCACCACATCCAGCGGCCTGATTATTGAAGAGATCGTCGAAGGTTCTGGCGACACCGCCGCCGCCGGACAGACCGTATCGGTGCATTACACCG
>DDWF01000318.1:15166-15947 GCA_002345845.1 Betaproteobacteria bacterium UBA2293 | reverse complement strand
TCTATGACAATCTCGATTTCCAGCGCGCCGTGCAGGCCTATCTGCTCGGCCTGGCGCCGGTCAACATGGCCGGACTGCGCGAGGGCCTGCTGAGCGTCGGCCCCGCCAATGTGACGATCCCGACCTTTGAACAGAACCTGAACGCTCGTTCGCTTTTCCTGACGCCGAACGCCACGACCCCCTATACCTGGATCTGGATCAACCTGCATGACGGTCCGCTGGTGGTCGAAGTGCCGCCCATGACCCTGGGCATGATCGACGACTTCTGGTTCAAGTACGTCACCGANNCCGGACAAGGGCCAGGGCGGCAAATACCTGCTCTTGCCGCCGGGCTTTGCCGGCAAGGTGCCCGATGGTTACATCGTCGTCCGCGTTCCCACCTTCGAGTCCATCCTTGTCTGGCGCAACATGCCGGTGAAGGGCGACATCAAGCCGGCCATCGAGCGCCTGCACAAGAGCACCCGCATTTATCCGCTGGCGCAGGCGGCCAAGCCGCCGGCCAACACCTTCGTCAACGTCTCCAACCGCGATTTCTCGACGGTGGCACCAGCCGACTACCGTTTCTGGGAACTGCTCAATTACGTCGTCCAGAATGAGCCGGCCAATTCCATCGACCCGATCACGCTCGGCTTCTTTGCCTCGATCGGCATCGAGAAGGGCAAGCCCTTCGCGCCCGATGCCCGCATGAAGAAGATACTGACCGAGGCCGCCGAGGTGGGTGATGCGACGGCGCGGACGCTGACCTACCAGAGCCGCATTCCCGAGGCCTTCTACTATCCGA
>DDWF01000318.1:0-15114 GCA_002345845.1 Betaproteobacteria bacterium UBA2293 | reverse complement strand
CGGCCATGGAAGCGAAGATGGTCGGCCAGGGTTCGCAGTACGCCGTCGGCATCGTCGATGCCCAGGGCAAGCCGCTGGATGGCGGCAAGACCTATCGCCTGCGGGTTGCGCCAAAGGCGCCGGTGAAGGATTTCTGGTCGGCCATCGTCTATGACAACCAGACCCGCTCGATGCTGCAGACCGACCAGGCCTTCCCGCAGGTGAGCAGCCTGGACAAGGGTCTGGTGGTCAACAAGGATGGTTCGGTGGACGTCTATTTCGGGCCCAAGGCACCGGCCGGCATGGAGCGCAACTGGATCCAGACCATCCCCGGCAAGGGCTGGAACATGCTGTTCCGCCTCTATGGTCCGCTCGAGCCCTGGTTCGACAAGACCTGGAAGCTGAACGAAATCGAACTGGTCAAATAGTCGCCAGACCGGCCGAGGCCCCCACCCGCTCTCATCAGGTGCCCCCTGACCATGGAGGATCAAGCAACATGAAAAACCTGAAGCAACTGGCCCTCGGCCTCGCTGCCGGCATCGGCTTCCTGGGTGCGGCGGCACCGGCCCTGGCTGCCCTGCCGGTGCCGCCGGCCGAAATCCGCGCCATCGCCAAGGAGGCCTATACCTACGGCTTCCCGATCGTCGACAGCTACCGGATCCTGCATGCCTACACGGTCGACAAGAACAACCGCGAGTACAAGGCACCGCCCAACCAGCTTTCCAGCATCGGCCGCGTTTTCACCCCGGAAGACAAGGCCGTCCAGACGCCGAATTCGGACACGCCCTATTCGATGCTCGCCTTCGACCTGCGCACCGAGCCGCTGGTGCTGACCGTACCGGCCATCGAAAAGGACCGCTACTTCTCGATCCAGTTCGTCGATGCCTACACTTTCAATTTTGCCTATGTCGGCAGCCGGACGACCGGCAATGATGGCGGCAAGATCCTGCTCGTTGGTCCGCGCTGGCAAGGCAAGACACCGGCCGGCATCAGTCATGTGGTGCGCTCGGAAACCGAACTGGGCATCGCGATCTACCGGACGCAACTGTTCAATCCCGGCGAAATCGACAAGGTGCGCCAGATCCAGGCGGCCTACAAGGCACAGCCACTGTCGGCCTTCCTCGGCCAGCGCGCGCCGACGGCCGCACCGCCAATCGCCTACGTTGATCCGCTGACGCCGGAAACCCAGAAGACCTCGCTCGATTTCTTCAACATCCTCAACTTCGTGCTCCAGTTCTGCCCGACGCACCCCAGCGAGAAAGAGCTGATGAGCCGCTTCGCCAAGGTCGGCATCGGTGCCGGCAAGCGCTTCGACGCAAGCACGCTGGGCGCCGCCGAAAAACAGGCGTTCCAGGATGGTATGGCCGACGCCTGGAAGGAATTGGGCGAAATCAACAAGCTGGTCGCCACCGGCAAGCTGACCTCGGGCGACGTGTTCGGCACCCGCGAGCATCTGCAGAACAACTATGCCTACCGCTTTGCCGCCGCCGTCCTCGGAATCTGGGGCAACTCCGCCGCCGAGGCCATGTATCCGGCCTATCGCGTCGACCACCAGGGCCAGCGGCTCGATGGCAGCAACCGCTACGTGCTGCGTTTCGCCGCCGACCAACTGCCGCCGGTCTCTGCCTTCTGGTCGGCCACCATGTACGAACTGCCGGCCAGCCTGCTCTATGCCAATCCACTCAACCGCTACCTGATCAACTCGCCGATGCTGCCGCAAATGAAGCGCGATGCCGACGGCGGCTTGACCATCCTGGTGCAGAACGAAAGCCCGGGCAAGGACAGGGAATCGAACTGGCTGCCATCGCCCAAGGGTCCGTTCTGGATCGCCCTGCGCCTCTACTGGCCGAAGGATGAGGCGCTCTCCGGGCAATGGAAGGCGCCGGCGCTGCAAAAGCAGTAAGACACATGATCCAGCTGACGACGGCGTGGCTTGCCCACGCCGGCCTCAGCGCATCTCGAACAACTCCTGATGGAAGCGCTGCGCCGGCAGGCCGAGGGCCAGCAGGCGCTCGCGCACTTGGCGTCCGAAGGCGGCCGGGCCGCAGAACCAGATGTCGGCATTGCGCCAGTCGTCGATGCCGTTCAGCAGATCGGCGATGGCGAACTTGCGGCCGTGGAACAGGTGCAGCCTGACCTTCGCCCGCGCCGCATCCTCATTCAGGCGACGGCTGATCTCCGGTGTCAGTTGTGCGCTGCTGTGGAAGAGGTCCACCGGCTGCCCGCCACCACTGCCAGCCAGCGCCTGCATGCGGGCGACGAAGGGGGTGATGCCGATGCCGCCGCTGATCCAGATCTGGCGCCCACCGCTGCCGGCGAAGTTGAAGCGGCCGTAAGGGCCTTCCAGCACCGCCCGGTCACCGACCCGCAGACGCGACGGCAAGGCTTTCGTGTAGTCGCCCAGACCCTTGATCAGGAAGCGGACATGACCATCACCGGCCCACGCGGAAGCGATGGTGTAGGGATGCGGCCCCTCGTCGGCATGGAAGGTGACGAAGGCGAACTGCCCCGCCTGGTGACCGGGCCAGCCGGCCCCCAGGCGCAGGTCCACCGCCAGCACACCCATTTCCTGCTGCCAGTCGACAGCCGTCACTTCGGCCGCCACCCGCCGACCACCCAGCCGCTTGCGCAGCAGGCTGAGCACTGCCGAGACACTGCCCAGCGCCATGATGACCGCCATCACCGCACCCAGCGGACTTGCCCAGTAATCGAACTTGAGCAGGATCACGGCGTGGAAGACGAAGGCCAGATAGGTGACCGCCAGCAGGCGATGCGTCTGGAAGAAGCGGCGATAGGGAAAGTATTTGATCAGCGCCAGCAGCATCAGCACGACGGCAAGGTAGAACGCCCACTCGCCGACGCCTTCGGCCAGACCGCGCTGGCTGGCGAAAATCTGCTGTAACGACCCCTCCGGCAGATTGGGCCGCGGCGGCCGCACCGGGCGTTCCAGCCAGCCGAAGCCAACAGCCCATTTCGGCCCCTTGGCCAGCAGCCAGTGACTGAGCGAAACCAGCAGACCGGTGATGCCCAGCCACTTGTGCAGGCGGTACATCTTGTCCAGGCCGTCGACGTAGCGTTCGAGAAAAACCGGGCGGACGGCCAGCATCATGGCCAAGCTCATGACGCCGATGCCGACGATGCCGGAATACTGGACCAGCACATTGCGCCAGGCGAAAAGGCCGTCGAGGGCGAGAAAATCGGTCTGGTCGACCGCCCACCACAACAGGCTGATGCAGGCCAGGCCACCCCAAAGCAGGTACTTGATCGTTTTCATTGCAACATCCATCTGTATTTGTCCTGCATACAGACTACCCAGCGATTATCTTTCTCGCAAGATAACTTACAATACGAAACATTTCCCGCTATCAACGAGCGCAGGAGTCGCGGCTATGGCCAGAAACACCAGCATGCAGACCCATCAGTGGGACAGCGCCCTCGATCCCGAGATTTCGCCGCTGTTTCTCGCCCTGCAATGGGCGCACGGGCGCTCGCTGGCCGCCATGCAGCCGGTGCTGGAAAAATTCCGCCTGTCGGCGGCCGAGTTCGACGTCCTCGCCACCCTGCGCAACGCCCCGGCGCCGCATCAGATGACGCCTTCGCAGATCCAGTACCAGGTGGTCATCACCTCCGGCGGCCTGACCAAGGTCATGCTGCAACTGGCGGAACGCGGCCTGGTCGAGCGTTCGCAAAAATCCGATGACCTGCGCGTCAAACCGGTACAGCTTTCGGCAACCGGCTGCCAGACCATCGAGGCGGCCATGCAGGAGATGATGGCCGGTACCGGCCAGTGGCTTCGCGGCGCCCTGACGCGGGATGAAATCGCCCAGCTATGCGCGCTGCTCCGGAAAGTTGTTGATGCCGAAAAGCCGCCTGAAACGCCACTGGCCTAGCGGAAAAAAGCCGGAAAGCGGCTGAGGCCCCCGGAGCCGGGTCAGAAATTCACTGCCGGCGAGGCGAATGCGTCTTTCAGCGCCTGGGTCGCCCGCTCCTGGAAGGCGCGGCGCTTCTCCTCCGTCGACCGGCCGCACACGCGTTCGGCCAGCCAGCTGGTCGGCCACTCGCCATCGACATGCACGGCACCGGCAATGCGGAAATGTTCACCTTGCGGCAAGGCGGCGACGATGTCGCGGGCGTTGCCATCCGCGTTGCAGGCTGACGGCTCGGCGGTCAGCACGACAGCGGCCAACTGAAGCATGGCGGCGGCGTGCACGCCGCGACCTTGATGATCGACCGGATCGAGTCCGACCCAGATGGCCAGCCCCGGAGAGGCGGCGGCCGACAGCAGGCTGGCCAGGGCGCCGGCGGAAAAGCCCAATAGCCCGACCCGCGCCGGGTCAATCCGCGCCTGCCAGGCAGGATCGCTCAGCAGGTGCTCGCGCAGTTGCGAAAGGAAGAGGCCGTTGCGCGCATGGTCGGACCATGCCGGCAGATCGGGAACAACGGTAACGAAGCCCGCGCCGGCGAGATGCCGGCCCCAGCCGGCCATGTTCTGCCGACTGCGGGAGAAGCCGTGGGCGACGATCACCAGCGGTGCCTTCGTCGTGCTGCCCGGCCAATAGACATCGACCTCCGCAGTCCCCGCCGGCAGTTGCAGGCTCACGGTCTGTAGCGTGAGATCGGCGGCAAAAACGGGGTAAATGCAGGCGCCGGCAGCCATCAGCAGCATGCGCATGAGGACTGCCATGGCGGCCAGAAGACGCTGCCTCACGTCCTTGCGCCCGGCACTGATGCGGTGTTTTCCATGGTCGAAAGCCCATCAACGGACCACGCGGCCCTCGGCACACTTTGCCGGCACCGCCGCCAAAAAGCAAAAACCCCTGTCAGACAAGGCTGGACAAGGGTTTCGACTTTCCTGGTTGCGGGAGCAGGACTTGAACCTGCGACCTTCGGGTTATGAGCCCGACGAGCTGCCAACTGCTCCATCCCGCGCCAGAGAGCCAATCATTATGCTCAGCCGTCGATGATCCGTCAATGCATTTCTTGAATTTTTGGTAATTCAGGTCGTGAGCACCACCCGGCTGGCCGGGAAACGGGCGGCGAAACGGCTGCCCTCGCCGAGCTTGCTGGTGATTTCCAGCGTCGCCTGGTGGCGGCTCAGCGAATGCTTGACGATAGCCAGGCCGAGGCCGGTGCCGCCGGCGTCGCGTGAGCGGCCACGGTCAACGCGGTAGAAGCGTTCGGTCAAGCGCGGGATGTGCTTGGCGTCGATGCCGATGCCGGTGTCGCTGACGGCAAACTCCGCGCCTTCCGCCGACACCTTCCAGGAAATGGTCACCGTGCCGCCGTCCGGCGTGTAGCGCACGGCATTGGCTACCAGGTTGCCGAAAGCGCTGACCAGCTCCGGCTCGCAACCGCAGAGGTCGCCCTGCCCTTCGCTGACGACGGCAATGGTGTGCCGCCCGGCGCACAATGCTTCGGCATCGCGACGCAGCTTGTCGACCAGGCTGGCCATGTCGACGGGATCATTTTCCGGCGGCGGCGCCGATTCGATCGACGACAGGGTCAGCAGATCCTGGACGATGGACTGCATGCGCTTCGACTGCTCGGCCATCATGCCCAGGTAGCGCTGGCGTTCCTCGGCGTCGAAGTCGATTTCCTGCAAGGTTTCCAGGAAGCCGGCGAGTACCGTCAGCGGCGTCCGCAGCTCGTGCGAGACGTTGGCGACGAAGTCGCGACGCATGCGGTCGAGTTTGTCGGTCTGCGTCACATCCTTGACCTGCAGCAACCAGCTGTCCTCGGCGTAGGTGATCACGTAGAGCGAGAGTACGCGCTCGAAATAGCGCTCCAGGCGCAGGATCAGCGGCCGCGTGAAGTCGCGGCGGTCGATGTAGTCGACGAATTCCGGCTGGCGCACGATGTTGCCGATCGGCTGGCCGCGGTCGGTGGCTGCATCGAGGCCCAGCTGGCGCTCGGCCGTCTTGTTGCAGAACTGTATCTGAAAGAAACCGTCGAGCAGGACGACACCATCGTTCATCACATGGACGGCGGCGATCAGCCGGGCAATGTCGCGCTCGCGCTGCTCGATCTTGGCCAGCAACTCCTTCTCGTGGCTGTACAGGCGGCGGAAGACGCTATCCCACTCGCCGTCGCCCTCCAGGCTGGCGTCTAGCATCGGCCGCCGCGACCATCGTTCGAGGCGGGCGAAGTTGCGGTAGTGGTAGGCGAGTTGCAGGCTGAGTCCCAGGTAGAACAAGGCCCAGCCCATCCACGGTTTGGCGAAATAGCCAAGCGGAAAAGCCAGCAGGGCCGTCAGCAGGGCGAAAATCAGCGCCCGCGGCAGATAGGAACTCACCCGCTTCAGGCTCCCCGGAAGCGGTAGCCGGTGCCGCGGACCGTCTCGACGCGCTCGTGATGGCCGGTTGATTCCAGCGCCGCACGCAGGCGGCGGATATGGACATCGACTGTGCGCTCTTCGATGAAGACGTGGTCGCCCCAGACTTCGTCAAGCAGCTGGGCGCGGGTATAGACGCGCTCGGAGTGGGTCATGAAGAAGAACAGCAGACGGAACTCGGTCGGCCCCAGTTCGATCGGCTGGCCGGCGGCGAGCACGCGATGGGTGGCCGGGTTAAGCGCCAGATCGCCGACCTCGACCGCTTCGCCGGCCAGATGCGGGGCGCGGCGGCGGAGCACGGCGCGGACGCGGGCGACCAGTTCCTTCGGTGAGAAGGGCTTGGTCACGTAGTCATCGGCGCCGGCCTCGAGGCCCTGCACCTTGTCCTCTTCATGGACGCGGGCGGTGAGCATGATGATCGGCAGTTCGCGGGTGCGTTCGTCGGCGCGGATTTTCTTCGCCAGCGCCACGCCGGACTGGCCGGGCAGCATCCAGTCGAGGACCAGCAGGTCGGGCAGGGCGGCACGAATGGCCGATTCAGCCTCTTCGGCACTGTCCGCCCGCACGACCAAGAAGCCGGCGTGCTTGAGATTGATGGCAACAAGCTCCTGGATTGCCGGTTCGTCTTCGACAACCAGAATCGTCGGTGTCACTTGGCAGCCTCCTTGTTATGACGAATGTCGCGCCCTTCTACCACGTAAATCACCTGTTCCGATACGTTCTTGGCATGATCGCCGATGCGCTCGATGGCGCGGGCGATGGTGATGATGTCGATCGAGGTCGTAATGGTACGCGGGTCTTCCATCATGTGCGTGATCAGCTGGCGGATGATCGACTTGAACTCGACATCGACATCAGAATCCATGCGGATGACCGTCTTCGCCTGCTCGGTATCGAGGCGGGCGAAGGCATCGAGCGCCTGGCGCACCAGATTCAACGCGGCTTCCGCCAGATGGCGGATGCCAACGCCGTATTGCGCCGGCAGGTGACCGCCTTCGTAGATACGGCGGACGCCCTTGGCGATTTTCTTGGCCTCGTCGCCGGCCCGTTCGAGGTCGGTGACGATCTTGCTGATGCCGAGCACCAGGCGCAGGTCGGAAGCCGTCGGCTGACGCTTGGCGATGATGTGGGCGCAATCGTCGTCGATGGCCTTTTCCAGTTCATTGACCCGGCGATCGGTCTCGACGATGGCCTTGACGCTGGCCACCTCACCGCTGCTGTAGGCCTCGATGGCGGCGGCGACCTGGGTTTCGACCAGCCCGCCCATCTGCAGCACGTGGCTGCGCAGGCGGCTGAGGTCTTCGTCGAACTGGCTGGATACGTGTTGTGATTCCGGCATTTTCTTCTCCTCAGCCCATGCGGCCGGTGATGTAATCTTCAGTGCGTTTGTCATTCGGCTTGAGGAAGATCTCGTCGGTCTTGCCGAACTCGATCATCTCGCCAAGGTACATGTAGGCGGTGTAGTCGGAAACCCGCGCCGCCTGTTGCATGTTGTGAGTGACGATGAGAATCGTCACCCGCTTCTTCAGCTCGTGCACCAGTTCCTCGATGGCGCCGGTGGCGATCGGGTCGAGCGCCGAGGTCGGCTCGTCGAACAGCAGCAGTTCCGGATCTGTGGCCAGGGCGCGGGCAATGCACAGACGCTGCTGCTGGCCGCCGGAAAGGTTCGGCGCCAGTTCCTGCAGGCGGTCCTTGACTTCGTCCCAGATCGCCGCGCCCTTCAGTGCGTGTTCAACCTTGTCGTCGAGGACGCGTTTGTTGTTCTCGCCGCGCACGCGCAGGCCGTAGGCAACGTTCTCGAAAATGGTCTTGGGGAACGGGTTCGGTTTCTGGAAGACCATGCCGATACGCATCCGCACTTCGATCGGATCGACATCCGGCGACAACAGGTTGGTGTTGTCCGGAAAGAAGCGGATCTCGCCCTGGTAGCGGTTGCCCGGGTAGAGGTCGTGCATGCGGTTGAAGCTGCGCAGGTAGGTGGATTTGCCGCAACCGGAAGGACCGATCAGCGCCGTCACCTTCTTGTCGTAGATCGGCATGTTGATGTTCTTCAGCGCCTGAGCCTCGCCGTAGAAGAAGTTGAAGTTGCGGGCTTCGGCCTTGAGCTGGGGATTATCGTGAACTTGCATGGACTGCTCCAATTCTGAAATTTGTTCGGTTACCACTTGATGTTCTTGCGCATGCGGTAGCGCAGGTAGATGGCGATGGCGTTCATCGACAACACCATGCCCATCAGCACGAAGCCGGCGGCGGCGGCATTGACCTCGAAGGCCGGATCGGGACGCGAGGTCCAGTTGAAGATCTGGATCGGCATCACCGTGAAGGGCGACATCACCCAATCGAACAGGCCGGCCGAAACGCCATCGGCACCGGTGGCGGAGAAAGGCACCGGCGGCAGGAAGGCGATGAAGGTCAGCGCGCCGATGGTGATGATCGGGGCCGTTTCGCCGATGGCGCGGGCCAGGCCGATGATGACGCCGGTCAGGATGCCGGGCATGGCGTAGGGGATGATGTGGTAGCGGCAGGTCTGCCAGCGCGTCGCACCGACGGCCATCGAACCTTCGCGGATCATCGCCGGAATCGAGCGGATGGCTTCCCGGGTCGACACGATGACGATCGGCAGGATCAGCAGCGCCAGCGTCAGGCCGGCCGAGAGGATGCTCTGCCCGAAGCCAAAGGTATAGACGAAGATGCCGAGCGCCAGCAGGCCATAGACGATGGACGGGACAGCAGCGAGATTGGTGATGTTGATCTCGATGATGTCGGTGATCCAGTTACGCTTGGCATACTCCTCCAGGTAGATGCCGGCGGCGACGCCGAGCGGCACGGCCGCCATGGCGGTGACGAACATCACCAGGATGGTGCCGACCCAGGCCGAGAGGATGCCGGACTGCGAGGCACGACGCGAGGCGAACTCAGTGAAGAAATCCAGGTTCAGTCGGTCCAGGCCGCGGATCAGCATGTCGCCGACGAGCAGGAAGATCACCAGCAAACCGACTGCCAGGCAGAAGATGCCGACGGCCTGAAAGAGGGTGTCCTTGAGTTTGCCGCGGGCAATCAGCGCGCGGATTTGTTCGGTAGTCATCGGGGTCATGTCAGTAAGCCTCACGGTAACGGCGACGCAGCCACTGGCCGGCAATATTGAAGGCCAGCGTGATCAGCAGCAGGGTCAGGCCGGCGGCAAAGATGGTCTGGTAGCCGATCGAGCCATGCGGCAGATCGCCCAGCGCCACTTGCACGATGTAGGAAGTGATGGTCGCCGCGGGCTCCATCGGATTCCAGGTCAGGTTCGGCTGCATGCCGGCGGCGACCGCCAGAATCATCGTTTCGCCAACCGCCCGCGAGATGCCCAGGATGTAGGAAGCGGCCAGGCCGGAAACGGCGGCCGGGACGACGACGTGGATGGCGGTGTAGAGCTTGGTCGCGCCCATCGCGTAGGAGCCTTCGCGCATGCTCATCGGCACGGCGCGCATGGCGTCCTCGGACAGCGAGGCAATGTAGGGGACGATCATGATGCCCATCACCAGGCCGGCGGAAAGCAGCGAGAAGCCGGGCAGTTCCGGGAACACCTTCTGCAGCAGCGGGGTGACGATCAACAGGGCGAAATAGCCGAAGACGATGGTCGGGATGCCACCGAGCAGTTCGAGCACCGGCTTGGCGATTTCGCGCACCTTCGGATTGGCAAACTCGGACAGGTAGATGGCGATGATGGTACCCATCGGGATGGCCACCGCCAGCGCGACACCGGAAGAAACCAGGGTGCCGGAAATGAGGACCATGATGCCGTAGTGGGCATCATCGAACAGCGGGGTCCATTGGGTGTCGGTCAGAAAGTCGATGATCGGGACGTTCTGGAAGAAATGGATGGACTCGGAGACGAGGACATAGACGATACCGACCGTGGTCAGAACCGAAACAGCGGCGGCAGCCAGCAGCAGCATCTCGATGAGGCGCTCGCTGACATTGCGCATGGCGTTGTGGGCCAGGCGGTCGCTGACCTGATGCAGGTCGGAAGCATTGTTTGCAGACATGGCGTGATTCACTTGAAGATTCCCTTCGGAAACAAGGCCGACCCTTAGTCGGATCGGCCTGTTCGATGGCGGACGACCGGCGTCCGCCAAGTACGGTTTACATCTTCGCTTCGCGCTTCAGGATTTCCTCGACGGTGATGCCGATTTCGTTCTTGCCACCGAACACGGTGCCGATCTTCTTGTCCTTGGCGTGCTTGATATTGCCTTCGTAAGCAGCCTTCGGCAGCGGCACGTACTTGACTTCGCGGACCAGCTTGTCGGCGTTCTTCATGTAGAACTCGACGAACTCACGAACTTCCGGCTTGTCCAGCGACTTGGCCTTGACATAGACGAAGATCGGACGCGACAGCGGAGCGTAGGTACCGTTCTCGACGTTGGTGCCGGACGGCTCGACGGCCTTGCCGGTCTTCGGATTGACGATCGGCAGTGCCTTCAGGCGGGACTGGTTCTCGGCGTAGTAGGCATAGCCGAAGTAGCCGATGGCATTGACGTCACGCGAGACGCCCTGGACCAGCACATTGTCGTCTTCGGAAGCGGTATAGTCGCCGCGCGAGGACTTGGCCTTGCCAACCATGGCTTCGGTGAAATATTCAAAGGTACCGGAGTCAGCGCCAGCGCCGAACAGCTTGACCGGCGCATCAGGCCAGGCCGGATTGACCTGATTCCACTTCATGACGACGCCCTGGGCAGCCGGCTCCCACAGCTTCTTCATTTCCTCGACGGTAACCTGCTTGAGGAAGGTGTTCTTCGGGTTGATGACGACGGTCAGCGCGTCATAGGCAACCGGCATTTCGATGTATTCGATGCCAGCTTCCTTACAGGCCTTCATTTCCTTCTCGGTAATCGGGCGCGAAGCATTGGCGAAATCGGTTTCGTCACGGCAGAACTTCTTGAAACCGCCGCCGGTCCCGGAAATGCCGACCGTCACCTTGATGGCGTTCTTCTTGGCCTTCTGGAAATCTTCGGCAACAGCCTCGGTAATCGGGTAGACAGTCGAGGAACCGTCAATCTTGACGATCTGGGCCTGGGCGGCCGTAGCCCCGAACAGGGCAACGCCGGCAACGGCGAGAGCGGATACGAGCTTGGATTGCTTGAACATGGGTAATCTCCTGCGTGGGTGAAAGTAGTAACGCAATGCAGATTAACCAGCGATTGTTACAACCGAATGACAGGCTGTAACAAAGCAAAAGCCCCCGCCAAGGCTGGTCAGACGAGCCTTGGCACCGACAGCAATGAATCCGGGAGCGTCAATCGGCTGAAATATTTGCCATCTAGAGTGTTGATGTTTTTGACACTTAAGGCATTTTCACCATGCGCCTTCTTGATTCCCTTTCCATCCGCGGCGGGTTGTTCGCCATGGTTGGTGTCGGCAGCGCCTTCGGCGTGCTGCTCCTGCTGACCGCCCTGCTCTGCCTGCAGGCCTTCCGTGACGATGTGCGCGACGTCTCGGCCGGCGTTGCCCGGGCCAGCCAGGCGCTGTCACAGGTCAGCGGCGCCCAGAGCGCCTTCCAAGCGCAGCAGCGCGGACTCACCGCGATGCTGCTGCGCAATTACATGGCCTCCGAGTTCGACAAGGGCCAGGCCGAGTTTTTCGCCGGCCGGCAGGCCTTCTGGCAGCAGATCTCGGCACTGGAAGCGCAGCACCGTGCCGGCGGCCTCGCCGACGCCGAGCAAATCGCCGAAATCCGCCGCCTGGCCGAGGAGCTGAACCTGCTCTACGACCAGGTGCTGGCCGAGAACGAGCCGGGCGAGGGGAAATACACGGTGATGGTCGACGCCGCCCTGCGCGACGCCGACCGGCCGCTGCTCGAGGCGCTGGGCGCCAGCTTCGCCGCCATCAGCCAGGCCAGCCGGCAAGGCGGCGAACAGGCGGCGCAACTGGCCGAGCAGCGCTTTACCGAGAACGCCCTGCTCGTCCTCGCCGTCGGCATCAGCGGTTCGCTGGTCTTCCTGGCGCTCGCCGCCCTGCTCGGCCGGCGCATCCTGCAGCGCCTGGGCGGTGAACTGGAACCGGTGGTCGCCGCCACCCGGCGCGTCGCCGACGGCGACCTGACCCAGCGTCTCGACAGCGGCCGGGCTGCCGCCAGTTCGCTGGTCGCCGCCATCGAAGAGATGCAGAACCGGCTGCGCCTGCTAATCGGCAACGTCAAGACCGATGCCGAGAAGACCTCCGGCAACGCCCTCGCCCTGCGCCAGTCGGCCCAGGAAGTGGCGGCGGCGAGCAGCCTGCAGAGCGATTCGGCATCGACCATCACCGCCGCCATCGAAGAACTGACCACGGCCATCGCCGTGATGGCGGAAAGTGCCGGCAGCGCCGCCGACGCGACGCGGATCACCCGCGAAACGGCCAAGGAAAGCGGTCACATCATCCACCAGGCGATCGCCGAAATCGGCAACATTTCCGAGCAGGCCGGCGCTGCCGCCACCTCGATGCTGGAACTCAAGGAGCACACCCGGCAGATCGCCGGCTTCGCCCAGGAAATCAAGGAAATTTCCGAGCAGACCAACCTGCTCTCGCTCAATGCCGCCATCGAGGCCGCNNGCCGACGAGGTGCGCAAGCTGGCCAATCACACCGCCGACACCACACGCAAGATCGAGGGCCTGGTGCTGCGCCTGGGTGAAGCGGCGACGCTGAGCAGCGACGCCGTTGCCGCCACCGCCGAACGGTCGCAGCGCGGCACCGAACTGGCTTCGCAGGCAGAGGCGGCCACTCACCGGATCGAGACCTTCTGCGAGCGCTCGGCCGTGGCCGCCCGCGAAATCGTCGACGTCCTCGGCGAGCAGCGTCTGGCCGCCGAGCAGATCGCCCAGAACACCGAACGCATGGCGCAGATGATCGAACGCGGCGCCAAGGCCGCCGCCGCCTCCTCGGCCTCAGCCGACGAAGTCGCCAGCCTGGCCGACCGCCTGCGCGCCTCGACGCTGCAGTTCAGCGTCTAGGCCCAGCGTGGCTACGCAGGGCGCGCAAGCGCCTTGCTTCGGCGCCATCATTTCGATTATTCTAGAAATATGGATACCGAACTCGCAACGACCGCCCTCAAGGCCCTGGCGCACGAAACCCGCCTGCGCGTCTATCGCCGCCTGGTGCAGGCCGGCAGCAATGGCTTGGCGGTGGCCGAGCTGGCAGCGGCGGTCGGCGCCGAGCCGAACGGCAGCTTCAGCTTTCATCTGAAGGAGCTGAGCAATGCCGGGCTGATCCGCAGCCGCCAGGAGAGCCGCTTCATCTTCTACTCGGCCGACTACCCGGCGATGAACGAACTGCTCGGCTTCCTGACCGAGCATTGCTGCGCCGGCGAACCCTGCGGCGAGGCGGCGCACGCTTGCGCCACCGATGAACACTGTTAATGACGGAAACCCATGAGCCAGAAAACCTTCAACGTACTGGTGCTGTGCACCGGCAACTCGGCCCGCTCGATTCTCGGCGAGGCGCTGTTCAATCACCTCGGCGGCGGTCGCCTCCGCGCCTTTTCCGCCGGCAGCCAGCCGAGCGGCAAGGTCAATCCGGTGGCCCTGGAAACGCTCGCTGCGCACGGCGTGCCGTGGCCGAACGGCGGTCATCCGCGCAGCAAGTCGTGGGACGAGTTCGCCCTGCCCGGGGCGCCGGAGATCGACTACATCTTCACCGTCTGCGCCTCGGCTGCCGGCGAAGCCTGCCCGATCTGGCTCGGCCATCCGACCACCGCCCACTGGGGCATTGACGACCCGGCCCATGTCGAGCCCATGGAAGCCCGGCGCGCCGCCTTCGAAAAGGCCTACGAGCTGCTACGCCAGCGCATCGAGGCCTTCGTCAAATTGCCGCTGGAAAGCATGAGCGCCGCCGAGGTCAAGGCAGCTGCCGCGCGCATTCATCAGGAGTGCGAACAATGAGCGCCCAGTGCGAAGTTGCCGGCAAACAGATCGCCGGTGCGCCGATCGGCTTTTTCGAGCGCTGGCTGAGTCTCTGGGTGGTGCTCTGCATCGTCGCCGGCATTGTCCTCGGCCAGTGGTTCCCGGCGGCCTTCCAGGCGCTGGGGCGACTGGAATATGCGCAGGTGAACATCCCGGTCGGCCTGCTCATCTGGGTGATGATCGTGCCGATGCTGATGAAGATCGACTTCTCGACCATCCATGAGATCAAGGACCAGAAGGCCGGCATCGGCATCACGCTGTTCATCAACTGGGCGGTCAAGCCGTTCACCATGGCAGCGCTCGGCTGGCTGTTCATCCGCCATATCTTCGCCCCCTACCTGCCGGCCGAGCAGCTCGACAGCTACATCGCCGGCCTGATNNTGCACGGCGATGGTCTTCGTCTGGAGCAACCTGTGCCGCGGCAATGCCAATTTCACCATCTCGCAGGTGGCCCTGAACGATCTGGTGATGGTCTTCGCCTTCGCCCCCATCGTCGCGCTGCTGCTCGGTGTCTCGGCCATTCCGGTGCCGTGGGACACGCTGCTGCTGTCGGTGGTGATGTACATCGTCATTCCGCTGGCCATCGCCCAGGGGCTGCGCGCCCATTTCCTGCGCGGCGGCGAGGCGGCCTTCAAGGCCGCCCAGGAACGCATCGGCCCGTTCACCATCATGGCCCTGCTGGCGACGCTGGTGCTGCTGTTTGCCTTCCAGGGCGAGGCCATCGTCAAGCAGCCGCTGATCATCGGCATGCTGGCCGTGCCGATTTTCCTGCAAGGTCTGCTGATCGCCGGCCTCGGCTACTGGCTGAACCGCAAGTTCCGCGTCCAGCACGATGTCGCCGGGCCGTCTACGATGATCGGCGCCTCCAATTTCTTCGAACTGGC
>DDWF01000125.1 GCA_002345845.1 Betaproteobacteria bacterium UBA2293 | reverse complement strand
GCCTGGTCGGCATGGCGCAGCAGGGTGTCGGGATCGGACTCGTCGAGCGGGAAGAGGGTCACGCCGATGCTGGCCGAGATCGTCACCGGGCTGCCGGCCACGGTCAGCGGCCGGGCGATGGCATCGAGCACCCGGCGTATCGCCGTATCGCACTCCTCCAATCGTTCGATGCCCAGCAGCAGCACGAACTCGTCGCCACCCAGCCGCGCCACGGTATCGCCGCCGCGCAGGCCCTCGCGCAGGCGCTGGGCGATTTCCACCAGCAGGCGGTCGCCGGCCTCATGGCCGAAGTCATCGTTGATCGGCTTGAAGCCGTCGAGATCGACGTAGCAGACCGCCATCAGCCGCTCGGTGCGGCGCGCCTGGGCCAGTGCCAGTTGCATGCGGTCGGCCAGCAGCACGCGGTTGGGAATGCCGGTCAGCGCGTCATAGTGTGCGAGGTGCTCGAGCTGGCGCTGCTGCACCTTGAGGTGGCTGATGTCGGTGAACATGCCGAAGGCGCCGCCGTAGCTGCCATCCGGATTCATGATGGCGGTACCCGAAACCTGCGTCCATAACTCGCTGCCGTCCTGGCGCAGGAAGCGCCTCTCGTAGCTGCTGCCCAGCCCCTGCGCGCGCAATGCCATGTGCTGGCGATGCGCGGCGAGGTCTTCCGCATAGAAAAAATCTTCCGCCCGCCGGCCGAGGATCTCGTCCTGCGCGTAGCCCAGCATGTCCGCCATGCGCTGGTTCACGAAGCTCACCCGGTTGTCCGGGCCGATGACCCAGATGCCTTCGTTGGCCGTTTCGACGATGCGGCGGTTGCGTGCCTCGCTCTCGGCCAGCGCCCGCTCCACCCGCAGCCGATCGGTCACATCGGTTGCGAACGCCAGCACGCAGGGCTCGCCGTCGATGTTGATGAGTTCCGCCGACATGCTGACGTCGCGCAGCTCGCCATCCTTGCGTCGCCAGCGGGTGATATGGTCGAAGACGCTGCCATCGCGGCGCAGCGCCTCGATGAAGGCCTGGCGCGCCGCCGGGTCCGGCCAGAGGCCGAGGTCCAGCGCCTTCCTGCCGACAAGCTCCTCCCGCGTCCAGCCGAAATCCTGCTGCCATTTGGCGTTGACCTCGATCAGACAACTATCGGCGATCCGCCCGATCGAAGCGGCGATCGGGCTGGCGCGGAAGGCGACGGCAAAGCGCTCCTGCGCCAGCGACATCTCGGTCTCGCGTAGCAGCAGCCGTTGCTGCAGGCGATTGAAGCTTTCCACCAGGCGACCGACCTCGTCCTGCCGCGCTACCGGCAGTGCTTGCAGCGGGGCCGTGCCAGCGGAAATTGCGTCGAGCGCCCTCGTCGCCTCCTGCAAGGGTGCCAGCGCGCGGCGCACCCACAGCGTCGCCAGCGCCGCCACCAGCAGCGACAGCACCAAGGCGCCGCCGAACACCAGCTGACGCAAGGCCGCGATGGGCGCGAAGGCCTCCGCGGTCGGCAGCCGCGCCACGACGAACCAGCCTTCGACCGCCGACAAGCGCCGCCCCGACACCAGTTGCTCGACGCCCTTGAGGTTGATGCTGACCCCCGAACCCTCATCACCGGCGCGAAAGCGGTCGACCATGACATTCACGCCCGGCGGCGGCAGTGCGCGCAGCATGTCGGCCGGATTGGTGCCGATCACCACCATCCCGTGCTGCGGAGCGATCACCAAGAGATCGCCGGTCTTGCCATAGCGCTGCTGGTTGACGATGCCGAGCAGGTCGGGTGCCTGCAATGAACTGACGCCAGCGAGTATCGCCGCCAGGCGGCCGTCCTTGTCGCGCAGCGGCATGGCAAAACCAAGCACCGGCTTGCCGAGCAGGGGCGCGATGAAGGGCTTGCCCACCGCCGGCCGACCGGTGCGGATGACATCGGCAACCGCGGCGAAGTGCTCGAAGCCATGCTCGCGCCGGCCCGGCACGGGCGGATAGTCGGCGAAGGCGCCCGCGCCGTCGGGTTTGACGATGATGATGCCGCCATCGAAGAGCCTGAGCAGGTTCGGCCGCTCGCGCAGCATGTCCTCAAGGCGGGCGGGATCGTCGAGCTGTTCGAGCGGGACGACGCTGGCGGCTTCCGCCAGGATGCCGAGGCGGCGGTGCAGCCGCTGGTCGATGTCTGCGGCGACATAGTCGATGGTCGCGCGCTGCTGTTCGCTCAGCAACTGTTTGAGCAGGGCCGTTTGTTGCCGTTCCAGCAGCAGTGCGAAGCCCCAGAGGCTGGCGAGAACCAGCAGGGTAACGCCCAGAATCAGGCGGACTTGCAGGCTGGAAAGCGGGAGTCGGTTCACGGTGCTCGGGCTGAACAGGATCAGGGAGACATCCTAGCGCCGCTGGCACGGGCAGGGCAAACAAATTATGCGCGCCCTTGGTGCGGCGAAAAATAATTACTTTGCATGGCGCGGCCGGACCGTAATCTTCCCTTCTGCTGGAATCTCCTGGCGAACGGCTAAAATTATGCCGGGACACCCTGGCAACCGGGGTGGCAATCTTTCCGAGCGTGCTCGCCTGGACACCGGCGCCCCGCATCTATTTGCCAGGAAATGCAAAGAAAATGATTGTGCTGGGCATCGAAACCT
>DDWF01000240.1:960-2522 GCA_002345845.1 Betaproteobacteria bacterium UBA2293 | reverse complement strand
ACATCGTGCTGGAAAACGACCACAACGCAGCCCATTACCTGAACCGTGACGAAAGTCGGCGCTGGCGGTACGGCACTGCGCAATGGAACGACGATATCCACCATGCTTTCCACGTCCTGGCCAGCGGCGAAACCGACGGCTATTACGCCGACTATGCAAGCGCACCGGCAAGCCAGCTGGGCCGCTGCCTGACCGAAGGCTTTGCCTTCCAGAACGACCCGTCCCCCTACCGCAAGGGAGAATTGCGTGGCGAATCAAGCAAGCATCTGCCGCCCACAGCCTTCATCAATTTTTTACAGACCCACGACCAGATCGGCAATCGCGCCTTTGGCGAGCGTCTTTGCCACCTCACCACGCCGGCCGCGCTGGAGGCCGTCACGACCGTGTTGTTGCTCGCACCGCAAGCGCCCTTGCTGTTCATGGGTGAAGAGTTCGCCGCCGCGCAGCCTTTTTTGTTCTTCTGCGATTTCGGCCCTGAACTTGCCCAGGCCGTGACCGCAGGGCGGCGGCGTGAATTCGCCGGTTTCACGCGCTTCGCCAGCGCCGCCGCGCGCGAACGCATCCCCGACCCGAATGCCGTCGCCACCTTTGCCGCCTGCGTACTCGACTGGAAAGCCATCGAAAAAGCGCCCCACCAGGCCATACTGGCGCTGCACCGTGAACTGCTTGCCTTGCGCCGGCAGTGGATCGTCCCGCGTTTGGCCGGCATGGATAATGGGCAACCACGGCTGGAGATGCTGGCGGAACGCGCGCTGGCCGCGCACTGGCGCCTCGGCGACGGCAGCCAACTGTCGCTCAGCGCCAACCTTGGCGCTGAGCCGGTTGCCGCAAAACCCGCAAGCGGCATCCTGCTCTTCGCCACCGCCAATCTAGATAAAGCTGCCCTGACCAGCGGCCATTTGCCACCCTGGTCGGTCGCCTGGCTCCTGCAAATAGAGGCAGTCCGATGACGCGCACTGCCCGGAGCGGTTCTGGCGCACTGGCGCAACTCGCCGCCCACTGCGGCATCGCCACCGAGTATCGCGACATCTGGAACAAGCGTCACGCCACCACCGACGCCACCCGGCGATTATTGCTGACTGCCATGCACTTTCCGGCCGACGCCGATCCGGCCGTGCTGCTGCGCGAGATGGAGCAACGTGAATGGCGGCGGCCGCTGCCACCGGTCATGGTCTTGCGTGTCGGTGTTGCCCCGGCCATTCCGCTCACATTGCCCGCGGCACTGTTGCACCAACGGCATCGCTGGATACTGACGCGGGAGGACGGTACGACGACCACGGCCGAATTCATTCCCGCCGACCTGCAACGCATGCAAAACCAGCGCGTGGCCGGCATCGAATACCAGCGCCTGGAACTGCCGCTGCCGCCGCAAACCACCCCCGGTTATTACCGTTGCGAGGTCGAGCAGTCGGGATGCGAGGCCCGGCCGCAGGCTGCCATGACGCTCATCATCGCGCCGCGAACCTGCTACCAGCCCGCGGCCGTTTCGGGTGAAAACCGCGCCTGGGGCCCGTCGGTGCAACTCTACGGCCTGCGTTCGCGGCGCAACTGGGGCATCGGCG
>DDWF01000240.1:0-952 GCA_002345845.1 Betaproteobacteria bacterium UBA2293 | reverse complement strand
GCGGCGGCGGCGTGGTCGGCGTCAACCCCCTGCACGCCCTGTTTCCTGATGATCCCGGGCGCATCAGTCCCTACAGTCCATCAAGCCGTTGTTTCGTTAATATTCTTTATCTCGATGTGGAAGCTGTTCCGGAATTTTCCGAATGCGAGACGGCACGCCATCTGGTCGCCAGCGAGCGGTTTCAGGCGCGACTGCGGCGGCTGCGGGCTGGTGCACAGGTCAGCTATCAGGAAGTTGCCAGCGCCAAACGCGAAGTTCTTACCCTGCTCCATCGCCATTTTCGCGAGCACCATCTCGTCAACGACAGCGACCGGGCGCGCGCCTTCGGGCGCTTCCGCGAGGAGGGCGGTGCGGCGCTGGAATTCCACGCGCGTTTCGAGGCGCTACAGGCGCATTTCCGGCACGACGATGCCAGCATCTGGGGCTGGCCGGTCTGGCCGGAGGAATACCGGCATCCCGAAGCACCGGCAGTGGCTGCCTTTGCGGCGGAGCATGCCGACACCGTCGAATTCTTCGCCTGGCTGCAATGGCTCGCCGACGAACAACTTGCCGCAGTGGGCCTGCAATCATTACGGCGCGGTCTGGGCGTCGGTCTCTATCAGGACATGGCACTCGGGGTGCATCCGGGTGGCTCCGAAACCTGGACTTGGCAGGATGCCTTCGCCAGCAAGTCCTATGCCGGCGCACCGCCCGATGAGGTCAACCTCTTTGGCCAGGACTGGGGCCTGCCACCCTTCGTGCCGCATCAGTTGCGCGAGACAGCCTACGCACCCTTCATTGCCATGTTGCGCGCCAACATGCACCACTGCGGCGCATTGCGTATCGACCACGCCATGGCGCTCACCCGCGTGTTCTGGGTACCCGCCGGGTTGCCGCCAGAACAGGGCATGTACGTCAGCTACCCACTCGACGACCTGCTCGGCATCCTCGCCCTGGAAAGCCAGCGCAACCA
>DDWF01000082.1 GCA_002345845.1 Betaproteobacteria bacterium UBA2293 | reverse complement strand
GTCGGCGTAGCCGACCGCGTAGCCTGGGGTCGCCTTTTCTTTGGCTACTTTCTTTTGGCGAAGCAAAAGAAAGTATGCCCGCCCCGCAAGGGCGGAACCCGAAGCTCGATCAATCAGAAGCGTCTGCGCAAGAGGCACAAGAAGCAGCGCCAGCGAACAAATATCCATGACCGAAACACGCAAAAACTACATCCGTCCCCTCGACACCAAACACGGCCAGATCGACATGGCCCATGGTTCCGGCGGCCGGGCGATGGCACAACTGATCGACGAGGTCTTTGCCCGCCATCTGGGCAACGAATACCTGGCCCAGGGCGACGACGGTGCCTTGCTGCCGGCCCCGGGTGCCGGGCGGCTGGTGATGGCCACCGACGCCCATGTTGTTTCGCCGCTGTTCTTCCCGGGCGGCGACATCGGCTGCCTGTCGGTGCATGGCACGATCAACGACGTGGCGGTGATGGGGGCGACGCCGCTGTATCTGGCGGCCAGCTTCATCATCGAAGAAGGGTTCAAGATCGCCGATCTGGTGCGCATCGTGCAAAGTATGGCGGCGGCAGCCAAGGCCGCTGGCGTGCCGGTGGTCACCGGCGATACCAAGGTGGTCGAGCGTGGCAAGGGTGATGGAGTGTTCATCACCACCACCGGCGTCGGTGTCGTCGCCCCGGGGATGGAACTGTCCGGCCGGGCGGCGCGGTCAGGCGACGTGATCCTGGTGTCCGGCACGCTCGGCGATCACGGCATGGCGATCATGGCCGTACGCGAGAGCCTGGGTTTCGATTCGCCCATCGTTTCCGACACGGCGGCACTGCATGAACTGATCGCCGCCATGCGCGCGAGCGGCGCCGACATTCACGTGCTGCGCGATCCGACGCGCGGCGGGCTGGCGACGACGCTGAACGAGATCGCCCGCCAGTCGGGGGTCGGCATGATGCTGCAGGAGAAGGCGCTGCCGGTGAAACCGGCGGTCAACGCGGCTTGCGAGTTTCTCGGCCTCGATCCGCTTTATGTGGCCAATGAAGGGAAACTGGTGGCGATCTGCGCTGAAAATGATGCGGAAAAGCTATTGGCGGCGATGCGTGCCCATCCGCTTGGTGGTGCTGCCGCGATCATCGGTACGGTGCATGATGATCCCCATCATTTCGTCCAGATGACCACCGGCTTTGGCGGCCGCCGCATCGTGGACTGGTTGTCCGGCGAGCAGCTGCCGCGGATTTGCTGACCGGGATGCGTCAGTTGCGCAGGGCAATGACCAGACTGCTGACGTCATCCAGTTCGGCGAGGACCAGGGCGCGGGCATCGGCCATGTCGTCGGCGTTGAGTATGCGGAAGATATCGCGGCGGCCATCATTGAAGCGGACGGCAGCGGTGTATTCGGCACGGGCGACCGGCTGCGGGCGGCGGGCTTTGCGTGGTGCGGCGGGCTTGCGTTGACTTTGCATGACGTTCCCCTGGATATCTGGTTTTTTGTTGCAGCGCATCCTAACGAAAGCCAAGCAATTGAAAAATATCGCGAAAGTTATAGAGGCCCGTCGCTTCGCCAGAAGCTGCCTTGAAAGCCTTGCTGGCCAAGGGGCCATTCCGATGGAATTTTTTGTAAATATGTCGACACAATGCGAATTCTGCTGCTGACCCACAGTTTCAACAGTCTGACCCAGCGTCTTTTTTGCGCGCTGGCGGAGCGCGGACACGAGCTTAGTGTCGAGTTCGACATCGCCGATGCCGTGGCCGAGGAGGCGGTGGCGCTGTTCCGGCCGCAGCTGATCATCGCTCCCTTTCTCAAGCGGGCGATTCCCGACTCCATCTGGCAGAGTCATTGCTGTCTGATCGTTCATCCAGGCATCGTTGGCGATCGTGGCCCATCGGCGCTGGACTGGGCGATCAGCGAGCGCCGTCGGCAATGGGGTGTCACCGTGCTGCAGGCCGAAGCGGAGATGGATGCCGGCCCGGTCTGGGCGGCGGAGAGCTTTCCCCTGAGGGTGGCGCGTAAGTCCTCGATTTATCGCAACGAAGTGACCGAGGCGGCCTTGCGGGCAGTGCTGACTGCCGTCGAACGCTTCCAGGACGGCGATTTCGTCCCGCAACGGGTGCCCGGCCTGGCGCACCAGATGATGCGCCAGGATGACCGGACAATTGACTGGAGCCGGATGACGACGGCCGAGGCGCTGGCCCGGCTTGACGCGGCCGACGGCGTGCCGGGTGTTGCCGATGAACTGTTCGGCCAGCCCTGCCATCTGTTCGATGCCTGGCCGGAGGCCACACTGAAGGGCGTCCCGGGCGCGCTGCTCGGCCGTCGCGAAGGAGCCATCCTCAGGGCTACCGCCGACGGTGCGCTGTGGATCGGTCACGTTCGCCGGTCCGCGGGCATCAAGCTGCCGGCGACGCAGGCCTTCGCCGAAGCCGGCGCCTTGCCGGAACTGCCGCTGCCCGGCTACTGGAAGTCGCCGACGCCAACCTGGCAGGACATCGCCTATGAGGAGGCCGGCGGTGTCGGCTTCCTCTCCTTCGAGTTCTACAACGGAGCGATGAGCACCGACCAGTGCCGACGGCTGACCGAGGCCTTCCGCTGGGCTGCCGGGCGGCCGACACGGGTCATCGTGCTGCGTGGTGGCAGCGACTTCTGGTCGAACGGCATCCACCTGAATACCATCGAGGCCGCCGACAGTCCGGCCGATGAGTCGTGGGCCAACATCAATGCCATCGACGACCTGGCCGAGGCCATCCTGCGCTGTGAAACGCAGCTCACCGTCGCCGCGGTTGGCGGCAATGCCGGCGCCGGCGGCTGTTTCCTGGCCCGCGCCGCCGACTTCGTCTGGGTGCGTGATGGTGTCATGCTCAATCCGCACTACCGCAACATGGGCAATCTCTATGGTTCGGAGTTGTGGACTTATCTGCTGCCGGCGCGTGTCGGTGCTGACGGGGCGCGGGCCATCATGCACCGCCGC
>DDWF01000197.1:1662-2614 GCA_002345845.1 Betaproteobacteria bacterium UBA2293 | reverse complement strand
GCGTCATCGCCGAAATGAGCGACGGAAGCCTGTACCAGTTCAAGCAGGAAGTGAAGGTCACCGTCGGCGGCTGCGGCGGCTGAAGGCACGATCGACAACGACAACAGGAGAAAGTCAACATGTCGCAAGTACGTATCCGTGTGCAGGACAAGGCGAAAGCCGGCGATGTCGTCAATGTGCGCGCGCTGGTCACCCACCCGATGGAAAACATGCAGACCCGCGACGGCAAGATCGTCGAGAAGAACTACAACTTCATCCNNTGGAAGCCAGCTACAACGGCAAGCCCGTCTTCGAGGCGGAAACCACCCAGGCCGTCAGTCAGAACCCGTTCTTTTCCTTTCCCGTCAAGGTCAATGAGCCCGGCAAGGTCCGGGTGATTTTCCACGACACCGAAGGCAAGACCTATACCGGCGAAGCAGACATCAAGTTCTGACGCCGCCGGACAACCATGGCGGCCCCGCTTCCTGCCGGGATGGCTGCCGCGAGGAGGAGAACAACATGAAAGCGTGGATCAAGAAACACCTGCCCCGCCTGGGCCGGCCGGGCATCGCCCTGGCGGGCGTCGGCATCCTGGCCGCCTGTGCCACGGTCGGCACGACGGTCACGTCCAAGGAGTGGCAGACGAATGCGATTCCCCAGGCGCAGGGCATCGTCAAGGAAGTGGATGGCAAGCGCATCCAGCAGCGCTATCCCTTCGGCGGCTTCGGCACGGCCAACTTCGAACAGTGGCCGACCTTCGCGGCCGGCAGCCCGGCCTATTTCCCGCCCAAGCAGGGCGTGATGCCCAAGGACATCAAGGGTGACCCGAAGAAGGGCCATGCCCTCCTGAAGGATGGCAGCAAGGGGCCCTGCGTCGCCTGCCACCTGATCCCGGATGCTTCAGTCTGGCCCGCCGGCAATGTCGGTCCGGATTTGCGCACCATCGGTTCGCGCGGCATTTCCGACGACTTCC
>DDWF01000197.1:0-1592 GCA_002345845.1 Betaproteobacteria bacterium UBA2293 | reverse complement strand
CCTACCTGCAGACGCTCAAGGGCGATCCGCCCGGCGTGCCACAGGAAGTGACCAAGGATCCCGACTGGAATCCGTTCACGCGCAAGATCGTCCGTCCGGACTACGGCGATCCGCTCGATCCCATCGTCAACCCCGGCCTGGGATTGGCCGAGAACCTGGCTGTGCCACGCTGGAACAAGGTCGGGCCGAAGGGACAGTCCTGCGCCAGTTGCCATGGCCCGATCACCGCGCCGGATGACAAGCGCACGATCGGCGTGATCACCTCGATGGTCGGCGTCGGCGCGCAGTATCCGAAGTGGGTGCGGCAATACAGCCGCATGATGTCGGTGGAAGACTATCTCGCCGCGCATGGGCCGGAAACCACCGGCGATCCGATGCCGTCGCAGGGCGACGACAACATCACGATGTCGATCCTCGTCAAGATGCAGTCGAACGGCATGCNNGCGGCGAGGAGATGTTCAACCGGCGTGTCGGCCAGCGCGGCCAGTCCTGCTCGAACTGTCATACCGAGCGCGGCGGCGGACGCAAGTTCCTCGGCGGCCGTTTCCTCGCCGACGTCGAGAAGGACACGATGGTCAACCATCCCTACTGGCGTACCGCCTGGCAGCGGCCGATCGACATCCGCATGCGCTTCCAGTGGTGCATGACGCCGCTGCGCACCAACATGCTGCCCGGGGACTCGCCCGAGTATGCCGACCTGGAGACCTTCATCGTCGCCAAGCAGACCCGCCGCGGCGACAAGGTCGACGTGCCCCGGTTGTCGCACTGAGCAAGCCGTGACGCACACCGCGGCGCTGTCCGGGCGCCGCGGTGTGCCGACAATAACCAGCAAACCCCAAGGAGAGAATGCATGGAAGTCACGCGCAGGGATTTCGTGAAAATGCTGGCGGTGGCCGGCGGCGTCGGGCTGGCCGATCCGCGGCGGGCGTGGGCCGCAATGGCCCCGGAAAAGCTCATGGGTTTCGAGTCCTACGGCAATGTCACGCTGCTGCACATGACCGACAGCCATGCCGCACTGTTGCCGGTCTATTTCCGCGAGCCGGACACCCTGCTCGGCATCGGCGGTGAAAAGGGCAAGCCGCCCTTCCTCACCGGCCAGACCTTCCTCGATCATTACGGCGTGAAACCCGGCAGCGCGGCAGCCTACGCGCTGGCCCACCTCGATTTCGTCGAACTGGCGCAACGTTACGGCCGCATGGGCGGCTACGCCCACATTGCCACGCTGGTCAGGCAAGTCCGCGCCGAGCGCCCCGGCAAGACCCTGTTGCTCGACGGCGGGGATACCCTGCAAGGCTCGGCAACCGCGCTGTGGACCAACGCCGAGGACATGGTGCAGGCGATCAACCAGCTCGGCGTCGACGTCATGTGTCCGCACTGGGAGTTCACCTACGGCATTGACCGCGTCAAGGAAATCTTCGGCGACAAGGACAAGCGCGGCAGCTTCACCGGGGAGTTCGTGGCGCAGAACGTCATGGACGTTACTTGGGGACCGCCGGGCGAACCGGTGTTCAAGCCCTACGTCATCCGCGAACTGGGCGGGGCGCGCATCGGCATCATCGGCCAGGCATTTCCCTACACGCCGATCTCGCATC
>DDWF01000198.1 GCA_002345845.1 Betaproteobacteria bacterium UBA2293 | reverse complement strand
TGGTGCGGCGTCATTGCGGCGGTCGGATGCTTGCCCGTTGCCATGCCTCTCACTCCTTGTTGAAGAACAAAATATACATTGGATAAATATGCTGACATGTTGATACTACGCTTGTCGCCTATGGCGGGTTGCTGTTTGGTTGCTGTTTGATTTGTTGCCCTTGTGTGCGCTAACAGACGGACAAGATGGCTGTACGCTATCAAAATCCGTGCCGAGGAATCCCGAATTGCAGTTACCTATGGAAGAGACCATGACAACAACCAAAATCATTTCGTTTACTTTGCTGGCATTGAGTCAAAGCGTGTTGGCCCAGCAGCCGCCAACCGCCGGCAGTCAGATGCAGCAGATTCCGCCTGTCCCAGTCCCGCAGAAATTCGAACCAAATGTCGAGGTCGCGCCACCAGTCATCCCGCCCACTGCGGCAGCCGACAGTGTCAAAATCCTCGTCAAGAGCTTGAAGGTGACGGGCGCGAAGGTGTATTCCGAAGCTGAACTGCTCGCCGTCACCGGGTTCACGCCGGGAAGCGAACTGACGCTCACCGACCTGCGCCACATGGCCTCGCGGATTGGGAATCATTACCGCGGCAACGGCTACTTCGTCGCCCAGGCCTACCTGCCGGCGCAGGACGTCAAGGACGGTGCCGTGACCATCGCCGTGATTGAGGGTGAATACGGCAAGATCACGCTGAACAACCAGACCAGGCTCTCCGATGATCTGGCGAACCGCCAGCTGAGCGGCCTGAACGAGGGCGACGTGATCGAAGCCGATCCACTCGGGAACCGTCTGCTGTCGCTGTCCGACCTTCCTGGAGTGAATGTCAAGGCGGCCCTGGTGCCGGGGGCCTCGGTGGGCGCATCTGACTTGATCGTTGACCTCTCACCGGGACCGCTCGTCTCGGGGGAAGTCGATTTTGACAACGCCGGCAACCGTTATACCGGCGAATACCGCCTGGGGGCGACGGTCAACCTCAACAATCTGGCAGGGCGTGGCGACGTTGCCTCGTTGCGCGCAATGACCACGGGATCCGGACTGAACTATGTCCGCGCCTCGTATCAGATGCAGTTCGGCAAAGCCACGGCCGGGGTTGCTTACAGCGCCCTGAAATACGAACTAGGCAAGGAGTACGCACCCCTGCAGGCCAACGGCACGGCGGAGATTGCCAGCATCTACGGCAGCTACCCTCTGATCCGCTCGCGCAACAGCAATCTCTCCGCCGGCCTCGTCTACGAAGACAAGACATTTCAGGACAAGATCGACGCGACCTCTCCACCGGGGCTAACCGACAAAAAGGCTCAGGTCCTGTCGGGCAGCCTCTACGGCAACCAGCGTGACAATTTTGGCGGCGGTGGCATAACGGGTTATGCGCTGACCTGGTCCACCGGCAACATCGATATCCAGACACCAGCAGCTCGGGCCATCGATGCGGCGACGGCGCAAACCAATGGTCATTTCAACAAGCTCGGCTTTCGAGCCTCGCGGCTGCAGCGCCTAACCGATTCAGTCTCGCTTTCCGCCGCGCTAAACGGCCAGATCGCCTCGAAGAACCTGGACTCTTCGGAGAAAATGGGACTCGGCGGCATGTATGGCGTGCGCGCCTATCCGGAAGGCGAAGCCTATGCCGACGAGGGCTTTGTGCTGAATCTGGAAGCCAGATATCTGCTGCCGAAGTTCTCCGCAACCATGCCCGGGCAAATGCATCTGATTGGCTTCGTCGATACCGGCAGTGTCAATATCCACAAGAACCCCTGGGCGCCCGGAGACAACAGCCGCACCCTGAGCGCTACCGGCGTAGGGATCAATTGGACAGACCCCAACAATTTTGTCGCGCGGGCCTATTACGCCGTCAAGCTGGGCAATGAAGTGGCGACGTCAGCTCCCGACAAGTCGGGCCGATTCTGGATGCAGCTCGTGAAATATTTCTGAGCAAGGCAAGCATAAACAATAACTTGCTCACCAATATTTAACGAAGAATGGAACAAACAAAATGAACTCTATCTACCGATCGATCTGGAACGACAAGACCGGCACCTTTGTCGCTGTTTCCGAAAACGCCACAAGCGCCGGCAAAAAATCGTCGCCCGGCGCAACGACCGTGGTGGGCGCGGTGGCGGGGAATACGCGCCTCGCCCTGAAGGCCCTCGCCGTTTCTCTGGTGATGGCGTTTGGCGCAAATGTCTTCGCCCTGCCCGTGGATGGCGTCGTCACCGCAGGGGGCGCCAGCTTCAGCAGTACCGCGAGCAGCACCACAATCACCCAGACGACCTCGAATGTGGCGATCAACTGGCAAAGCTTCAGCATCGGCGCGGGAGAAGCGGTTCAGTTCATCCAGCCCAGCAGCAGCTCGGTCGCACTCAACCGGGTGCTGGGAGCGGATCCCTCGAACATCTTCGGCAGCCTGTCGGCCAACGGCAAGGTGTTCCTCGTCAATCCGAACGGCATCCTGTTCGCCCCAGGCGCATCGGTCAATGTCAGCGGGCTGGTCGCCTCCACCCTGAACATCAGTGACAGTGACTTCATGGCCGGCAACTATAAATTCTCCGGTACTGGCGGCACCGTCCTCAATCAGGGATCGATCAACGCCGACGGCGGCTATGTCGCCCTGCTGGGCGCCAGCGTCAGCAACCAAGGCACGATCGTGGCCAGGCTCGGCACGGTGGCGCTCGCTGCGGGCAATGCCATCACCCTCGACGTCGCCGGTGACGGCCTGC
>DDWF01000100.1:974-11554 GCA_002345845.1 Betaproteobacteria bacterium UBA2293 | reverse complement strand
ATCAAAGGATAGGCGGCCCGCCTCGCGAGGCCGCTTAGCTTGCCTGGCGGCCGGGCCGGTGTACCCTTCGCGACCATGCAGCGCACGCTCGAAGGACGGGTCGCGGTGGTCACCGGCGCCGGGGTGCGCCTCGGGCGCGCGCTCGCCGAGGCGCTCTGCGAGGCCGGCGCGGATCTCGTGGTCCACCACCACGCGAGCGCCGCCGGGGCCGCCGAGGTGGTCGCCCACGCCCGGGAGCAGGGGCGCCGGGCGGTCGCGGTCCAGGCCGATCTCACCCTCGCCGACGAGCGCGAGCGGCTCTTCGCGGCCGCCGAGCGGTTCGGTGGCTGCGATCTGCTGGTCAACAGCGCCGCGGTCTTCGAGCGCCGGCCGATCGAGGCCATCGACGAGGCGGCCTGGCAGCGGATGCTCGAGCTGAACCTGACCGCACCCTTCTTCTGCTGCCGCGCGGCCGCCGCCGCGATGCGGCGCAAGGGCCGCGGAGACATCGTCAACCTCGTGGACGTCGGCGGGGGGCTGATCCCCTGGCGCAACCATGCCCACTACTGCGCGGCGAAGGCCGGCCTCGCGATGCTCACCCGCTGTCTGGCGCTCGAGTTGGCGCCGGTCATTCGGGTCAACGCGGTCGCCCCCGGCCCGGTGCTGCCCGCCGAGGGCGCCGAGCTGGCCGAGACCGAGCGCGCCCTCGCCCGGGTCCCGCTCGGGCGCGCAGGCTCGCCGGCCGATGTCGTGGCCGCGGTCCTCTTCCTCTTGCAGGGCTCGGACTACGTCACCGGTCAGATCCTCGCGGTCGACGGCGGGCGCTCGATAGCATGAGCCGCCCGCGCCCGCGCTTCCCTCCAATCGCCCCCCGGAGCCTGCCGTGATCCCGGAACTCGAGTTCTTCCGCTTCGACCACCTCTCCGCGCAGGCCAGGGTCCTCGACGTCGGCTGCGGCGAGCAGAAGAAGGTGCCCTGGGCGACGGGCATCGATCGGGTGCGCACGGCGGCCACCGACGTGGTCCACGATCTCGACGAGTACCCCTGGCCCTTCGAGGACGACAGCTTCGACGTGATCGTGGGCGCCCACGTGATCGAGCACGTGCGCGACCTGCCGGCGTTCTTCGCGGAGTTGCACCGGATCGCCCGGCGCGGCGCCGAGATCCGTCTGGCGACCCCGCACTACACGAGCCCGGACGCTCACGCCGATCCGACGCATCGGCACGCGCTGTCCTACCGCACCTTCGAGTTCTTCGCCGACGCCTCCGGGGGCTCGGCGCTGCCGGCCGCCCAGCGCTGGGCGAACCGGGCCTTCGGGCTCGAGGCGACGACCGCCGGCTGGTACGGTGGACCGAAGTTCGACATCCTCGAGCGGCGCATCACCTTCAGGAAGCTGCACCGCGCGGTCGGGCTCGACCGGTTCGCCGCGCACCTGCCGCTGCTCTACGAGTACTTCCTCGGCGGCTTCGCCCCTGCGCGCGATCTGCAGGTCGTGCTCGGGGTAAGAAAGCCCTAGGCTGCCGGCTTGCGCCGAGCGGAAGAGCGCGGCCGGCGCCCGCGCTGGACACGAAAAGGCGCTTGCGGCGATTATCTGCCCCGACTTGGGCGCAGCCCCTCTCTTCCTGGAGTTGGTCGATGCAATTCAAGCGAGCCGCCGGAGTCCTCCTGCACCTCTCGAGCCTGCCGGGCTCCTATGGCATCGGCGATCTCGGCGAGCAGGCCNNTCTCCCTCTGGCAGATCCTGCCGGTCGGGCCGAACGACCAGGGCAACCCGTACGTCGCCCAGTCCTCCTGGGCCGGCTCGCCGTTCCTGCTCTCGCTCGACGAGCTGGCGCGCGCCGGGGATCTCGCCCCGAGCGAGCTGGATGTCGCGCGCACCCCGCAGCAGAGCCTCGTCGACTACGAGTTCGTCTACCGCACCCGCCGCGAGCTGCTCGCCGCGGCCGCGCGCCGCTTCTTCGGCGCCGGCCGCGAGCGCGATTCCTTCGAGAAGTTCTGCGCCGCCGAGCGCGCCTGGCTCGAGGACTGGTCGCTGTTCGCGGCGGCCAAGGTGCACTTCGGCGGCGAGCCCTGGTGGAAGTGGCCCAAGCCCCTGGCGTTGCGCAGCGAGAAGGGGATCGCCGAGTACCGCGAGACGCTCGCGGAGGAGATCCTCACCCAGAAGTACGTGCAGTTTCGCTTCTACCAGCAGTGGGACGCGCTGCGGCGCAAGACCGCCTCGGCCGGCATCCGGTTGGTCGGCGACGTGCCCATCTACTGCGCGCGCGACAGCGCCGACGTCTGGACCTCACGCCAGCTCTTTCAGCTCAAGGCCGACGGGACCCCCAAGGTCGTCTCCGGGGTACCGCCCGACTACTTCGCCAAGGACGGCCAACTCTGGGGCACGCCGGTCTACGACTGGAAGAAGAACGCGACCGAGGGCTACGCGTGGTGGATGGGGCGGCTGCGCGGCGTGCTGCGCCTGTGCGACGTGGTGCGCATCGACCACTTTCGCGCCTTCGAGTCGTACTGGGAGGTGCCGGCGACCGCGACCACTGCCCGCGACGGCCGCTGGGTCCAGGGTCCGGGCGACGCCTTCTTCGCCGCGGTACGCAAGTCCTTCGGCGAGGCCCCGTTCATCGCCGAGGATCTGGGGATCATCACCAAGGCGGTGCGCGACCTGCGGGATCGCTGGGAGCTGCCGGGGATGCGCGTGCTGCAGTTCGCCTTCGGCGAGGGCGCGGCGAGCCCGCACCTTCCGATCCGCTACGGGCGCAACTGTGTCGTCTACACCGGCACGCACGACAACGACACGACCGCCGGCTGGTACGAGAAGGCCTCGGCGAAGGAGAAGGACCTGTTCCGGCGCTACACGGCGACCGACGGCGACTACTGCCACTTCCACATGATCCGCATGGCCTATGCCTCGGTGGCCGACGTCGCGATCGTGCCGATGCAGGACGTGCTCGGGCTCGGTTCGTGGGCGCGGATCAACACCCCGGGCCTGGTCGAGGGCAACTGGGGCTGGAAGCTGGTCCCGGAGCAGATCCAGGAGCAGTCGGCGCAGACTTTGCGCGATCTGGCGGAGATCTTCGGGCGCCTGCCCTGGCAAGCGGAGGCGGTCGAGCAGGAGGAGGCCGTGGCAGCCTAGCGCCCGCGTCCCCGTTTCCAGAGCGCGGGCAGGTCCCCGGGTTCGTGCGCCGCCGCGGGTCCGGGCGCCGGGCAGCGGCCCTTGCGATTCGGCCGCCATCGCTCCGGGCGGTCGACCCTCCGGCGATTCGTCGGGCGAGAGGGGTGGCGGGCGGCAGTCAAGGGGTGCGCGTCCAGCCGGGGTCACCTCGGGGTCGCGGGGAAGGTCCCCGAATGCTCTTCGGCTGCCCGATGCCTCGGCCACGAGTTTGGCTGCCCGCCAAGTGGCAGGCGCGAGGCGTTGCCCCCGGATCATAAAGGAGAGTGAGGCTCGTCCTGGGGGGCGGCGGGGACGCCGCGGCCGACGCTCAGATGGGATCTTCGCGGGCGGCCGCAGGGAGGGCGAGTGGGCGCCCAAGGTGTCGGGAACCGGTGAGCGGCCCGCGCTTGACACTGGACGGCGACTGCGAATACGGTCCGCGCTTCTTAACGGGCGGGCCTGGAAGACCGGGTTCGCGCGCCGTCATCTTCCCCGTGGCGGCGCTTTCCTTTACCAGGGGGCGTGCAAGCGGTTGTCACCGCGGTTGGAAGGTTCCCTTAACATGGAGAATGCCGATATCAAGCAGATGCGGAACGAGGTGGTCGAGGATTTCGCCACGATGTTCGAGCAGTCGCTGAAGGAGCGCGGCGGCGAAGGCGTTTTGCAGGAAGGCGAAATCGTCAAGGGGACTATCGTCCAGTTGACCAAGGATTTCGCCATCGTCGACGTCGGCTACAAGTCGGAGGGGCAGGTTCCGATCGCCGAGTTCACCAACGCCAAGGGCGAGGTGACAATCAAGGTCGATGACTCGGTCGATGTTCTCCTCGAGTCGCGCGAAAACGACTCGGGCATGGTCGTCCTCTCCAAGGAGAAGGCCGACAAAATGCGCATCTGGGACGAGATCAGCGCGGCTTGCGAGCGCGACGAGATCGTCAAGGGCACCATCGTCGGCCGCGTCAAGGGCGGCCTGAGCGTCGACATCGGCGTCAAGGCGTTCCTGCCAGGCAGCCAGGTCGACATCCGCCCGGTGCGCAACCTCGACCAGTACATCTCGAAGGAATTCGAGTTCAAGGTCATCAAGTTCAACAAGAAGCGCGGCAACATCGTGCTCAGCCGCCGCGTCCTGCTCGAGAAGCAGCGCGAGGAGCTGAAGAAGGAGACCCTCAAGAAGCTCAAGGAGGGTGCGGTCCTGACCGGCGTGGTCAAGAACCTGACCGACTACGGCGCCTTCATCGACCTCGGCGGCATCGACGGCCTGTTGCACATCACCGACATGAGCTGGGGCCACGTTCGGCACCCGAGCGAGGTCTTCAACGTCGGCGACGAGGTCCGCGTCGCGGTCCTCAAGTTCGACCCCGCGACCGAGCGCGTCAGCCTGGGCCTCAAGCAGATCCAGGAAGACCCCTGGCACCGCGCCGACGAGAAGTACCCGGTCGGCACGCGCGTCAAGGGCCGCACGGTGTCGGTCATCGACTACGGCGCGTTCATCGAGATCGAGCCGGGCGTCGAGGGCCTGGTGCACGTCAGCGAGATGAGCTGGACCAAGCGGGTCAAGCACCCGTCCAAGCTCATCAACGTCGGCGATCAGGTCGAGGCGGTGGTGCTCGACATCGATCCGAAGGCCAAGCGCATCGCGCTCGGCATGAAGCAGATCGAGCCGAACCCCTGGACCCTGCTCGAGGACAAGTACCCGATCGGCTCGGTCATCAAGGGACAGGTCAAGAACGTCACCGACTTCGGGATCTTCGTCGGCGTCGAGGAGGGCATCGACGGCCTGGTGCACGTCTCGGACATCAGCTGGACGAAGCACGTCAAGCACCCGGGCGAGATCTTCAAGAAGGCCGACGAGGTCGAGGCCGTGGTGCTCAACATCGACGTCGAGAACGAGCGCTTCAGCCTGGGCATCAAGCAGCTGCTCCAGGACCCCTGGGACACCCTCTACGAGCGCATGCCGGTCGGCAGCCGCGTCAAGGGCAAGGTCACCAAGGTCACCGACTTCGGCGCCTTCGTCGAGATCGAGCAGGGCATCGAAGGCCTGGTTCACGTTTCCGAAATGGACTGGACCAACAAGAACGTTCATCCGTCCAAGGTCGTTTCCCTGGGTGATGAAGTCGAAGTCATGATCCTCGAGATCGACGAAGAGCGTCGCCGCATTTCGCTGGGCATGAAGCAGTGCAAGCCGAATCCGTGGGATGACTTCGGCATGAACCACAAGAAGGGCGACAAGGTCCGTGGCGCCATCAAGTCGATCACCGACTTCGGTATCTTCATCGGCCTGCCTGGCGGCATCGATGGTCTGGTTCACCTGTCCGACCTGTCCTGGTCGGCGACCGGCGAAGAAGCCATCCGTAACTTCAAGAAGGGTGACGAAGTCGAAGCCCTGGTCCTCGGCATCGATATCGAGAAGGAACGTATTTCCCTCGGCATCAAGCAGATGGAAGGCGACCCGTACACCAACTTCATCGCTACCCACGAGAAGAACAGCATCGTCAATTGCACTGTCAAGACGGTGGATGCGCGCGGTGCCGTGCTCACGCTGGATGGCGAGAACGAAGGTTACCTGCGTGCTTCCGAGTTCTCGCGTGACCGCATCGATGACCTGTCGCAACACCTGAAGGTGGGCGATACGGTTGAAGCCATGATCATCAACGTGGATCGCAAGACCCGTGGCATCAACCTGTCGATCAAGGCCAAGGACAACGCCGAACAGCACGAAGCCATGCAGAAGCTGTCTGCCGAGTCTTCCGCCGCTGCTTCCGGGACGACCAACCTGGGTGCCCTGCTCAAGGCCAAACTCAACAAGCAAGGCTGATAAGGCACAAGCATGACCAAATCCGAGCTCATCGCCCGGTTGGCGGAACGGTTTCCCCAGCTGGTGGCGAAGGATGCTGATTTTGCGGTCAAGATGATTCTCGATGCGATGTCCGAAGCGCTGGTGCGCGGGGATCGCATCGAGATCCGCGGATTCGGCAGCTTTGCGCTCAACTACCGGCCGCCGCGCACTGGTCGCAACCCCAAGTCCGGGGAGAAAGTCAGTGTGCCCGCGAAATGGGTTCCGCATTTCAAGGCGGGCAAGGAGTTGCGCGAACGGGTCGATCAGTCGATCTGACGGCGCACAGGCGCATTGTGGTAGATTCAGGGCAGTGAGTGATTTCACTGCCCTTTTTTATTGAATGTCATGACAGCATTGACCTGGGCCATACGGCTCGTCATCTTTTCCTTTCTGGTGGTTTTTGCCGTCCAGAATACCGATCCGGTTACGCTCAACTTCGTCCTAGACCATGTCTGGCAAGCGCCCCTGGTTATCGTCCTCCTCGCCTTCTTTGCCGCCGGCGCCGTCCTCGGCCTGCTGTCGGTCGTTGGCGTGATCTACCGCCAGCGTCGCGAGATCGCCAATCTGCGTCAATTGACAGCCAAGCTGCCGGCAGCGTCCGCTCCGGATATCCCACCGGCACTATGAGCGATCTTTTCGAATACTGGCAACTGCTGCTCATTCCGGTCTTCTTCGCCCTTGGCTGGGCGGCGGCACGGGTGGACATGCGGCAGGTGGTGCACGAATCGCGGGCCTTGCCGCGATCCTATTTCCAGGGCCTGAATTTCCTGCTCAACGAGCAGCCGGATAAAGCCATCGACTCCTTCCTCGAAGTCGCCAAGGTTGATTCGCAAACGGTCGAACTGCACTTCGCGCTGGGTAATCTGTTTCGTCGCCGCGGCGAGACCGAGCGGGCCATCCGCATGCATCAGAACCTGATTGAGCTGCCGGACCTTGATGATGCGGTTCGCCTGCAGGCCTTGGCCGAGCTCGGGCAGGACTACCTGAAATCCGGCTTGCTCGACCGGGCTGAGGAAATCTTCAACAAGCTGATCGCTACTTCTTTCGAAGCGGAAGCCAAGCGTAACCTGCTGGAGATCTACCAGGTTGAAAAGGAGTGGCTGAAGGCGGTCGAACTGGCTCGCGAAGTGCCGGATCTGGCGACGCAGCAGCAGATCGCCGAGTTCTATTGCGAGCTGGCTGCCGGCGAGATCATGCGTTCGAAGCCGGAGTCGGCCCGTGCCTATCTTGATTTGGCCATGCAGCAGAATCGCAAGTGCGTGCGTGCCAGCCTACTGCAGGGCGACCTGTTGCTGCAGGAGGGAAAGCTGCAGGCAGCAATCGAGGCCTGGCAGCGCATCGAGCAGCAGGATCCGGCCTATCTGGCTTTGGTGGCGCAGCGCCTGCTCGACACCTATCGCAAGCTGGAACGGCCTGGGGAGGGTGTGGCCCTGCTCAGCGGCTATCTTGAGCGCTATCCGTCACTCGACTTGCTTGACGTCGTCTATCAATTGGTCCTCGAAGGCGAAGGCAACGAGGCCGCCTATCGCCTGGTACGCGCCGAGTTGCAGCGTAATCCGACACTGCTCGGCCTGGAAAAGCTGATGAGCGCCCGCCTGCCGCTGGCGGCGCCCGAGGTCCGGCCCGATGTCGAACTGGCCAAGACCATCGTCCAAGGCTATACCAAACGACTGTCGCGCTATCGGTGCGATAATTGCGGCTTCAAGGCCCGCCAGTTCTACTGGCGCTGCCCGGCCTGCGGTGGTTGGGAAACCTATCCGCCACGCCGCAGCGAAGAATTCGATCAAACCTTGTAGGAAACCCCCATGAAAATCACCGTTGTCGGCAGCGGCTATGTCGGACTGGTCAGTGGCACCTGTCTGGCCGAAGTAGGCAACGACGTCCTCTGTCTGGACGTCGATCCGGAAAAAATCCGCATCCTCCAGGAAGGTGGCATCCCGATTTACGAACCCGGCCTGCAGGAAATGGTCCGCCGCAATGTCGCCGCCGGCCGCCTGCATTTCACCACTGATATCGAGAAGGCCGTCCAGCACGGTACCATCCAGTTCATCGCCGTCGGCACGCCGCCAGATGAGGACGGCTCAGCAGATCTGCAATACGTGCTCGCCGCCGCCCGCAACATCGGCCGGTTGATGACCGATTACAAGGTCGTCGTTGACAAGAGCACGGTGCCGGTCGGTACCGGTGCCAAGGTCAAGGCAGCGATTGCCGACGAACTGCAGAAACGCGGCGTCGATATTCCCTACAGCGTCGTCTCCAACCCGGAATTCCTCAAGGAAGGCGCGGCTGTCGACGACTTCATGCGCCCCGACCGCGTCGTCGTTGGCGCCGAGGACGAACAGGCCATCCACCTGATGCGCGCGCTCTATTCACCGTTTCAGCGCAACCACGAGCGCCTGATCGTCACCGACGTGAAGAGCGCCGAACTGATCAAGTATGCCGCCAACGCCATGCTGGCCACGCGTATCAGCTTCATGAACGAACTGGCCAATCTGTCGGAAGTGCTCGGCGCCGACATCGAAATGGTGCGTCAGGGTATCGGTGCCGATCCGCGCATCGGTTACCACTTTCTCTACCCGGGCTGCGGCTACGGCGGCTCCTGCTTCCCTAAGGATGTCAAGGCGCTGATCCGCACGGCCAAGGATGATGCGGGCATCGAACTCAAGGTGCTGACTGCCGTCGAGGAAGCCAACGACGCGCAGAAGCACGTGCTGACCCAGAAGATTGGCAAGCGCTTCGGCGACCTCAAGGGCAGGCATTTCGCCCTCTGGGGCCTGTCCTTCAAACCGAACACCGACGACATGCGTGAAGCACCGAGCCGCGAGTTGATCGACGACCTGTTCGCCGCCGGCGCCACAGTGACCGCTTACGACCCGGTGGCCATGCACGAGACCCAGCGCATCTACGGTGATGAGCAGCGCCTGTCCTATGCCGAGAACCCCATGGGCGCTCTTGAAGGGGCCGATGCCCTGCTTATCGTCACCGAATGGAAGGAGTTCCGCAGTCCCGATTTCGACGCCATCAAGCAGAAGCTCAAGCAGCCGCTGATTTTCGACGGGCGCAACCTCTACGATCCGAAGTTCGTGCGCGGCATGGGCATCGAGTATTTCGCCATTGGACGCTGAGGCCATGCTGGAAAAGATTTCCCGCGTGCGTCTGCTGGTGGTCGGTGACGTCATGCTCGATCGCTACTGGTTCGGCGAGGTCAATCGCATCTCGCCGGAAGCGCCGGTGCCAGTGGTCAAGGTCGAGCGTCAGGAGGAACGCCTGGGCGGCGCCGCCAACGTTGCTCGTAACGCGACTTCGCTGGGGGCGGTGACGGCTTTGCTGTCGGTGGTCGGTGATGACGATGCCGGGCGTACGTTGTGCCGATTGCTCGAAGACGGTCTGATCGATGCCGGCCTGCATGTCGACCCGGAGATCGACACCATCGTCAAGCTGCGTGTCATCGGTCGGCAGCAACAATTGTTGCGCATCGATTTTGAAACACCGCCATCGCACGAAATCCTGCAGGCCAAGTTGGCCGATTTCGAGCGCCGGGTGGCCGATGCCGACGTGGTGATCCTCTCCGACTACGGCAAGGGTGGCCTGACCCATATCGCCGAGATGATCCGTATCGCCCGCGACGCCAACAAGCCGGTACTGGTCGACCCGAAGGGCGACGAGTGGGAAAAGTATGCCGGTGCCACTGTGATCACGCCCAATCGTGGTGAGCTGAAGCAGGTCATCGGCGGCTGGAAAACGGAAGAGGAACTCGCCGCCAAGGCTCATCGCCTGCGTGGCGAGCTGGGCCTGGAGGCCTTGCTGGTGACGCGCAGTGAAGAGGGTATGACGCTCTTTGCCGATGGCGAAACGCACCATCAGGCAGCTCAGGCGCGCGAGGTTTTCGACGTCTCCGGGGCTGGCGATACCGTTATCGCGACATTGGCGGTGATGGTGGCTGCCGGCGCCGACTGGGGCGAAGCCATCCGCGTCGCCAATATCGCTGCCGGCATCGTCGTCGGCAAGCTGGGAACCGCCGTTGTCACGCGCGACGAGATCGCGCACGCCCTGTAAGGAAAAGTCATGTACACAGTCGTTACCGGCGCCGCCGGCTTTATCGGTGCGAATATCGTCAAATCGCTGAACGAGCGCGGCGTAACCAAGATCATCGCTGTCGACAACCTGACCAAGGCCGACAAGTTCAAGAACCTGATCGATTGCGAGATCGTTGATTACCTCGACAAGCAGGATTTCATCGAGCGCATCCAGGCCGGCCACTTCGACGGCGACGTCGATGCCATCTTCCATGAAGGGGCCTGTTCCGACACCATGGAGACGGATGGCCGCTACATGATGGAGAACAACTTCCGTTACTCCAGCATCCTGCTTGACTGGTGCCAGGATCAGGATGTGCAGTTCCTCTATGCCTCGAGTGCCGCGACCTACGGCAGCACCAGTGTGTTCAAGGAGGAGCGCCAGTACGAGGGGCCGCTCAACGTTTACGGCTATTCGAAATTCCTCTTCGACCAGATCGTCCGCCAGCGCCTGGCCAAGGATCCCTCGTCGCAGATCGTCGGCTTCCGCTATTTCAACGTTTATGGCCCGCGGGAGACGCACAAGGGGCGCATGGCCTCGGTC
>DDWF01000100.1:0-934 GCA_002345845.1 Betaproteobacteria bacterium UBA2293 | reverse complement strand
ACGGCGGTCAGATGCGCGATTTCGTCTTCGTCGGCGATGTCGCCAAGGTCAATCTGTTCTTCCTTGATCATCCGGAGAGGTCGGGTATCTTCAACCTCGGTTCAGGCCGGGCGCAGAGCTTCAATGACGTCGCGGTTGCGGCCGTCAATGGTTGTCGCAAGGAGTGCGGGGAGTCAGCATTGTCGCTGGTGGAACTGCGGGCACAGGGCTTGCTCGAATACATTGCCTTCCCCGAGGCACTGAAGGGCAAGTACCAGGCCTTCACGCAGGCCGATCTGACCCGCTTGCGTGAAGCCGGCTACGAGGCGCCGATGGCCACGGTTGAGGAGGGCGTCTCCCAATATATCGAGTGGCTGCACAAGCATGTATAAAACCCTGCAGGATTTTGTCGGAAACACGCCGCTGGTTCGTCTGGTGCGCATTCCCGGCGTCGACAACGACCAACGTGGCAACGTCATCCTGGCCAAGCTGGAAGGCAACAATCCAGCCGGTTCAGTGAAGGACCGTCCGGCGCTGTCGATGATCGTGCGCGCCGAAGCGCGCGGCGACATCAAGCCGGGCGCCACGCTGATCGAGGCGACTTCCGGCAACACCGGCATCGCCCTGGCCNNTGGCCATGGCGGCGGCGATCAAGGGTTACAAAATGATCCTGGTGATGCCGGAGAACCAGAGCGTCGAGCGCCGCCAGAGCATGCGCGCCTACGGTGCCGAACTGGTGCTGACGCCGAAGGAAGGCGGCATGGAGCTGGCCCGCGACGTCGCCGAGAAGATGCGCGACGAAGGCCGGGGCATCATCCTCGACCAGTTCGCCAACCCGGACAATCCGCTGGCCCACTACGAGGGCACCGGACCCGAAATCTGGCGTGACACCGAGGGCCGGATTACCCATTTCATTTCCAGCATGGGCACCACCGGCACGATCATGGGCTGCTCG
>DDWF01000173.1:1438-4783 GCA_002345845.1 Betaproteobacteria bacterium UBA2293 | reverse complement strand
AACCCGGCGACTGCGACCGCTGCGGCCTGCCCAATCCACGTCTCGTCAACGGCGCCTGCGCTCGTTGCCGCGACAAGTACCGACTGCCCTGATTTTCCCACCACAGATGGAGTCCACACCATGAGCAAACCGCAACTCCCAACCATCGGCGCACCCTTCGAGGGCGGTTTTTATGCCGGCAAAATCCGCATTGGCGAACAGTCATTCGCCCTGGTCCGCGCCCCCAAGGCTACCGGCCAGCACAACGACGTCGAGTGGCACGACAAGTACGCCGCCATCCCCGGCGCCCAGTCCTGGAACGATGGCCTCGCCAACACCCAGGCCATGGCCGTCGCCGACAGCAAGATCGCCCAGTGGGCGCTGGAACAGCGCATCGCCGACTACGCTGACTGGTACATCCCGGCCATAGACGAGCTTGAAGTGCTTTATCGCAGCCTCAAGCCCACCACCGAGCAGAACTATCCCTATGGCCGCTCCGGCCTCAACGTTTCGGCCGTCCCGCCCACCTATCCCTACACGCCCGACTTCCCGCTGCAGACGTCCGCAGAAGCCTTCCGCGCTGATGGCGCCGAAGCCTTCGATCCGGCCTGGTACTGGAGCTCAACACAGCACGCCGGCTACGACGATTATGCCTGGTGCCAGGACTTCGGCGGTGGCAACCAGCACCACGACCACAAGGACGACGCCTACCGGGTCGTGCTGGTCCGCAGAGTCGCCATTTAGTCATTCAGTCATTCGGAGATTTTCATGAACACCACCACCACCCTTGACGTCGGCGGCGCGCAGCTGACGGTCGCTACCGAATCCCTGTTCAGTGCATGGCTGGAAAAGAATCTCGGCATTAGCACACAGCCGGCTGCCCCGCAACCGGTCCAGCCCGCACCCGCCGAAGGCGAACGCTACGTCGGAACCATCATCCGCGCCGATGGCACGGGCCACCACATTTACCGCCTGCCGCTTGAACGCGGCAAGAAGATGAAGTGGGCCAAGGCGCTCGACTACGCGAAGGAGAAGGGTGCCGAACTGCCAGATCGCGTCGAGAGTGCGCTGATGTACGCCACGCGCGAAGAAGGCGAATACGAACCTGAGTGGCACTGGACCCGCGATCAGCACGCCGGCAGCGTCGTTTATGCCTGGTGCCAGCTCTTCGACGGTGGCGGCCAGTACTTCAGCCACAAGGACGGCGCCTACCGGGTCGTGCTGGTCCGCAGAGTCGCCATTCAGTCATTCAGTCATTAACCCGCGTTAGCGCTTTTCGATTTTAGGCATGGGACTCCATTCCGATCTACCGCTCTACAAAACGGTCTATGAGCTGTTGCAGCTCATCGTGCGGCTCGTCAAGAACATGCCGAGGGAATTCAAGCAAGCCCTCGGCGGCGAGCTGCGCGACCAGTGTTTGAAGATCGCCATCCTGATCCTGCGCGCCAATGTGGCGCAGGACAAGCAGCCGCACCTGATGGAGATCATCGAGCGCAAAGAGACCATCGAGCTGCTGATCCGCCTGTCGTGTGACCTCCAGCTGATCTCGCGGGCGCAGTATGCCCAAGCGATCGAGCTGGTGGCCAGCGTCGGCAAGCAAACGAATGGATGGCGCACACAGCAGTCGCGGCAGACGCATGAAGGTCAAGGCCATCATGACAGACCGCTCTTTTAATCTGGTCGTGCCGCTGGCGCAGGGTGAATTGCCCTTCGCCACCGCCATGCGCACCACGGATACCACCGCCCCGGCGGCCCGGTCCGGCGCAGCTTCCCAGCTGGACCTGTTCCGGCCGGGCGACGTGAATTGCACGACAGGTAACAGCACGCCGGCAACGACGATTATGCCTGGTGCCAGAACTTCGACGATGGCAACCAGAACAACAACCACAAGGACAACGCCTACCGGGTCGTGCTGGTCCGCAGATCAAAGCACCTTTGCCGCGCCACCCCATGCCGCCTTTACTTTCCCCGCCCTGGTGCAGGCGTATTTCGACTGCCGCCAGGCCAAGCGTAACAAGCCCAGCGCCATCGCTTTTGAACTTAATCTTGAGCGCAACCTGATCGAGCTGCACGACGAGCTGCAGGCCGGCACCTATCGCCCCGGCCGCAGCATCTGCTTCGTCATCACCCGACCAAAACCGCGCGAAGTTTGGGCCGCCGACTTCCGCGACCGCATCGTGCATCACCTGCTGTACAACGCCATCGGTCCGCGCATCGAGGCCACCTTCATTGCCGACAGCTGCGCCTGCATCCCCGGTCGCGGCACCCTGTACGGCGCCAAGCGGCTCGAAGCCAAGGTGCGCTCCATCACGCAGAACTGGAGCCGCCCGGCCCACTACCTCAAGCTCGACCTGGCCAACTTCTTCGTCAGCATCGACAAACGCATCCTGCGTGATCTGCTGGCCCGGCGCATTGCCGAACCGTGGTGGCTGCACCTGGCAGAAACCATCCTCTTTCACGACCCGCGCCAGGGCGCGCAGATCCATTCGCCACCCAGCCTGCTGGCGAAGATCCCGCCGCACAAGAGCCTGTTTAACCAGGACGAGTGGCATGGCCTGCCAATCGGCAACCTCTCCAGCCAGTTCTTTGCCAACGTCTATCTCGACGCGCTCGACCAGTACGTCAAACACCAGATCAAGGCGCGGCACTACATCCGCTACGTCGATGACTTCATCCTGCTACACGAGGATCCGCGCTGGCTGAATCAGGCCAAACACCATATCGAGGACTTCCTCGACATGGTGCTGGCGGCCAGGCTCAACCCGACCAAGACCATTTTGCAGCCGGTCGCACGCGGCATCGACTTCGTCGGCCAGATCATCCAGCCATNNAGCGCCGCACCATGCGCCGGCGCACCTATCACGAGGCCCTGCGCAGGGCGGCCGCCATGCCGGCCGAGAGCCTCTTCGCCACCGCCAACAGCTACTTCGGCCTGCTGCGTCAGGCCAGCCACAGCCACCAAGATCGCACTCGCCTCGCCAACCTGCTGCGCCGGCGCGGCCGCTGCATCGCCGGTGACCTCACCAAGACATTTCGTCCGTCACACCACACAGGAGATCGTCCATGAATGCACCCTTACCCGCTGACGCGGTTGCCGTAGCCATGCTGCCAATGGGCGAGATCGTTCCCTCGCCCAGCAACCCGCGCAAACACTTTGACGACGCCTACCTCGCCGAGCTGGCCGAATCGATCAAGTCCCACGGGCTGATTCAGCCCATCACCGTGCGGCCGCTGCCGTTCGAGAACTTTCTGGAATTCAACAAGCGCCGCGCCGATGGCGACGACCGTCACCCGCAGTATGAAATCGTCGTCGGCGAATGCCGCTGGCGCGCCGCCCAGGCGGCCGGCCTGACCGAGATCCCCGGC
>DDWF01000173.1:0-1404 GCA_002345845.1 Betaproteobacteria bacterium UBA2293 | reverse complement strand
GAAGAAGCCGAAGGCTATCAGCAGCTGATGCAGCGCCACGGCTACAGCGCCGACACCATCGCCGCCAAGATCGGCAAGAGCAGGGGCTATGTCTATGCCCGCCTCAAACTGCTCGCGCTCGGTCAACCGGCCCGCGAGGCTTTCTTCGCCAGCAACCTCGACGCCAGCACCGCGCTGCTGATCGCGCGCGTGCCGGCCTCCCTGCAGGCCAAGGCGCTGGCCTCGGTCATCAACGGCTATGACGGCGTGCCGCTGTCCTATCGCGCCGCCAAGGCCACCCTGCAACGCAATTTCACCGTCGAACTGCACGACGCCACCTGGCCACTCGACGACGCGACGCTGTGCCCGGTCGCCGGCAGCTGCAGCGCCTGTCCCAAGCGCGCCGGCAACGACCTGGTCATGACGGCCGACGGCATCGATGCACACGTCTGCACGGACATCCCGTGCTTCGACGAAAAGAAAACCGCGCGCCGCGCCCAGCTGATTGTCTCTGCCGAGGCGAACGGCATTCAGGTCTTCACCGGCGAAGCCGCGCGCGAACTGATGCCATGGGGGCCACGTGACATCGACCGCGGCACCTACGTCAGCATCGACATGGACGTGCCGGGCGATCCCGAGGACCGCACCTACCGCCAGATCCTCGGTGACGCGGCGCCCGTCGCCGCCCTGGTCGAGTCGCGCGATGGCGACATGCTCGAACTGGCCGAACCCACGGCACTGGCCCGGGCGCTGCAGCAAGCCGGTTACCAACCCGACCCGCAGCCAGAGACTGCTGCAGATCAAGCCAGCGCCGAAAAAGCCGCGGCGCGAGCGCAGCAGCAAGCCGAGGCCGCGGCCCGCGAAGCCGCGGCCGAAGCCGAAGGTGAGCGGCGCAAGGCCCTGGCCGATACGCTGTTTGCGCGCGCGCGCACCCTCTACGATGAGGGCTATCTGAATGCCGATCACGTGCTCAACCTGCTGGCCGTGGCCAGCATGCGCCTGGACTACAGCTACAACGGCGAGCCCGACGCACCGCGCCTTAAGCGGTTTGGCGTAACCCTGCCCGAGGAGACCAGCGACGACGACAACGGCACCGCCATCATGGAAGCCACCGCCGCCGCCATGCGCCAGTGGTCGCCCGGTACCGCGCTCGCCTACCTGCTCGACGGCATGACGGCCGAAGAACTGCAGGTCAATCGCTGGAATTACGACCCCAAGCGCGACCGCCCCTTCATCCTCGAGGATCTCGCCGCCTTCCTGACGGCCGCCGACCCCACGCAAGCTGCGCAAGCGCACGGGAAAGGGGGCGCGAACCCGGCTGCGCCGACGAAACCGAAGGGCAAGAAAACGGCCGCGGCGAAGGGCAAAGCCAAGACCGCTCCAGCGCCGACTGCGTCGGCGAACGAACCGGCTGCGCCGGTTAAA
>DDWF01000259.1:41867-42086 GCA_002345845.1 Betaproteobacteria bacterium UBA2293 | reverse complement strand
CGCCACCCTGGCAGGTGATGATGATCTCGCAGGCCTTCAGGGCGTCGATATTGGTCGCATCCTGCAACGGCAGGGACGCTTCCTTGCCGCCGAACACCGGCGCCTTGCCGCCGGCGGCGGAAGTGGAGAAATACACCGGATCGATGTGGGCGAAATCACCCTCTTCGACCATGCGCTGCATCAGCACGGAACCAACCATGCCACGCCAACCGACCAGAC
>DDWF01000259.1:3175-41827 GCA_002345845.1 Betaproteobacteria bacterium UBA2293 | reverse complement strand
CGCCAGCACGGCGTCGCCCATTTCCTTCGTACCGACCCGGTTGGTACCGCGCTCGTAGATATCGCCGGTGCGATAGCCCTGGGCCAAAACCTTTTTGACCCCGTTTTCGACGCGCAGTGCCTGCTCCTCAAGGCCGAAGGTGTAACGCAGCATCATCGCCGCCGACAGGATCGTCGCCAGCGGGTTGGCCACGCCCTGACCGGCAATGTCGGGGGCCGAACCGTGCGACGGCTCGTACAGGCCCTTGTTCTTGTCGTCGAGCGATGCCGACGGCAGCATGCCGATCGAGCCGGTCAGCATCGAGGCTTCGTCGGACAGGATGTCGCCGAACATGTTGCCGGTGACCATCACGTCGAACTGCTTCGGCGCCTTGACCAGTTGCATCGCGGCGTTGTCGACCAGCATGTGGCTGAGCTCGACGTCTGGGTAGTCCTTGCTGATCTCGATCATCACATCGCGCCACAGCTGGGTGCATTCGAGCACATTCATCTTGTCGACCGAGCACAGGCGCTTGTCGCGCTTCTGCGCCGCCTGGAACGCGACATGGCCGATGCGGCGAATTTCCGACTCACTGTAGACCATGGTGTTGAAACCAACGCGCTCGCCGCTTTCTTCACGAATGCCACGCGGCTGGCCGAAGTAGATGTCGCCGGTCAGTTCACGGACGATCAGGATGTCGAGACCGGCGACGACTTCAGGCTTTAGCGTCGAGGCGTTGGCCAATTCCGGGTAAAGGATCGCCGGCCGCAGATTGGCGAACAGGTTGAGATTCTTGCGGATGCCGAGCAGGCCGCGTTCCGGACGCTTCTCGCGGGGCAGGCTATCCCACTGCGGGCCACCGACGGCACCGAGCAGCACGGCATCGGCTTCGCGCGCCAGCTTGCGGGTCGCTTCTGGATACGGCTCACCAGTGGCGTCGACCGCCGCGCCACCGAGCAGCGCCTCTTCCATCTCGAACTTCAGGTCGAGGGCGTTCAAAACACGCACGGCCTCGGCCGTGATTTCGGGACCAATGCCGTCACCCGGCAAAACACAGATTTTCATGTCAATTCCTTGTCAGGCGAACAGCCAAGGCTGGCTGATCCGGCGTTTTTCCTCGAATTCCCTGATTTTTTCCGCATGCCGCAGGGTCAGGCCAATGTCGTCCCAGCCATTGATCAGGCACTCCTTACGGAAGGCGTCAACCTGGAAGGGAATACCATGACCGTCAGGCCGAATCACCGCCTGCGCCGGCAGGTCAACGACCAGCTTGTAACCCGGCGTTGCCTCAACCTGCAGAAACAGTGCCTCGACTTCGGCTGCCGGCAGCACGATCGGCAGGATGCCGTTCTTGAAGCAGTTGTTGAAGAAGATATCAGCGAAGCTCTCGGCGATGATCGCCTTGAAACCAAAGTCGAGCAGCGCCCACGGGGCATGTTCGCGCGAACTGCCGCAACCGAAATTGGCGCGCGTGAGCAACACCTCGGCGCCCTGGTAGCGCGGCTGGTTGAGCACGAAGTTCGGATTCTTCGGGCGCCCGGAATTATCCTGCCCAGGCTGACCAACATCCATGTAACGCCATTCGTCAAAGGCATTCGGACCGAAGCCGGAACGCTTGATCGACTTCAGGAACTGCTTGGGAATGATCGCATCGGTATCGACGTTATTACGGTCGAGCGGCGCCACCAAGCCTTCGAGACGAACAAATTTATCCATTACTCCACCACCTTCTGCACGGCCTCGCCACCCTTCTTCAAGGAGTCGCCGACCACTTCACCGGTTCTCTCCAGGGCGCCTTCAACGGCCTCCCCGCTCTTCTGCAATGCCTTGCCGACCGCTTCGCCGCCTTTCTGGACAGCCTCGCCGGTCTTCTCGGCACCGATTGCTACATCTTTCTTGACCCCCTCAGCCGTATTGCAGGCGTTGAGGCCGAGTACGGCTACGATAAGCAGCAGGAAACGCATCAGGCCCACCGCTTACAGGACTTCGCGCACATCGGCGAAACGACCGGCGATCGCCGCCGCTGCCGCCATCGCCGGACTGACCAGATGAGTACGCCCCCCCGGCCCTTGACGCCCTTCGAAATTGCGGTTTGAGGTCGAGGCGCAGCGCTCGCCCGGCTCCAGCCGGTCGGCGTTCATCGCCAGACACATCGAGCAGCCCGGCTCGCGCCATTCGAAACCGGCGGCAACGAAGACCTTGTCCAACCCTTCGGCTTCAGCCTGGCGCTTGACCAGCCCGGAACCCGGCACCGCCAGCGCCAGCTTGACGTTGGCGGCGATGTGACGGCCCTTGAGCACCGAGGCCGCCTCGCGCAGATCCTCGATCCGGGAATTGGTGCAGGAGCCGATGAACACTTTGTCGATGGCGATCTTCTCGATCGGCGTATTCGGATTCAGGCCCATGTACTGCAGTGCCCGCTCCATGCCTTCGCGCTTGACCGGATCAGTTTCCTTGGCCGGATCAGGAACAACGGCATCGACTGAGACCACCATTTCCGGCGAAGTACCCCAGGTCACCTGTGGGCGTATATCTTCGGCCTTGAGCGTGACAACGCGGTCGAACTGGGCGCCCGCGTCGGAGTGCAGGGTGCGCCAGTAGGCGACGGCCCGCTCCCAGATTTCGCCCTTGGGAGAAAAGGGACGTCCCTTCAGGTAATTGATGGTTGTGTCGTCGACGGCAACAAAACCCATCCGGGCGCCGCCTTCGATGGCCATGTTGCACAGGGTCATGCGCCCTTCCATCGACAGGCCGCGGATGGCGCTGCCGCCAAATTCAATGGCGTAGCCGTTACCACCGGCCGTGCCGATGGTGCCGATGATGGCCAGGGCCACGTCCTTGGCGGTGACACCCTTGCCGAGCCTGCCCTCGACGGCGATCAGCATGGTCTTCGACTTCTTCTGCACCAGACATTGCGTCGCCATCACATGCTCGACCTCGGAGGTGCCGATGCCGTGCGCCAGACAGGCGAAGGCACCATGCGTCGAGGTGTGCGAGTCGCCGCAGACAACAGTCATGCCCGGCAGCGTGGCGCCGTTCTCCGGACCGACGACATGGACGATGCCCTGCTTTGGGTCCTTGAACGGGAAATAGGCCAGCGCGCCGACTTCGCGGATATTGGCATCGAGTGTCTCGACCTGCAGCCGCGATACCGGGTCCTTGATACCTTCTTCCCAATGGTCGGTGGGCGTGTTGTGGTCGGCCGTGGCGACCACGGACGAGATGCGCCACAATTTGCGGCCGGCCAGCTTGAGGCCTTCGAAGGCCTGCGGGCTGGTGACTTCATGGACCAGATGCCGGTCAATATAAAGGAGCGCCGTGCCGTCTTCTTCCTGATGGACGACGTGGTTGGCCCAAAGCTTGTCGTAAAGTGTCTGCACCATGGAATGCTTCAAAAGGGGCTGTGGAACCGCAAATTATCGCACAGGAAAGGCGTCTTTTTTCCGCTCGGACTGATCGTCCGCGGGGTCCCGCACCCACCCCCAAACCAGCAACAATCCGAGCAGGCCGAAGAGCGCGCCAACGGAAAATGTCCAGCCCGCCCCCCAGGCATCCCAACTCCAGCCGCTGATCAATGCCCCGAGCAACCCGCCGGCGCCGAAGGACAGGCTGGAATAGAGCGCCTGGCCGCGCCCCTGGGTGCGTCCCGGGAACCAGGCGTTGACGGCGGCGATGGCCGAGGCGTGATAAGCGCCGAAGGTCAGGCCGTGCAGCAGTTGCACGAAAATCATCACGGCAACCGACTCGACGCCCCAGCCCATCAGCAGGAAGCGGCCGACCGCCGCGGCAAAACAGACGAGCAGGATCGTTCGCAGCGAAAAGCGGCGGGACAGTTTGGCCATCCACAGGAAGACGACAATCTCAGCCAGCACGCCGAGCGACCACAGCATGCCGATCTCCGTCTTGCTGTAAGCATGGCCGGCAAGATGAATCGAATAAAACACGTAAAACGCTCCGTGCGCCGCCGACATCGCAAAACAGGCGGCCATCAGGGCGACGACACGCGGCTGACGAAGGATCTCGCCGATCGGTGGCGACTCCCGGTGCTGGACGACGGCAGGCGCCTCAGGCAGGAGCAGACCGAGCACCAGAATGCCGAGCAGGATGCCCCAGCACACCCAGAGCACGCCCACCGGCGCTACCAGGTCGAGAACTGCGCCGGTGCCCATCACGGCAACGATGAAGCCAATCGATCCCCACAGGCGAATGCGGCTGTAGCAACCACGTTCATCACGCAAATGATCGAAAGTCAGCGTTTCAACCAGCGGCAGGGCGGCGCTCCAGAAAAAGGCCAGCAACGCCATTGCCACCAGCATGCCAGGCAGGCGCTGCAACCAGAAAAACGCGGTAAAGCCGGCGAGTGCGATCAGTCCTGCCAGACGGACGATCCGCATGCGGCAGCCGAAGCGATCGGACAGCCAGCCCCACAGGTTCGGACCGAACATCCGCATCAACTGCATCTGCGACATCAGCAGACCGATGTCCCAGGCGGAAAAATTCAGTGACTGAAGATAAAGCCCGAAATAGGGAGAAAACGCGCCAATGAAGGCGAAATAAAAAAAGTAGTAACCCGAGAGGCGCCAGTAAGGCAAAGCGTGCATCCGGCGATTCTACCGGATGCACTGTCGGGTCGAAGCGCCTTTACCGGGCGGACTGCTGGCCGGCGCGGAAGGCCAGCAACAGGTGATAGAGCTCATCCTTGAGCTTGACGCGCTGCTTCTTCATATCTTCCAGCGTGAAGTCAGCCACCGGCATGTCATGCGCCTCGAGATCCTCGACCTTGCCGGTCAGCCGGTCATAGCTTGCGTTGAGCCGGGCGAAATGCGCATTGCCGGCCTTCAGGGCGTCGATGGCATCCCTCATCTCCGGGAAATCCTGGTAAAGATCGTGGTGATCAACTTGCATGCTTCTCTCCCCTGTTTTCGCTCCACCCATCGGCGGAAAATTAAGAATCCCGTGAAATCTTCCCGGCAATACGCGGCGTCGCACAGACCACATCGGCGCATTGGGCACGATGGCGCAATGCATGGTCGATCAGCACCAGCGCCAGCATGGCCTCGGCAATCGGCGTCGCGCGGATGCCGACGCAGGGGTCGTGCCGTCCCTCGGTCGCCACGTCGATCGCCTGACCTGCCGTATCGATCGAGCGACGTGGCTGGGCAATTGACGAGGTCGGCTTGATTGCCATATTGACCACGATTTCCTGGCCAGTCGAAATACCACCCAGCACGCCACCGGCGTGATTGCTGACAAAACCCTGCGGCGTCATTTCGTCGCCGTGCTCGCTGCCCTTCTGGGCGACGGAAGCGAAACCGGCACCGATTTCGACCCCCTTGACCGCATTGATGCCCATCATCGCATAGGCGATTTCCGCATCAAGGCGATCGTAGACCGGCTCCCCCCAACCCGGCGGCACGCCGGTGGCAGTGACGGTGATACGGGCGCCGACCGAGTCGAGCGACTTGCGCAACTGATCCATATAGGCCTCCAGTTGCGGAACAATGGCTGCATTGGGGGCAAAGAAGGCATTGCCGTCAATGTCATCGGCGGTCACGAAGGGAATGTCGATCGGCCCGAGCGCGCTCATCCAGCCGCGGATCTCGATGCCATGGCGTTCGCGCAGCCATTTACGGGCGATCGCCCCGGCCGCCACACGCACCGCTGTCTCCCGGGCCGACGAGCGACCGCCGCCGCGATAGTCGCGAAAGCCATATTTTTGCGTGTAGGTGTAGTCGGCATGACCGGGACGGAAAGTCGTGGCGATATTGCCGTAGTCCTTGCTGCGCTGATCCTGATTACGGATCAGCAGGGCGATCGGCGTGCCGGTGGTTTTGCCTTCGAAAACGCCGGAAAGAATTTCCACCGTGTCAGGCTCGCGCCGCTGCGTCACATGCCGCGACGTTCCCGGCTTGCGCCGATCCAGCTCGCCCTGAATATCTTCCGCCGACAGAGCCAGGCCGGGCGGACAGCCGTCGACAATACAGCCGATCGCCGGGCCGTGCGATTCGCCAAAGGAGGTAACGGAAAACAGGGTGCCGAAAGTATTGCCGGACATGGGAAGTTGCGCGCTGAACAAGAGCCGCTAGTTTATCACGCCGGCCAAACAGCCCCCGGCGCCAGGCGGCGGGCCGGAAACTCCGCCCGCCGGGATTTCACATCAGGCCTTGGTTTCGTCCGGCCAATTCTTGATATAGCTCTTCAACATCTTGTTCTCGAAGCTTTGCTCTTCAAGAACGGCCTTGGCAACATCAAGGAAGGAGATGACGCCAAGCAGGACACCCTCCTCAAGCACCGGCAGGTAGCGGGAATGCCTGTCGATCATCAGGCGCCGCAACTCGTTGGCCTCCATGTCGGGGAAAGCCGTCACCGGATCGCGCACCATCACCTCGCCGACAGTCAGCCCTTCGAGCCGCGCAGCGTGCGTGCGCAGAGCCTGCATGACCTCACGAAAAGTCAGGATGCCGACCATCTTGCCGTTCTCCATGACCACCAGCGAACCAACGTCACGCTCGGCCATGGTATCGACGGCAAGCACGAGCGATTGTTGCGGCGTCGCCGTGTACAGCGTTCCGCCCTTGAGGCGGATGATTTCCCGAACCTGCATATGTCCTGTCTCCGCGCGTTGTGGCAATCGATGCTGGCGATCTTAGTGCATCGCATCCGGTTCGCAAAGACTCCCTCTTCACCCCCGCCTTACCCTGATCAGAGAGTCGCCGAAAAAATATTCAGACGGCACGAAAAAATATGGCATATGCACTTGCGGAACGTCATAACCGCCTATACAATTGGTTATATGACCTAAGTAATACTTCGCTAGGATGCTTGGGTACTTCAATAACGCTAGCGTATGGAGATTGGATAATGTCTACTGTCAAAACCATTGAAAAAATCGACGCTCGCGAAATCCGTCGCAAGCTCGGCCTCAATCAGCAACAATTCTGGTCCACCCTGGGCGTGACCCAGAGCGGCGGCTCCCGTTATGAAAGCGGCCGCAACATGCCGAAGCCGGTGCGCGAACTGCTGCGCCTGGTGCACGTCGAACAGATCGACATCAAGTCGATCAAGCGTGAAGACTGGGAAGTTCTGGACTATCTGAAGGCTCAGGAACCCGAGCTGTTCAAGTCGCTGAAGAAATCGGCCCGCAGCCGCGCCAAGAAGGTCGCCTGAGTCCCGGCCCGCGAGGGCCTCGCTCTGCCGAAACGGGCATCACGGGGAAATGAGTACCCGGATGCCCGTTTTTTTGTGGATCTCTTCGGCAAAGGCTGCCAGTTCTTCATCCGGCAGCCGGGCCAGGCGCGGCGCCGCGGGCTGCCGGGAAGGACGGGCCAGGCCGTAGAGGTGTACGCCGGCCAGGCTACCGGCCAGAGGTGCCAGCAAGTCACAGTAGGCCGCCCGGGCGGCCGCATCCGGGGCCTGCCCATCGAGCGCAAACCAACACGTCTGCACCCACGTCGGTGCCAGCGCCGCACAGTGCGCCAGATTGCCGGCCACTTTCTCCGGCGTCAGCGGAACTCCATTTATTTCGCCGATGGCGGCGGCCTCCGCCCGATCAAGCTTGAACCACACCTCGCCGCCGAGCTCACCAATCCGCCGCACTCCGGTTACCACCTCAGGACGATGCATCAGGCTGCCGTTGGTGATCAGGCGTAGCACGAGTTTCCCAAGCAGTCCGAAGCGATCGAGTACGTCGCCCACCCGATCCACCGCCGCAGCGAACTCCGGTGCGCTGGTTGGCTCACCGTTGCCGGAAAAGGCAACATCCATCAGCCGCCGGGCTGACTCCGGCACCTGGCGCTGCATGAAATCGCCGTGCAGTGCATCCGCGAGAAAGGTGGCGAGTTCATTTTCCAGCAGATCGAGGTCAAGGGGTGGTGGACCGCCGCGCACGAGATTGTCGACCTGGCAGTAAAGACAGGCCCAGTTGCAGGCGTTATTGACATTAAGATTGATGCCGATCGACACCCCGCCCGCCCGCCGGGAGACAACGGGATAGACGTAGCGCAGACCGGCACTGTCGCGGCGGTGGTCATCAGTGGTGAGCATGGCGCATTGTATAATCCGCAACCGCCTTGTCGAGCCTTGCCAACATGTACATCACCCGCCGCCTGGAGTTCGATGCCGGGCACCGCATCCCCGATCACAAAAGCCAGTGCCGCCACCTGCACGGACACCGCTACGCGATCGAAATCACACTTTCCGGCAGCGTCATCAACAAGGCTGGCGACGCAGCCAATGGCATGGTGATGGATTTTTCGCAGGTCAAGAGTCTGGCCAAGGAACACCTCGTAGACCAGTGGGATCACGCCTTCCTGGCCTTTGCCGGCGACCGGGCCATTGTCGACTTCCTCGCCAGCCTGCCCGATCACAAGACAGTCCTCCTCGACCGCGTACCGACGGCCGAAAATCTTGCCCGCATTGCCTTCGAACGGCTCGATGCGGTTTATCGCGACACCTACGGCAACCACTTGCAACTGGAACGCATCCGCCTCTACGAAACGCCCAATTGCTGGGCAGATGCCTTGCGCGCCCGATTGGATTGAGCGGATTCACTGTTCTCCCTATACTGCTTCAAAAAACGCAACGGCATTGAAGCAGCCGACCAATGGGGAAAAACTTGACTGGGCAACCGCAGACTGGATCGGGAGCGAATGACAGGACATCCGACCCGGGCCTGCGCAAGCCACCGTTAACGGCCCTGATCCTGACCGGCGGCGGCGCCCGGGCCGCTTATCAGGTCGGCGTCCTGCTCGCCGTCGCCAAGCTCTCCAGCAACCGTCATCACAACCCTTTTCCCATTCTTTGCGGCACCTCGGCCGGCGCCATCAATGCCGCGAGCGTTGCCTGTCTGGCCGACAATTTCGGCAAAGCTGTATCCATACTTGCCGGGGTCTGGCGCGACATGCGGGTACAGGACATCTATCGCGCCGACACGCTCGGCGTCGGACTATCCGGCATGCGCTGGCTATCTCAACTGGCCTTCGGCTGGCTGATCCGCAATCCACCGAATTCGCTGCTCGACAACTCGCCGCTGCGCGACTTGCTCACGCGCCATCTCGACTTCAAGGGCATCGACCGCTCAATCGCCAAAGGCGCCCTGCACGCCGTCAGCATTTCCGCCTCCGGCTATGAATCGGGAGAAAACATCAGCTTCTTTCAGGCCCATGCCGATGCCCAGCCCTGGCGCCGCGTGCAACGGCTGGGCATTCGCGCCCGCATTGGCGTCGAACACCTCGTGGCCTCAAGCGCCATTCCCTTCATCTTCCCGGCCACGCGTATCCACCGAGAATATTTCGGTGACGGTTCGATGCGCCAGCTGGCACCGATCTCGCCAGCCATTCATCTGGGCGCCGAACGCGTCCTGATCATCGGCGCCAGCAGGAAGAACGAACACCAGGAACGCCAGCGCGTCGATAGTCATCCATCGCTGGCCCAGATTGCCGGGCACGCCATGTCGAGCATATTTCTCGACAGCCTGGCCGTGGACATTGAACGCATGCAGCGCATCAACCAGACACTGGCGACGATCCCGCCGGAACAGCGAGCACAGTCCGGTATCCCGCTGCGCCCCATCAAAACCCTGGTGATTGCCCCATCGGAAAGGCTGGACCGCATCGCCGCCGAACATGCCAGTGCCCTGCCTTGGTCGATCAAGGCCCTGCTTGGCGGCGTCGGCGCCATGAATCGCCATGGCGGTGCGCTGACCAGCTACCTGCTCTTTGAGAAACCCTATACACGCGCCCTGATCGATCTAGGCTATGCCGACACCATGGAGCGGGCAACGGAAGTGGGCGACTTCCTGCAACTTTAATGTTGCTGGCGGGTCCGGTGAGATTCGAACTCACGATGGGTTTCCCCACGCCGGTTTTCAAGACCGGTGCATTCAACCACTCTGCCACAGACCCTTGGGAAGCGGCGGATCATATCATAAAGCCGGCAGGCATTAACCCACTGTTTCCATCGGGATTTATTGAAACTTTACGCCTCCTCGGCTAGTCTTACGGCCGGATCAACAACGCATAGAGGAAGACTCAGCATGAACATGCCACTCGATCACATCGCGCCAGGCTCCGCCGGTCTTGCACTCCAGCAAAATCGCGTGCTGCGCAATACTTACATGCTGCTCGCCCTGAGCATGGTGCCGACGGTGATCGGCGCTCTGGTCGGCATCCAGATGCAGTTCAGCTTCCTCGCCGGCAGCCCGTTCATCGCATTCATGTTGTTCCTGGGTATCGCCTGGGGTTTCATGTACGCCATCGAAAAGAACAAGGATAGCGGCCTGGGTGTCGCCCTGTTGCTCGGCTTCACCTTCTTCATGGGCCTGATGCTGTCGCGCATCCTGCAAGTAGCCCTCGGCTTCAGCAACGGCGGGTCGATGATCACCCTGGCAGCCGGCGGCACCGGCGCCGTCTTCTTCACGATGGCCAGCATCGCCACAGTCAGCAAGCGCGACTTCAGCAACATGGGCAAGTTCCTGTTCGTCGGCATGATCGTCATCCTGCTCGCCATCGTCGCCAACATCTTCCTGCAGATACCGGCGCTCTCCCTGGCCATTTCGGCAGCCGCCGTAATGATCTTCTCGGCCTACATCCTCTACGACCTGAGCCGTATCGTGCAAGGTGGTGAAACCAACTACGTCAGCGCCACGCTGGCTGTCTATCTCGACATCTACAATGTGTTTGTCAGCCTGCTGCACCTGATCATGGCTTTTACCGGCGAACGCGATTGAGTCGCTAGCAAGAGAATCACAGGCGGCCGCGGCCGCCTTTTTCATGAGCGCTCGAACAGAGCTACCGATTCGACGTGAGCGGTATGCGGAAACATGTTGACGGCGCCGGCAGCAAGGAAGCGATAGCCCTTGACCGAGACCAGAATGGCGGCATCGCGGGCCAGGGTGGACGGATTGCAGGAGACATAGACAATTCGCCGCGGAGCATCGTCGCCCAGGGCCTTGATTAATTCGATGGCACCTTCGCGTGGCGGATCAATCAGCATCTTGTCGAAGCGCCCGAGCGCCGCCAGCGATTCCTCGGTGCAGTTGAACAGATTGGCGACGGAAAACTGAACTTGAGTACTCAGTCCGTTGGCGGCGGCGCTCGCCTCTCCGCGCCTGACGAGACCGGGGCTACCCTCGACGCCAATGACAAATGCGCCGGAACGGGCGATTGGCAGGGTGAAATTACCCAAACCGCAGAACATGTCGGCAATCCGCTCGCCCGGTTGCGGGTCGAGCAAACCGACGGCACGCCGTACGAGAACGCGATTTACTGCATGATTGACCTGAGTGAAATCGGTCGGGCGGAATTCAAGCTGAACATCGAACTCCGGCAGTGAATAACTCAGCGACGGCGCCGACTGCGGATAAAAGCAGTAGGCGCTGTCCGGCCCCTTAGGCTGCAGAAAAATCATCACTGCATGACGATCGGCGAATTCACGCAGCAACTTTTCATCGCCTTGGCTGAGCGGCTGGAGAATGCGCAGCACCAGCGCCGTACTGGCCTCACCAACGGCGACTTCAACCTGCGGCAGGCGACTGGCAACAGAAAGCGCAGCGAACAACTCGCGCATCGGCAGCAGTAACGCCGAAACATGCGGCGGCAGGATGTCGCAGCGCCGGATGTCGGCGATGTAGCTGCTGCGCCATTCGTGAAAACCAATCAGCATGCCACCCTGTTTCTCCACCTGGCGCACACCAAGTCGCGCCCGATGCCGGTAAGCCCACGGCTCGCCATGGACCGGCGGCAGGATGGATTCAGGACGAATGCGCCCGATATGCCACAGACTGTCCTCGAGTACACGCTGTTTGGCCGCCACCTGGGCCATCGGGTCCATATGCTGCATGGCACAGCCACCACAAATACCGAAATGCGGGCACCGCGGTGTTACGCGGGCCGCTGAGGCCCGCTTGACTGCTACCAGGTGAGCCAACTCGTAGTTCGGCTTTTTCCTGAAACTGGCATAATCGACAAGCTCGCCGGGCAACGCCCCATCAACGAAGATTGTCTTGCCTTCCTGACGGGCAATGCCCCGCGCCTCATGATCCAGCGACTCGATGACCCCTGTCGGCACGTTCCACTCCGGAAAAAGCGCGAATTCTATCAATCGGTTAAACTAATCGCCATGGCTCGCGAACTGATCACCACCTGGAGCGACTATCAGGCTGCCGTCGAACGGTTGCTGGCGATGGCCGGCAGGGAAATCCTCATCTACGACGAAGATATCGGCGGCCTCAGGCTGGACGTTCCACCCAATTTTCCCCATCTGCAACGCGTACTCAAGGACGGCGGCGGAGTGCACATCGCCCTGCGCAATGCTGATCGGCTGCGCCAGCGCCAGCCCCAACTGCTCACTCTGCTGAGCCTGTTCAGCCACCGCGCTGCGGCGCAACAAACCCCCGAGCACATCAACCACCTGCGCGACAACATGATCCTCGTCGACGGCAAGCATGGATTGATCCGTTTTGATCGCGATCAGCCGCGCAGCAAGCTGCTGATCGACGAAGTTGACGAATTGCGGCCCTACGCCATGCGCTTTGCCGAGATATGGTCGGCGGGCGGTGACCCGGTGAGTTCCACGACGCTCGGCTTATAACATCCAGATGCCATGCGGCAACGCAACATGAACCATGTTGCCCAGCGAGAATTTGCTATAATCGCCAGCTGATCAGGCAGGCTCTGGTCAAAAAATTCTTCAGCTGATAAAGCCTCACGTCGATAAGGAAATTACCCATGAACAAGTCCATTCTCGTTGCCGCCCTGGTTGCCGTTGCTCTGACCGCCTGTGGCAAGAAGGAAGAACCGCAAGTCGTCGCTCCGGCACCGGTTGCCGCTCCGGCCGCTGACACCGCTGCTGCTCCGGTTGCCGCCCCGGCTGCTGACGCTGCTGCTCCGGCTGCCGCCCCGGCTGCTGACGCTGCTGCTCCGGCAGCCGCCCCGGCTGCTGACGCCGCTGCCGCTCCGGCTGCCGCCCCGGCCGCTGAAGAAAAGAAGTAATTTTCTTCGAGCCATCAACAGGGTGGCTTCGCATTAGATAAACGTCTGCTGCAGAGCCACACTGAAACAATGCCCGCCATCGAAAGATGGTGGGCATTGTTGTTTTAGGCCTACGATAAAAAACGCCTCGCGATAACCGTGAGGCGTTTTTACAGTAACGGTTGGCGCGGGCAACTGCTTGCCCGCTCCGCGCAGACTGACTTACTTCAACTGTTCGAGCAGCAGCGAGAGGATCTTGCGGGCGGTTTCCGAACGATCGACGCCGCCTTCACTGGTCAAGACCTGCACCTTGCTCTGCTGCCCGCCATCACCGACATGGATACGATACTGGACCTTGGTGGCAACCGGTTCATTGCTCTTCCAGAACGCGAGCTTGGACAGCAAGCCGTCATTTTTCTTGCGGTTATCAACTTCCGGATCGACGTAGCGAACAAAATACAGGCCGCGCGAGCGATCGCGGTCCTCGACCGTAAACCCGATCCGGTCGAGTGCCAGGCCGACACGCCGCCAAGCACGGTCGAAGCGCTCATCAACCTCCAGGCCACCCTCCGCGTCCGCCTTTGCCAGACGGGCCCGCGGCTCGACCTTGGTAGTGGCCAATTGGGCTTCGGCACGCTTCTCTTCGGCACCCAGACGAACCATCAGACGGCGCAGCATCTCGGCCTCAAGCTCGGGATCCGCCGCCCTGGGTTGCCAACGCGTTTCATCCTTGGCTCCCGAGGTGTACACCTCCTCCATCGCCCGATGGCTGATGAAGATGTCGGTCGTTCCCGGCTCGGCACCGGGTTCGAAACGGGTGCGGAATTTGTCGCGCTCACCCGTCGAATATAAGGAGTCCAGGAGTTTGCCGAATGAACGGCGAATGAAGTCGTCCTGGATATTGGCCCGGTTCTCGGCCCAATCGGTTTCCATGACGCCGGCCTCGCGGCGCTCGACATTGACGATGAAGCCGGTTTCCTGCCAGAAGTCCTTGACCGTATCCCAAAGCCCTTCGGCCGGCAAAGCGACAACCAGCCAGCGCTGACCACCAGATCTTTCGACGCGAATCTTGTCCACCTCGGGCAGCACGGTGCTGTTGCGCGCCTGGGCTGCCGGGGTGCGCTCGGCGCTGTAGCCGGAGAAGGTGGCACTGCCCTTGCCAACCGCGTCGGGCACCAGATAGCGATCATCGGGTGCGAGTTGCGACAGGTCCGGAGGAACTTCCAGTGTCGGCACCTTGCTGGCGGAGCGGTAGTCCACCTTGCGCGAGTCGGGGAGGATGCCACAACCAGCCAGGGCAATGGCGATGACGGTCAGACTAAGGCCGGAGAGCTTGCGATTCATGGATATCTATTCTTTCAGGCGACCAGACCGGCTTGGCGCAAGGCTGCCAGGACGCGGACCTGGCCAGTTTCAGAGAGGGGAGTCAGCGGCAAGCGGATACCTTCAGGCATGAGGCCGAGCTTGCTGACCGCCCACTTGACCGGAATCGGATTGGCTTCGCAGAACAGGTCGCGATGCAGACCAAGCAGCTTGAAGTGGATCTCGCGCGCCTTGGCGACATCGCCGGCAGCGGCGGCGATGCACATTTCGTGCATCAGGCGCGGCGCGACGTTGGCGGTGACCGAAATATTGCCGTGGAAACCGAGCATGATGGAGGCGACACAGGTCATGTCATCGCCGCTGTAGAGCGCGAAGTCCTTCGGCGCGCGGGCGATCAGGTCGCAGGCGCGGTCCAGGTTGCCGGTCGCGTCCTTGACGCCGACAATGCCCGGCACTTCGGCCAGTCGCAGGATGGTGTCGTTGCTCATGTCGGCAACGGTGCGCCCCGGCACGTTGTAGAGCAGGACCGGCAGTTCCACGGCTTCGGCAATCGCCTTGAAGTGGCGGTAGAGGCCTTCCTGGGTCGGCTTGTTGTAGTAAGGAACAACCGACAGCGCCATGTCGGCACCGGCCTTCTTGGCGAAGCCGGTCAGTTCTATGGCCTCGGCCGTCGAATTGGCACCGGTTCCGGCGATAACGGGGATGCGGCCGGCGGCGTGATCGACAGTTTCCTTGATCAGGCGGCAATGTTCTTCGACATCAACCGTTGGCGATTCGCCGGTGGTCCCGACCACCACGATTGCATCAGTGCCCTCGCGAACGTGGAAATCGACCAGATTGCGCAAGGAATTGAAATCGAGACTGCCATCTTCGTACATGGGTGTGACGATGGCGACAAGGGATCCGGTAATCATGGCCTGTTCATCAAGAAATTAATCAGGGGATTGTAACTGAAGGCCAATCACCGCGGAAAGGCGCTTGGTAACCGTTTGTTATTGCGCCGTAAGCCAGTGCAGACGGCCGCGCGCCGAACGCATCCGCCCCTCGGCCAGAAGCAGTTCGGGATGACGATCCGGTGCCGCACGGATCAACTGGCGGACGAACTCGTCGAGCCGGTCGGCGACCGGAACCTGCCAGCCGAGCACTCGCAGGCGGTGACGCAACAGATTCTTCAGGCGCGCCGGGCTCAAGCGACGCAGATCGGCCAGCCGGGCCGTCTCACCATCGGCCACCGCAGCCCAGTCGGCAGCAGCAAGATCATCGAGCAATCCGGCCGCTTCGCCGAAGTTCGCGGCGGCTCGTCGCAGGGCGATTTCGGCGGCGGGGAAACGCTGCCCGATGATCGGTATGACCTGGTGACGCAGGTAGTTGCGGGTGAAAGTCGTGTTGTCATTGCTCTCGTCCTCGACCCAATCCAGGCCATGGCACCGGGCGTAAGCCTCGATGTCGACACGGCTTTCGCCAAGTAGCGGCCGCAGCAGGCGCCGGCCGCCACACTGGCGCTCGACCGGCATCGCCGCTGCACCGGTTACCCCGCAACCACGCAGCAGATTGAGCAGCAGCGTTTCTGCCTGATCGCCGCCATGCTGAGCCAGGAACAGGCAATCTGCGGGCGCCTCGGCGAAGGCCGCGTAACGGGCATCGCGGGCGGCAGCCTCCAGCCCGCACCCTGTGCCAGACGCAACGCTGACCCGACGAACCAGCAGCGGCACGCCAAGCTCGTGGCAATAACGTTGGCAAAACGCGTCCCAGGCATCGGCATGCGGCGACAGGCCATGATGGACATGCAGGGCGCCGAGACGACCGCCCAGGCCAAGCTGGCTGAGCGAGTGCAGCAGGACGACGGAATCGCAGCCACCGGAAAGGCCAACGCACACTGTCTCGTGCGCCGCCAAGCGGTCGCCGACAAATACGGCGAGCCGCGCCGTCAGGTCAGGCGACGTCCTGTTCCTTGAAGCGGCCATAGCTCATCAGCCGCTCGTAGCGCGTCGCCAGCAGTTCCTCAGTGGTCATCGCGGAAAGCTGCTTGAGGGCATCCTGCAAGGCCTTCTTGAGATTCTGCGCCATGGCGGGATGATCGCGATGCGCTCCGCCGAGCGGTTCGTTGACGATACGATCAATCAGCCCCAGGGTTTTCAGGCGGGGCGCCGTAATGCCCATGGTTTCGGCGGCCTCGGGGGCCTTCTCGGCGCTCTTCCAGAGGATGGAGGCACAACCCTCCGGCGAAATGACGGAATAGGTCGAGTATTGCAACATCTGTACGACATCGCCGACGGCAATGGCCAGCGCACCGCCGGAGCCACCTTCACCAATGATGGTGACGATGACCGGCACCTTGAGTTCGGCCATCACATAGAGGTTGCGGCCGATCGCCTCGGATTGACCACGCTCTTCGGCATCGATGCCGGGATAAGCGCCCGGCGTATCGACGAAGGTCATCACCGGCAGACCGAACTTCTCGGCCAGCCGCATCAGGCGCAGTGCCTTGCGATAGCCTTCCGGACGCGGCATGCCGAAGTTGCGGTGGATTTTTTCCTTGGTATCGCGCCCCTTCTGGTGGCCGATGACGACCACCGACTGGCCGTTGAAGCGGGCCAGCCCACCGACAATTGCATGGTCGTCGGCGAAGGCACGATCACCGTGCAACTCTTCGAAATCAGTAAACATGTGCTGCACGTAATCCAGCGTATAAGGGCGCTGCGGATGACGGGCAACCTGCGAGATCTGCCAGGGCGAGAGCTTGGCGTAAATCTCTTTGGTCAACTGTGCGCTTTTCTTTTCCAGGCGACCGATCTCTTCCGAGATATCGACGGCAGAATCATCCTGGACGAAGCGCAGCTCTTCGATCTTGCCTTCGAGGTCAGCAATGGATTGCTCGAAGTCGAGGAAACTTATTTTCATGGACGGCTCGTTTTCTGGGTCGGCGCGTATTTTACCCCAAAGGTCTGCGCCGTCATCCCGCCTTTGTCGGCACCCGCCATCCAGGGTGAAGCAGGGAGAATGCGCCCATCCGACGAGATTTGGAGACGGCTGCGGCCAGCTTTGCTAACATCGATCGTCTAGATTGAGCACACAAAAATGGCCACGTCCGATTTTCTTTTCATTCATCCATTGCTTGGCGCCGATGACGCCTGGTCGGGTTATCTCGTCGAAACACTACCGCCGCCCCGGCACCATGCCACGCTTGATCGGCTGACCATGGCGCCAACGCTGGCCGACTTCGACCACCGCCACCCCTGGTTCATTCCCGCGACAGCCCCCGCCTGCCAGACAGGGGACCTTGGCGAGCGCGCCGTATTTGTCTTTCCGGCTGATGCCCCCGTCGAGCAAGCCGAGGGGCTGCAGGCTTTGGAGGCCGAGCGCCGCAAAGCGCATGGCAAGGTGGCCATGCTCGCCGGCAACAACGCCCCCCTGCCCGCTGCCGGCGCCTGGCACTACCTGCTGCTGCCGGCCGGTCGGGCCCGCAGCCTGCCACCTTATGCCCTCATCGGACTATCCAGCCGGACCACCATCGTCGCCATCGACGTGCATAGCCATATCGACCGGCTATGGTTCCTCGACAACGCGTGCACGCTATCCACCGCCGAATTTCTGCTGACCCGGGCGACCAAGCCGGGCAAGGCGGACACGACGCGGATCAAGCTGCTTGAGCTGCTCGCCCTGATCGCCAAGGATGCCGACACGGCCGAGCTTGATGCCGTCTTCCGCCAGGAATCGAAGCTCTCGTACAGTCTGCTGCGCCTCGTCAATTCGGCGGCAATCGCCCCGTCGCGGCCGATCACCAGTTTCGCCCAGGCCATCAATCTGCTTGGCCGGCGCCAGTTGCAACGCTGGTTGCAACTGCTGGTCTATGCCGACCCGAACAACGGCCAGCACCCCAATCCGCTACTGCAGAAGGCGGCGGCCCGTGGCCATCTGCTCGAATCGCTGGTTGCGCCAGGTGCCTCCGGCGCGGCCACGGAAGAGTTGCGCGACGCCGCGTTCATGGTCGGCTCCTTCTCGCTTCTGCACGTGCTGCTCAACATGCCGATGAGCGAAATTGTCCATCAATTGCCGCTGGCCGAAGCGGTGACCATGGCCTTGACCGAACATGGCGGTGCCCTCGGCCGCCTCCTGGGAGCGGTGGAAGCGGCGGAAGCACGCGACCTGCAGACGGCGGCAAGCCGCCTCGGCGAACTGGGCATTGACGTTGACAACCACCTCGCTGCGCAACTCGGCGCCCTGGCCTGGGCGGCCAAAATTCACCCGGCCAGCGAGTAATGCCGGTTAGCCGAAGCGCCCGCTGAGGAAGGGGTTGTAGCGGCGTTCCTCCCCGAAGTTGGACATCGGGCCGTGACCGGGAATGAACTCGACCTCGTCACCCAGCGGAAAGAGCCGTTCCTTGATCGAACGCAGCAGCGTGTCGTGGTCGCCGCGCGGGAAATCGGTGCGGCCGATGGAGCCCTGGAAGAGCACATCGCCGACCTGCGCCAACTGGCTGGCCGGATGGTGGAAGACGACATGCCCCGGGGTATGACCGGGGCAATGCAGGACAGCGAGTTCGATTTCGCCGAAACGCACCTTGTCGCCGTCCTTCAACCAACGCGTCGGCGCGAAGGGCCGGCCGTCGGCAAAGCCGAACATCTTGCCCTGCTGGGCCATGCCGTCGATCCAGAAGCGATCCTCCTCGTGCGGCCCCTCGATGGCAACGCCGGTCGCCTCGGCGAGGGCGGCGACGCCGCCGGCATGATCGATATGACCATGAGTGACCAGGATGCGGTCAAGGGTCAGCTCATTCTCGGCCAGCGCCTGACGGATGCGGTCGAGATCGCCACCGGGGTCGACGACCGCCGCCAGACGGGTCTTTTCGCACCAGAAAATGGTGCAGTTTTGCTCGAAGGGAGTTACCGGAACGATCTTGTAGCGCATGGCAATCAGCAGAAAGGTGGAATGGCGGCGATTATCGCATGGCCCGCCTTGCCGGGCCGGTTGGCGCCCCTTAAACTCCGCGCACAGCCATACCTGACCATTGCGAGGACGACACGATGCTTGACCATCCGCTACCGGATACCGACGCCTGGGTATTGCTGTTCAGCAACAACACCTTGCCGGTGCTGCGGGTGACCAAGCGCCACCTCGACGAAATGCGCGCCGACCTGGAAAACGTCGATGCCCGCGAATTGGCCCGCGTCATTCTCCAGGACCCGATCATGACCGTTCGCGTCCTCGCCTATATCCAGCCGCTGCGCAGCCGCTCCCTGCAACACGACATCACCACCATCGCCGGCGCCGTGATGATGGCCGGCATGCAGCCCTTCTTCCGCCGCTTCGAGGATCTGCCGACCATCGAGGACATGCTCAAGGGCTGCGACCCGCATGCCCTGCTCGGCGTCCTGCACATCATCCGCCGCGCCCAGCGGGCCGCCGACTATGCCCAGGACTGGGCCATCTGGCGCCACGACCTGAACATGGAAGAGGTACGCATTGCCGCCCTGCTCCACGACCTGGCCGAAATTCTCGTCTGGTGTTTTGCCCCGCGCCTCGGCCTCGACATCCAGGCGCAGCAGAACGCCAACCCGGCAATGCGCAGCGCCGATGCCCAGCGCAACACGCTGGGCCTGAGCTTCCAGGACATCCAGACCGAACTGTGCAAGGTCTGGCACCTGCCGCAACTGCTGCAAACTCTGATCGACGATAGCCAGACCAATCAGGGGCGGGTACGCAATGTCGAACTGGCCGTCCGCCTAGCCCGCCATTCGGCGCACGGCTGGAGCGACGCCGCCCTGCCGGATGATTATGTCGATATCGGCAAACTGCTCAACATCACGCCGGAAGCCGTCCGTCAGCGCCTGCGCCTCGAGCCGCTACCCGGGCGGCCGCTGGAAAACTGACGCCTCAGGCCGTACCGGCGGCGCGCGACTCCAGCACTTCCCAGCGTTCCAACAGGACCATCAATTCCTCGTCGATGGCTGCCAGCCGTTCGGCTGCCTGCTGCGCCGCCTTGGCGTCGCGCTGGTAGATGGCGGCGTCTTCAAGCAACGTCGATAGCTGGCTCTGCTCGCTTTCCAGGGCGGCGATGCGCTCTGGCAGAGCCTCCAGTTCGCGCTGTTCCTTCCAGCTCAGCTTGTCGACCTTCGGTTTGGCCGCGGCCGCCACCGGCTTGGCCGCCGGCCGGGCTTCGTTCCTGGCCTTGTCGCTGGCTGCCTGGCGCACGCTGGCCTGGTAGTTGGCCCAGTCACTGTAGCCGCCAGCGTATTCCTTCCAGCCGCCGTCGCCCTCGGCGGCGATGGTCTGGGTCACCACGTTGTCGAGGAAGGTCCGGTCGTGGCTGACCAGGAACAGCGTGCCGTCGTAGTTCTGCAGCAGTTCCTCGAGCAGTTCCAGGGTCTCGATGTCGAGGTCGTTGGTCGGTTCGTCGAGCACCAGTACGTTGGCCGGCTTGGCAAACAGGCGGGCCAGTAGCAGCCGGTTGCGCTCGCCGCCGGAGAGCGAGCTGACCGGCGAGCGGGCCCGTTCCGGGGCGAACAGGAAGTCTTCCAGATAGCCGATGACGTGCTTGCGGGCGCCGCCGATCTCGACCCAGTCGGAACCCGGCGAGATGACGTCGGACAGCGTCGAGTCGGGGTTGAGCTGGGTGCGGAACTGGTCGAAGTAGGCGATTTCCATCTTCGTGCCCTGGCGCACGATCCCCGAATCGGGCTGCAGTTCGCCGAGGATCAGCCGCAGCAGGGTTGTCTTGCCGGCGCCGTTGGGGCCGATCAGGCCGATCTTGTCGCCGCGCTGGATGCGCGCCGAGAAATGGCGCACCACGCTCAGATCGCCGTAGGCCTTGCTGACATCGTCCAGTTCGGCGACCAGTTTGCCGCTCTTGTCGCCGGCGTCTAGCTGCAGGTTGACCTTGCCCATGCGCTCACGGCGGGCCTGACGCTCGGCGCGCAGCTGGTCCAGGCGCTGGACGCGGAAGATGGCGCGCGTGCGGCGGGCCTCGACGCCCTTGCGGATCCACACTTCCTCTTCCTTCAGAAGCTTGTCGGCGCGGGCGTTGGCCAGCCCCTCCTCGTGCAACTGCGCTTCCTTGCGCTGCTGGTACTGCGTGAAACTGCCGGGATAGCTGGCCAGCTTGCCGCGATCGAGTTCGACGATGCGGGTGCATACGCGATCGAGGAAGGAGCGGTCGTGGGTGATGAAGAACAGCGTCACGCCGCTATCGATCAGCATCGTCTCCAGCCATTCGATGGCGGCGATGTCGAGGTGGTTGGTCGGTTCGTCGAGCAGCAGCACATCCGGTGCCTGCGACAGGGCCTGGGCCAGGGCCAGACGCTTCTTCTGGCCGCCGGACAGGCTGCCGACCGCGGCATCGGGATTCAGGCCGAAGCGGGCGATCACCTTCTCTGCCTGCGCCTCGTAGGCCCAGGCGCCGCGCGCCTCGAGCTCGTGCTGCAGGCTGTCCATGCGGCTCATCAGGGCATCGTGGTCGCCGCTGCCTTCGGCCATGTGGTGCGAAATCTCGTGATATTCGGCGAGCAGCGCCGAGGTCTCGCCCATTCCCGAGACCACCGCCTGAAACACCGACATCGCCGGATCGAAAGGCGGTTCCTGCGGCACGTAACCGACGCGAATGCCCGGCTGCACCCAGACTTCGCCGTCATCCAGCCGCCCCTTGCCGCTGCCGGCCGCCAGTGCCGCCAGCAGCGATGACTTGCCGGTGCCGTTACGGCCGATCAGGGCGACACGCTCGCCCGGATCGAGCAGAAAATCGGCGTGATCGAGGAGCGGCACATGGCCATAGGCGAGACAGGCATTGGCGAGTTTGAGCTGGGGCATCAGGGCTTTGGAAATTATGGCGTCAGGCCAAATGGCGACACCGTGAAAGGGCCGATTTTAGCCGCTGGCCGGCGCTTCACCTATCGCAAACTGGCGCCCCGCCGTTACAATGCGCCCCTCCGGCAAGGCCTCCATAGTTAAATGGATATAACACGCCCCTCCTAAGGGCGAATTGGTGGTTCGATTCCACCTGGGGGCGCCAGAACTAACGCTATTTTACGTTACGAATCATAGCGTTACGGAAGAATCCAGGATGCCGCCTGTGGTACTTTCACGGTACCTGCCATGCGCTTCCACCTTTCGCCGCTGATTACAGTGACTCTGAAACATAGCTACATCCGTGATGACGGCCAAATTTACTGGCAGCGGAAGGTTCCCAAGCGGCACCTATCGCGGTACCCCAGCAGCGCTACGCTGAAGCGCAATCTAGTCACCTGCGATCCGGTCATAGCCGCTCAGAAAATTGCCCGCCTTGACCGCGAGCATGAAGCGCTATGGAAGGCCATGGACAATGACCCCACCCTGACCCCCGAAACGGCACGGGAAGCAGCGGCACGCCTATTGAAGACCCACGGCATCGAGAACCCCCGCCTCGCGGGCTCGGCTCAGGCTGATCAGTTCTTTGACCGTCTGGAAGAAAAGCGCATCGCCTACGCCGAGGGCCAGCACGATCCTGAGGACGCCTACCACCACGCCCCCGTAGAGGAGTATCTGAACAAACCTGAAGTGGAAGCCCTTCGGATGCTCCAAGGGCGCACCCTGTTCCTGTTCTCGGATGCCATCGAGGTCTATCTGACTGAACATCAGAACGCCGGCAAGTCCTCCTTCGCCGACACCGCCGCTTTCACCCGCACCTGCTGCGCAAAATTCACCAAGCTGCTGGGCGACAAGGAACTGACCAGCTACACCCGCGACGATGCGAAGGCATTTCGGGATCACCTGTTAGCCAATGGCCTCAAGACGGCATCTGTAAAACGCAACATGACTCCGGTTCGCGCCGCCTTCAGGAAAGCCATCGCCGAGAAGCAACTGAAGATTGCCGACATCTGGGAAAAGCTGTCCATTGCTGGCCTGGGGGAAGACTCCACACGCCGGGCCTCGGTCGCGCATGACGAAAGCGCCCGCCTTAGGACTGAATGCCGCGCGGCTGATGATGACATTCGGTGGCTGATTGCATTGCATCTGGACGTAGGGGCGCGTATTGCTGAGGTTGCGGGGCTTCACCTTGCGGACATCCGCCCGGATGCCCTACCGGTGCCCTACGTAGAGTTCCGCCCGACCACAGCACGAAACCTCAAAGGCGAAAGCGCGGGGCATACCTACTCACGCCGTAAGGTGCCCCTAGTGGGGGCGGCGCTCTGGGCTGCTCAACGCATCCACGCCAACGCCAAGCCGGGCCAAGTCTTTGCCTTTCCGCGCTACCTGACCAAGAGTGGAACCATAAAGAGCGATTCGGCCTCTGCTGCCGTCAATAAATGGCTGTCATCTCAGGGCTTCCACTTCACGTCACATAGCTTCCGGCACGCCATGAAGGACCGGCTACGCAATGCCAATGCGCCGAAGCTTGTACAAGATGAAGTAGGAGGCTGGTCGCGTTCATCAATGGCTGAGGGGTACGGCGAAGGTACCGCGCTGGGCATCCTTCACGGCTACCTCCTGCGCTCCTTGGATACCGCTAATGGGGCTCCGCAGGTGTCATCGGTGGATGGCATCTCCCTGCCGTAGTGCCGGCAACCCGCTAAGCGAAAAAACAGGGCGTGAGGGACGGACGCCGGGAATGTGGCGGGGCGGGGATTGCTCCTCCGCCACCTTAATTTTTGACGCCACTATCGTTACTGGATAAGGCTTCCCGGGCCGCTCCGTTCCCTGTAGGCGTCCATTTTGGACAGCCCAGCCGGGGCGCCTTCCGACTCCCTTCAGGGCGCCGGGCTGGATTACACGGAAGGTGGGCTACAGGGCTGCTGTTTCATGCGCCCTACAATCCACTCCATGTTCTCCACGACAAGGAAGCGAATCTCAGGGTCCTGGAGCTTGTTGCAATAGTCCTCCAACTCCTTGGCACACCTCTCGATGAGCCGCCGCAGCTCCGTTTCCGGGTTCAAGTCAGGCGCTTCTGCTGCTCCATTGCCTTCCTGATCCCCGGCCATCGCCGCCGCTACCTTGGGGAAGTCTCTTGCCATCCAGTTGTGGAGGGATGAGCGCTTGCATTGGGTGTCCTTGGCAATCTCCCGGTAGCTCTTCAGAGTCCCGTCTGGCTTCTTGTGCTGCCCTGCCTCAACATAGGCTCGAAAGACCCGCCGCATATCATTGGTTTTGTATGCTTGGCCGTTCTCCAGGTTGTCCTTGGCGGCCTCCCACTTGGCAGCCTTGAGTGTCAGGGTGACAACTTCAGCCTGTATCTTGTCCTGGCCGAGTTTCAGGGTTGCCGCCTCGAATCGATGCCACCCGCACAGGAGGTGCAGCTTCCCGTTGATCTGGGCCAGCTTGACCGGAGGGAAGGTTGATCCGGTTTCCATCGCTGTGGCGTACCGCCGCACCAAGCCCATGTCGGTGGAGACTCGCGGCTGTAGTCGTTCATCCCGGACCACTTCCGAAACCTTCACCTTTCGAGAGCCTTCCGGGGTCCTCCAGGGCCATCCGGCGCTATCGCTGAACTGCTGGGTCATTGCGTACTCCACGCTCTACATTGAATTGACGATGCTCGGCCATGATACGGGCCAGAACTTGGTTGTTGTTGAGGCGCTGGCCGGTCTTCTGCTCGATGCCCCGCTGATAGTCTTTCAGGTAGTCGAAAGAGGACACCGGGAATGCGACCTGCCGGAAGACAAGCTGCTCTGTGTTGTTTGGATGGATCATTACTTCGTTTCCTTAATTGGATGTCAGTGGGCGCCCGCCAGATGCCTGACGGTGCCCTTCTAGGTGTTACTGCTGGCAGCCCTTGCGGACGCCTTCGTTAGCGAGCTGGTCCGCCCGCACGTTGCCGGGGTCGCCGTTGTGGCCTCGAACCCAGACCCACTCAACCTGATGCACTGCTGCCAGTTCATCCAGGCGCTGCCACAGTTCGGCATTGAGAACGGGCTTCCCGTCCGACTTGCGCCACCCACGGGCCTTCCAGTCGGGCAGGTACTTGGTCATCCCATTGACAACATACTGGGAGTCCGTCGTCAGGCGCACTTGAAGGGGCTTCTTCAGGGCCTCCAGACCCTTGATAGCGGCAGTCAGCTCCATCTCGTTGTTGGTCGTGTAGAAGACTCCGCCGCAAAGCTCCTTCCTGCGGCCCTCGCCGGACAGAACCACGCCCCAGCCACCTGGGCCCGGGTTGCCCTTGCAGGCGCCGTCCGTGTGGATGGCTACCACTTGTAGCCTCCCGTCTGCTTGTGCCACGCGGAGAACTCCGCCGACTGCTCAGAGGTGAGGCCTGTTTGAGCGCTGTCGGGCGACTTCCCTGGTGAATAGGCCTTGGCTGCAGCCCCCGCTATCTGAAGGCCCGTGCCCAGCTTGGACGGCCGCTGAATACCAGCCAGTTGGATGCCCCCCTTGGTGGCCCCGGCGAGGCCACTGGTATGGGCCTGCTCACTCTGGCGAGCGCGGTTCTGTTCGAGGGTGGCCATATCGGAGGCGGCGTTGTTGGCGCTCTCCTGGGCGATGCGCTCCTGGGAGAGGCCTCCCAGCCCGGACTCACCGGCAATGGCCCGGATGCGCGCCGAGTCGATGAGGTAGTCCGTGTGAAGTTGCGCCTGTTCGTCCATGGCGGACTCCTGGATTTGCTGATACTGCCGGGCCGTGGCAGCGCGGTCCTTGGCTAGGCCGTCCTGGACTGCCTGTTCCTGCTGGTTTGCCGCATCTTCCTGGGTCTGGTGGGAGACCACGGCAGAGGTCGCGGAGATGGCAAGCATGGCGATGGCGGCAATGGTCGTAGGCTCACACATGGCGCACCTCCTGTGCCTTGTCGGCCAAGCGCTCCCAGCCTTCAGCCGCGAAGGAGCCCAGCTCGACACCAAGGAAGGCTGCCAAGCTGGCGCCCGTTACGTTCTCGCCTAGCGGCATGTCTGCGATGCGCTCCCGTGCCTGCTCGCTGAAGTGCTTCTGGATGGTCTGCCAGCACGCCGATCCATCCGGACGGGTTGCCTGGGTGAAGGCCCGGAGCATCCATTCAGGAGCATCTGAAGGGAGTTCTCCAAGGCGCTGCGCTGACTGCCATGCTGGGATGGTGCTTTGCAGCTCCCGGACAACCTCGGCCATGGCGGTGTTGCGGGCCTGGGCCAGTTGCCGGAGGCCTTCTTGCTCCAGCGCTACAGGTACTGCTGTTTCGTTTTTCATGCTTCTACTTTCTACAATGATTGCTTAAAACGGCGGCTAATCTGCTAACACAGAAAAAACGCCACAAAAGAAGAAGTCGGCCAGAAATTTCGCGCGTTCTTCTTCCAACAGGTAGGTTTTACCCGTCATGTCTGGCGGAAAGCCTTGTGCTGCAAGCGTTTCTGCTGATCGGCTCGGCGCGCCGCGACCGCCCGGCTTTTTGATATGTTTTATGTCGATGTGCATAAGCGGCTTTGCGGGCATTGGATGGCACCAGGGAAGGCCACTTTGTGGGCGCTGGAGCCCATGTATAGGCCCTTGGCTGGGGTAGCCTTCGGGGTTCCGCTAAGTGTCACTTATGGGGCTCTGTGTGCGTCCTGACGGCTACCGCCGACCAGCCACACGCGAACCCGTGAGTAGGTTCCAGGTCCAGCCCAAGGCGAACCCGCCGCGCTCCTCCGGTGACTCCTGCCACGCCCCAAACAGCTTGCATCCACTGGGGCGGTAGCCGTCCCTCTCGCTGATGAAGTCAAAGCGCCCATCCCAAGTGGCCCCGAACATGACCCTGCCGAGATAGACCCGAAGAGGTCCAAGGACGAGGTTAGCGTCTGCCGCCGCTGTCTGGCCGATGGCTACTTCGAGGCTGCCCGCCGTGATGTGAATTCCCATGTTGTTCGCTCCCTTACTCGTTGAAAGAGGGCGCACTTTGCCACATGACACGGGGTTGTGAACAGCCCCTGCGGCGTGATATAAATGATTGAATACATTCGTAAATATTCAGAATCGTATTGTGGATTCTTGCGGGGATTCCGGTATCGGAGGCATGAAGTCCTTCAATGCATCGCATGGATTCCGCGCCGGTTATCGTAGCGCTCTGGTTGTACGCACAAGGCTTACAACTTCCGGCGCTGGCACGGTCAGGGAAAGCCTCCTACTGTTGCCGCGTATCAATTCGATTCGGAGCTTCGATAGTGAAAACCGCACCTTTCCCACCCGCCGCTGTCCCTCTGACCAAACCGCCCCGCCGCTTCAACAATGGCTGCCATCAAGAGAGGGGCGCGTCTCGCCCTGCCCCCTCAACATGGGTCGTCGTTACGGTCGGGAGATGCCAGTGAAAATTGAACTATCGGATAAGGCCTTGCTGGGCCTCGTGTGTTTGCTGTGGCTGCTCGTCGGGGGCGTAGGGGATGGACACCCAGAAGCTCTAGCGGTGTTGCTGCTGGTCTTCTTCAGCCGTCGATAGGGCGCGCCATGAGTCTGGAGGGTATCGAAGGCCCGGATGACCTTGAGCTGGAAGCTGGCGCTGATCCACATCGCGTAGGCATACACCAGCTCCTTGGCTACGAAGGTGCCACCGTAGCGGCCTGAGTTGATCTTGATCGGTTGGTAACTCTGCGAATCTGTAGAGTTAGAAAGCTCCTGGAGGAGGTCCTTGGTGGAGTCGAGGCGCATGAACAGGGCAGGCTGGTGCTTCGGGTCCCCGCCAGATGCCTTGTGGAGGTCATCACACGGATTACTTCGCCCCTTGCAAGGCGAGGTACTGATACAGAGTCTCCCGGCTGATGCCGTACTCCTTCGCCAGCCCCGCCCGGTTCTTACCGCCCCGCTCCTTGTCCTGCGCCTTCAGGGTCTCCACCTGCTCCGCTGACAGCGCCGGCTTCCGCCCCCGATAGACGCCCTTGGCTTTGGCAATGGCGATGCCTTCACGCTGGCGCTCCTTGATCAGGCTTCGCTCGAACTCCGCGAAGGCGCCCATGACGGACAGCAGCAGGGTCGCCATGGGTGAATCATCCCCGGTGAAGGTCAGGGACTCCTTCACAAAGCGGACGGCTACGCCCTTGCCTGTGAGTTCCTTGACCATCCGCCGGAGGTCGTCCAGGTTGCGCGCAAGGCGGTCCATACTGTGGCAAACCAGCGCATCCCCTTCGCGGACATACTCCAGGGCTGCCTGAAGCTGGGGGCGGTCGGTGTCCTTCCCGCTGGCCTTGTCGGTGAATACCTTGTCCAGGCTCACGCCTTCGAGCTGGCGCTCAGTGTTCTGGTCAAGTGTGGATACACGGACGTAGCCGATCATCTGGCCATTGGGTTTGGTGCTGGTGGTCATGTTGAATCCTCCTGAAAGTGTCAGGATGGACTCTAAGACATTCGGCTAACTGTGTCAATCAATTAACCAGCAAACCCTAACCTGACGCATTTCTGCATCCGGCCTGACATCCGGATAGGGTACGCCCCAAACTGACAGCACTGCTACTCGGCAACACCGCCACATCTATCGCAAGGTCAGCTCCTCTGCGCCGTCCAGATTGGCGAAAACCCCATGCTGCTGGAGGAAGACAACAAAGCACACTACCAAGAGCGAGACGCAAAACACAATCCGCACCTCTTTCTCCGCCAACTCCGCTCGAGGGGGCGTCACGGCGTCGTCAGCTGGAAAGATGCGCTTACGCACTGAACAATATCCTGCCCATACAGCGATGCTGCATAGTTGGATCAGGACGCCACTGAGATACGCCCCTGCACTGAAATAAAACCAACCTAGCTGCACCCACGGCTTCGGGCCATGGAAGTTCATCGAGAAGACTACGGCCCCGGTGATAGTTGCCAGGACTTGCATACGAGCATTGGAAGATAAGCGCACGGCGGCCCTTTACACGAATGATGTCGGCGTATGCTAGCAGCACCGCCCCACGGGGGGAACTCTCCGGGAGGCGGACAGGATGGACCCCTGACAAATTTTCGCTGTGGTATTCTCGTGGTACTTCTTCAACAACACCACGCCGCCACCCTGTATTCCCGGCCTTCTCCAGGCACGGTTAGATTCCATCTTTCCACCTGGGGGCGCCATGTGTGCGATGAGGCACAGAGCATCCGGATTGGCCGGCGGAAAATCGGGGCATGAGATACAGCACCGAAACTGCAAGCGTTTCACCAAGCCAGCCCATGCCGGCGCCTGATGGAAAACCGCTTGCAACGATGATCCGCATCGAGTTGCAGATCGAACTGAACTATGAAATCGACGCAGGCGGAGGCGATTTTGTCTTCAACGTTCATGCCGCACACACACCCAGCCAGCGCATTTCGGCCGAACGCCTGGTCTTGAGCCAAGCCGTTCGCCAGCGCATGTATACGACTCCGGTCACCGGCAACCGCTATCTGTATGTCCATGCCGAGCCTGGCGAATTGAAGCTGGCGTACGCCGCTACCGTGGATCTGCTGCACCACATCGCGCCCCCCGGCGAAATTGCCGAAGTGGCCGTGCGCGACTTGCCGCCGGAAGTGATCAGCTACATTTACCCGAGCCGCTATTGCCAATCAGACCGTCTGATCAAGCTGGCCAACAACGAGTTCGGCCGGCTTACGCAAGGCTATAGCCGGGTTCAGGCCATTCAGGACTGGGTGAAAAGGCATGTCACCTTTACCTTGCTCAGTTCCAATACAAACACTTCGGCGGTCGATACGTTGATCGAACAGGTCGGCGTATGTCGCGATTTCGCCCACCTGATGATTGCCCTGTGCCGTGCCGTCAACATTCCCGCCCGCTTTGCCACCGGCACCGACTACGGCGCCGACCCAACCCTCGGCCCCTCCGATTTTCAAGCCTATGTCGAGGTTTACCTCGGCCACCGCTGGTACATCTTCGATCCTTCCGGCACCGGCATCCCGATGGGCTTTATCCGCTTTGGCACCGGCCGCGATGCCGCCGATGTCTCCTTCGCCACCATTTTTGGCGGCGTCCGCACCCACGCCGCCGTGATTCGCGCCGTTGCCGTCGATGACCCGACGCGTGGCTTTGTCCTCCCCCGCCATTGCCTGGAGGCGATTTCCACCGACAGCGGTAGCCCGGGCGCTACCGGCAGCCTGGGCGAAAACCGCAACTGAACCGCTACTTGGGTCGCGGCCGCGACAGCGCCGGCTGTACCGCCTGCAAGCGACCGGCACGCAGTTCCTGCACGGCTTTGGCCACGGCCCGCGCCACGTTGCGCGCTTCTTCCTGTACTGCCTCGTCCTTGTCCAAGGCTTCGTGGCTGCTTGCATACGGTTCGTAGTAACCGATATAGCGGTCCAGCCGCGCGGCCGCACCAGCATCGATGAAACCCATCCAGTCGAGCCAGTCGGCGAGAGCGCGGCGAGCATCATCGAGACCGGCGACATCGCCGTGCACGATCAGGCCATAGGCGCGCCCGGCCAAATGCTTCGGGTAGTCCCAGCCGGCCATTTCCAGTTCTTTCGCCTTGCTCGCCGTCTTGCCGGCAGTCGACGTCGGATCCGGATTGCCGCCGTCGGCACAGACCAGCCGGTCGATCATCAGCTTCAAGGGGCCGGGGCTCTGATACCAATAAACCGGCGTGACGATGACCACCGCATGGGCAGCGGTCCAGCGCTGATAAATCTCGGCCATCCAGTCATTAGTCTGGTTGAGGGTGTGATTCGGATAGCAACTGCACGGCCAGTGGCACAGCGGCATGGCGGTCGAAACGCAGCCCTTGCAGGGGAAAATGTTGCGCCCGTATTCGGAGGTCAGGTGGCTGAGGTCAAGCACATCGACCTGGATAGCTGCCTGCTCCAGGACTTCCTGCGCCAGGCCAAGCAGGCGGAAGGATTTCGACATTTCGCCGGGGCAGGTACCGTCATTGCGTGCCGAGCCGCAGATCAGCAAGACCCTGGACGGACTGGCTTGCTCCGCCCACTGGCGCCGGGCCTGATCGATCGCTTCTTTCGTGGCCAGCCATTCGGTGGATAGCTCGAAGTCCGGATCGACATAGCCCGTCCCCGCCTTCCGGGTAAATGGCGACTTCCGACCCTCCACGTAAATTTTCCAGGCGATCTCCTCCAGCCGGGCGACCGCCTGCGCTTCATCGCCGAATGCCGGATCAACCCAGGCAGCGCCAAAACGTTTGGAGAACTCCGCCCGCTCGAGCGGCGCCGGCGCCTGGCCCTTGCGAATCTTGATCACACCGGAACTTGACTGACGACGTCCTGAAACTCACCGACGGCCTCGCCGACAACTTCACGCGCGATGGCGGTCTGCTCCTCGCTGCGGGTCTGCACCACCAGAACCACCTGCCCATTGGCGATGGCGTCATGGACCAGATCAGCCAGCCAGCCTTCCTTGTGTTCGACGCCGCTATTGGCGCCAGCCGCGGCACCGACAAAGGCACCGAGACTCGCCCCCCAGCCGAGCATGACCAGTGGTGCAACCAACGGACTGGCGACGAACAGGGTGACGCTGCCGGCCACCAGTGCCAGTTGCGCCAGTGCCCCGACGCCGGCACCGACTGCCGTACCAATTGCACCGTCAACGAGCACCTTGTTCAGCACCTCGTTGCTGTCGCCCTTGGGCTCGGCCACCACCGGCCCCGAGTCGGCATCAAGCAGTTGCAATTGTTCGCGGGGAATGCCGCGCGCCATCAGTCTGGCCAAAGCGCCCTCCGCCTCATCGCGATGCGCGAAGAAGCCGGAAACGTGGTGACGATATTCGTCCATGATTTTCTCCTTGGGTGAATCCGTAGAGAACGGATATATCCGGACGATATTTGCCGCCCGCCGTTGGCGTCTGTGCGTCAGGACACGGACTGAATGGCAACGCCGTTCAATACTGGCCTGGCCGGTGCCTTGCCGCAACGAACCATGGCTCGCGCCCCGCGCTACGACATTCCGCATCAACCATCACAATCCGGGAAGCAGAAATGGATGCCTTGGCCTACAACCTTTCCAGCAAACGCCAGCGACTGGCTCCTTCCAGATGACTGACAAGCCACACCAGACGCCAAGGAATACCCGGGACCGCCTTGCCTTGCTGTTCGTCAAATTCCTGCGCGTCTTCGCTGACCTTTTTTTTGCCAAACGCTACGGTCACCGCGCCGTAGTCCTGGAAACCGTTGCCGCCGTGCCAGGCATGGTCGGTGGCTCACTGCAGCACTTGCGCTCGCTGCGCCGCATGGAGTCAGATCAGGGCCTGATCCGTACGCTGCTGGACGAAGCGGAAAACGAACGCATGCATTTGCTGACCTTCATTCACATTACCCGGCCATCTCGACTGGAGCGCCTGCTGATCGTGCTCGCCCAAGGAATCTTCTATAACGTCTACTTTCTGCTTTACCTGATTTCCCCGAGCACCGCCCATAGGGTCGTCGCCTACCTCGAGGAAGAAGCGGTCACCAGCTACACGACGTATCTGGCGGGTGTGGACGACGGCACCTACGCCAACGTTCCGGCGCCGGCCATTGCCATCGATTACTGGCACCTCAGCGCCGATGCCCGCTTGCGCGAGGTCATCATCGCCGTCCGTGCCGATGAGGCCATGCATCGGGATGTCAATCATCAACTGGCGGACCGGCCGACATGAGCAGAATCCGGATCGAGCCGATGGACCTTCGTTGGCGGCGAAGCGGTCGTCGCCAGGTCGATGCTCTCCTGATGTCTGAGCACGGCGTGGAGCCGGCGGGCCAGACCCTGCGCCCCCTGCGCCATCAACAACCCATGATTGCGGATGAACAGTGGACGGGCCAGCGGCTCGAGCAGTTTCCACCACCATTTCGTGATGCGGACACGCCACTCGAACTGGGCGATACTGACCGAATCCTGACAACCGAAACGCCAGCAGCCGCTTCCCTCAAGATCGCCCGTGGCCACCCCTTCCAGGGTCCGGGAATTTTCGATGCGAGTCGTCCGGACCTCAAACTCGACGACATAGGGTAATTTTCCCCGCCAGGAATAGCCGCGCTTGCTGCCAATACCGCCGGCATCGCCGGCGGCTGTCTGCACCACTTCCTGCAAACCCGGCCACCACTCCGGCCAGTGCAGCGAGTCGAAAATCTCCGCATACACGGCGTCAAGCGGTGCTTCGATTTGCCAAGTGCTCAGCAGATGATATTCAGCCATGCCACTCCCAAGAAAAACCACGCGGAACGAAGCGGGTGAAATCGAGACTAGTCGCCAATGCGCCAGCGATCTGTATCCCATCGCACGCAACGCCGGCGGGCACATGCATGTCCACAAATTACGGGTATGGCTTATTCGCCAGCTCTGTGCCCAAGGGCACCGAGCTATCGCCGTCATGCGTGCATCCTCGAGTCTGGCTCCGCCCAGGCCTCGCCTTGGCAATGCCGGACATTGATTGAACTTTGACCGATTCCCTTTGGCCTTATCAGACATTGTGTAATCGAGGAGAAAACCATGAAACCGAATTTCCTGTTGCTCCCGGGCTTGCTCAACGATGCCAGCGTTTTTGCCGAACAGGTGGTCGCCCTGTCGACGGTCGCGACCGTCGAAGTAGGCGACCTGAGCCTTGCCGAGAGCATTCCCGATCTGGCGGCAAGCGTACTGAAAGCGGCCTCGGCCAAGCGCTTTGTCCTGCTCGGCCTGTCGCTGGGCGGCTACGTCGCCTTCGAAATCCTGCGCCAGGCACCTGAGCGGGTGGCCGGCCTGGTGCTGATGGATACAACCGCCCGCCCCGATACGCCAGAGGCCATTGCCAAACGTGAAGAGCTGATCAAGCTTGCCGCCACCGATCTCGACGCGGTGACGGAACAACTGCTGCCCCGCCTCTCGCATCCCGAACGGATGAATCTCCCGGCAGTGCGCGGGGTCATCCAGTCGATGGCGAGCGGCTTGGGAGCAGAAGTTTTTGCCCGCCAGCAACAGGCAATCATGGGCCGCCCCGACAGTCGGCCGACCCTGGCTACCATCACCTGCCCGACGCTGGTGATCTGCGGCCAGGACGACCTGATCACGCCGCCCGAACTGGCGACCGAGATGGCCGACGGGATCGCCAAGGCGAGACTGGAGATCATCAGCGAGTGCGGCCACCTGGCGACGCTGGATCAACCGGAGGCCGTCAGCGCGCTCTTGCTGGAGTGGATCAAGAGCAACAAATTCTGATCGGCGGCGGCAGCAAAATGCGCTGAGTATGGCGCGGCGGCGGCGCTAGAATGCCGCCTCCGGACAACCGCTTACCGACCATGACCAGACGCTCCTCCGCCCCCCGCCATTCCGTAGACATCAGCGAGGAGGCCGGCGTCCGCTACCTGCACTTCGGCTCCGAATGGATTCAGGGCGCCATGCGCATCGCCCGCCCGTGGTCACTGGAACTCTCCTACACGCGGGAAATGATGGCCGGGCTGTTGTTGCGCGAGGCGGCCGACTGGCCGCGCCGTGTCCTGATGATCGGACTCGGCGCCGGCTCCCTGGCCAAGTTCCTCTACCGTCACCGACCGAACTGCCGGATCACCGTCGTCGAGATCAACCCACAAGTGGAATTTGTCGCCCGCCAGTATTTCAAGCTGCCCGACGACCCGCGGCGGCTGGAGGTGAGGATCGGCTGTGGCGCCGATTTCATGCTCGGCGGCGACAGCAGCTTCGACTACATCCTGGTCGATGGCTTCGATGCCGATGCCCGTCCCGGTGCCCTCGACACCCTGCCTTTCTATCTGGCCTGCCGCGCCCGCCTGAACGACGATGGACTGTTCTGCATCAATCTGCTCGGCCGCAACCGTGGCTTTGCCGCCAGTGTCCGCCGCATCGAGGAGGCCTTTGCCGGCCGTGTCGCCGTCTTCCCCTCCTGCGACAGTGGTAACACCATGGCTTTCGCCAGCCCCGGCCAAGCTGTTGACCTCCCGCTCGACACCTTGCGGGCACGGGCGGCGGAGCTGAAGAAGGCCAGCGGGCTCGATCTCGCACCAACCATCGCTCGCCTGCAACTGGCCTATCCGCTGCCCGACGGCCGTTTGCGCATCGGGCAAAATCCGGCTTGATTCAAACAGCGTTTGAGCCTATAAAAGTAGATAGTCCTCCACCGACAACAACGACAAAGGCGGATAGAACAACGAAAAATCAGGGCCTGCCGCCCTCCCTTTTTCACTTGCCCTATCTAGGAGGAGTCCATGCTTTCCATTCAGGATGTTATTGACTATTGCGATCTCGATCGCGGCGAAATTGAAGCCATTGCCGAGCACGAACACATTCCGGTCACTGTGGCGGCCGAGATGAGTGAAGTGCTGTTGTGCTCGCCGGAAGGTGTCTGCCGGTTGCATACGATGATCATCGAAAACATGCAGACGGCGCTCGAAGCCGGCCGTTACCAGCACGTCAAGGATCTGGCCGAAACCTACCAGCACCTGCAACGCACGCACCCGATACCGGGTAGCACCCACTGATTTCTCCTCACCCCTCGAGGATTTGCCGGCCACCAGGGCTGGCATGAAGGCTCCGGCGACTGCCGGGGCCTTTTTTTGCCAACGACCGCGTGCTCAGGAATTCTTCGTTTGGCCGTAGCCATGCTCGACTGCGTAGAGCGCCACCTGCACGCGGCTGCTCATGTTGAGCTTCTTGAAGATGTTCTGCACGTGGATCTTGACCGTGCTTTCGGCCAGATCGAGGCGGCGGGCGATTTCCTTGTTGCTCTCGCCGACGGCCAGGGAAACCATGATGTCGCGTTCGCGCGGCGAAAAGCGATCGCGATCGCCACTGGCTTCAGCCTTCGGCGGCGAGCGAACGCCCTGAATCAGCTTGGCGGTCATCTGTTGGGAAACGACCGACTCGCCGCGGGCAGCACGGCGGATGGCGTCGACCAGCATGTCGGTCTCGATGTTCTTCAGCAAGTAGCCGCTGGCACCGGCACGCAGGGCGTCCATCAGGTCCTGGGCATCTTCGGAGACGGTCAGCATCAGCACCTGAACGTCGGGAATTTCCTCGGCCATCACCTTCATCGCCTGCAAGCCGGAAATACCCGGCATGTGCAGGTCGAGGAGGACGACATCCGGGCGCAGCGAGCGGGCGCGCTTGATGCCTTCCAGGCCATCACCAGCCTCGCCGACCACCTCGAAGTCCTCATGGCGCTGCAGCAGCGAGCAGATACCGCTGCGGAACAGGGTGTGGTCATCGACCAGCAGGACACGTATTTTTTCAGTCATTCAACAACCCTCCCCGGGAATCCTTCGGCAGGCTCAGCAGCACGCGGCTGCCTTGGCCAATGCTTGAGACGATACGACATTCGGCGCCGACGCGGTGCGCCCGCTCGCGCATGATCTGCAGTCCGACATGGCGGTCGGAGCGCACGTTGGGCTCGTTCTCGGTATCGAAGCCGATACCGTCATCGCGCACTTCGATATCGGCCCCCATGGTATTGCGCCGCAGTGTCACCTGAACGCTGGTGGCACGGGCATGCTTACGGATGTTCGACAAGGCTTCCTGGATGATGTGCATGATCTGGATTTCATCCGCCGGATCCAGCGGCGCCCCATGGCCGATCTGATCAAAACGGGTGGCGATGCCGGTCTGTCCCTCGAATTTTTCCAGGGCCGAGGTAATGGCCGAATCGAGATCGGATTGCAGCATGCGCGTGCGGAAATGCACGAGCAGCTCGCGCACATCGTCATAGCTTTCCTGGACGCCCTCGCGCAACTGATCGGCGGTTTGCAGCGCCTCCTCCTGGCGTCCCTTGCGCAGCGAATCCTGCAGCAACTGGACCTGGATATTGAGGAAGGCGAGGCCCTGGGCAATCGAATCGTGCAGTTCCTGGGCCAGGAGGTTGCGCTCCTCGGAAACCGCCAGTTCCATCTCGCGCGACTTCAGCCGCTCGTTTTCGATGGCGACGCCGAGATGCTGACCGAGGGTTTCCAGCAAGTGCCTTTCCTGCGCCGACAGGGGGTGGGTTTCGCGGAAATAGAGGTTGTACACGCCTAGCCGCCGCTTGCCATGGACAATGCTGAACGCCGTCGCGGTAGCGAAACCCTCGCGGATGCAACTGCCCAGCTTCATGCCGCGCGGCGGATTGACGGTATCGAAGACCGCCGGCATGCCACTCTGGATAACTTCGCCGCACAGGCACTCGCCGCAGTTGAGGGCATTTTCCCGTTCCAGGAAGGCATCCGACAGGCCTTCATGGGTGACCAGGTAAAGCTTTTGTGAATCCGGCATGTACAGGCGCACGGCGCCGGCATCAGCACCAAGCGCCGACTTGATGTGATCAAGGAAGCTCTGGCACAGGGTCTCGAGCTGAACTGGCTCGGTCAGCAGGGAAGTCGCCTCGTAAAGAATGCCCAGTTCGTGGTTGCGCTGCTCGAGACTGCGTGTCTTGGCATCGACGCGCTCTTCCAGCGTCGCATAGACCGACTGCAGGTGGCCGGCCATCTGGTTGAAGCCGCGCGCCAGGCCACCTAGTTCATCGTCGCTGGTTTCCGGCAGACGGACGCCGAGATCATTGCCGGTCATGCGCTGCATGCCGGCAGTCAGCACATTGACCGGGCGGATGACCAGGCGGATCAGGAAGCGGATCACCAGCACCGTGCCGATGATGGCAAACAGTACCAGCAGGCCCTGCACGCTACGCAACAGTTCGGTGTCCTCGGCATAGGCGCGTTCCATGGCCATCACCAGCTCGTTGATACTGCTGACGAAAGGCCGCATCTGGCTATCGAAGCGCGCCAGGATGGCCGGCCGCTCAGCGGGCGCGGCCGTCAGGAAGGCGTCGACCAGCGGCCGCAACTCCTGCTGCCAGGCAGCGCCGACCCGCAGCAACAACTGCCGGACCTCGGCATCGCGCGGCGAGGCCAGGGGGCGCACCGGGTCGCCCCGCTCAAGGTGCTGCAGCACCTGATCGAAGACCCGGGTTTCGCCAGCGACCAGTTCAAGCGCCGCCGGGTCCGCCGAAGTGGCCGTGCGCGTCATCAACAGTCCCAGATGGTAGGTGCGCATGCGCTGGCTGCCGGCATCGTTGATCGCCGCCGCCACGCCTTCGAGCCGCCAGGAAATCATCAGGGTCAGGCCGATGGCGCCTGTAAGCACAAGCAGGAACGCGACCAGCGTGCCGACGATCTTGCGCGATAGCTTGCCCGAGTTGGCCAACATCAAAAGGATTCCGTGATGAAAGCACCAAACATAGCCGGGCCATGCAAAAAAAGCCAATGACCTGGATCAAGACGGCCGGCGCCAAGCGCCGGGCATCCCGACCCAGGTTGTCGCCGGCCTCAGGCGGCCTGCTTCTCCACGTGTGCCTGCTTTTCGTAGAGGAACTCGAGCACCGCAGCCCGGCAATCGATGTAGGCCGGATCGTGCGCCAGTTCGAGACGCTTGCGCGGCCGCGGCAGATTGACTTCGAGGATCTCGCCGATGGTCGCCGCCGGGCCGTTGGTCATCATCACGATGCGGTCGGAGAGCAGCACGGCCTCGTCCACATCGTGGGTGACCATGACCACGGTGGCCTTCGTCGCCTCGCAGATCTTCATCAGCTCGTCCTGCAGCTTGGCCCGGGTCAGCGCGTCGAGGGCGCCGAAGGGCTCGT
>DDWF01000259.1:0-3169 GCA_002345845.1 Betaproteobacteria bacterium UBA2293 | reverse complement strand
CGCGCTGCTTCATGCCGCCGGAGATTTCGTGCGGATACTTGTGTGCCGCGTGGCCGAGGCCGACCAGTTCGATGGCCGCCTGCGTCCGTGCCCGCAGCTTCGGTTTGCCTTCCTTCTGGCTGAACACCCGTTCGACAGCCAGATAGATGTTCTCGAAGCAGGTCAGCCAGGGCAGCAGGCTGTGGTTCTGAAAGACCACCGCCCGCTCCGGGCCAGGACCGGCTATTTCGCGGCCGTCACAGAGCAGGATGCCGGTGGTCGGCTTGGTCAGGCCGGCGATCAGGTTGAGCAGCGTTGACTTGCCGCAGCCGGAGTGGCCGATCAGGGCAACGAACTCGCCCGATTTGAGGGTCAGGTCGATGTCGCGCAAGGCAACGAACTTGCCCTTCTTGGTCTCGAAAGTCTGGCCGACACGCTCGATTTGTACGAACTTTTCCATGATCCGGGCTCCTTACGACGATTCTTTGGTCAGCTTCTTGGCCAGCAGGATCAGCGCCTGCTCGAGGATCAGGCCGACGATGCCGATGATGAAGATGGCGATGATGATGTGTTCGACCTTCAGGTTGTTCCACTCGTCCCACACCCNNCGATGCCGACGCCGCCGGTGAGCATTTCCGCGGCAACGATGACCAGCCAGGCGGTACCGATGGACAGGCGGATGCCGGTCAGCATGTAGGGCAGCACGGCCGGGAAGAGGATCTTGGTGACGACTTTCCACTCGGAGAGATCAAGCACGCGGGCGACGTTGAGGTAATCCTGCGGCACGCGCTGGACGCCCTGGGCGGTGTTCATGATCATCGGCCAGATCGAGCAGATGAAAATGGTCCAGGTGGCGGCCGGGTCGGCCTTCTGGAAGACGAGCAGGCCGATCGGCAGCCAGGCCAGCGGCGACACCGGGCGCAGCAGGCTGATGATCGGATTGACCATGTTGGCCAGGAAGGTAAAGCGGCCGAGCATGAAGCCGGCCGGGATGCCGACCAATGCCGCCAGGCCGAAGCCGATGCCGACGCGTTCGAGGGAAGCGAGCACGTTCCAGCCGATGCCCATGTCGTTCGGGCCATTGTTGTAGAACGGATCGGCGAACAGTGCTGCCGCCGCATTCCAGACCACGACCGGGCCGGGGATGGGGCCGGGCTTCAGCGTCGCCACATACCAGATGCCGACCAGCACGATCAGGCCGAGAATGGGCGGCAATACCGCGCGACCGGCACTGGCCAGATACTCGGAGAACGGCGTGCCGGGTTCGGTCGCTGTCAGGGTGGCGCTTTTTTCCATCGTCTTTTCCTTCGCCGCTTCGACCGGCGACACGCTCGCCGGCGGGGTCATCGGGGGGGCTTCGCTGGCGCTGTGCGCAAGCGGCTTGCTGCCGCCCAGGTCAGCAGTAATCGTCAGGGTGCTCATGGCAATCTCCTCGGTGAATGCTGCCGCCGTAGCGGCAGCAGCGAACTCAGGCCTTGACCTTGAAACCGTCGGCGTACTTGGCCGGGTTGGAACCATCCCAGACGACACCGTCGATCAGTTTCGACGAACGCATCGGGCTCTTCGGCACGCTGATGCCGAGCTTGCCCGCCGCCTGCGCGTACAACTCGGTCTGGTTGATCTTCTTGGCCACGGCGAGGTAGTCCGGATGGTCCTTGAGCAGGCCCCAGCGCTTGTGCTGGGTGAGGAACCACATGCCGTCGGAGAGGTAGGGATAGTTCACCGCGCCGTCGTTGAAGAACTTCATGTGGTTCGGATCGTCCCAGGTCTTGCCCAGGCCGTTCTGGTAGCGGCCGAGGATGCGCTGGTTGATGGCATCGACGCTGGTATTGACGTAGGACTTCTGGGCGATGACTTCGGCCATCTTCATCTTGTTGCTGATGTTGGCATCGATCCAGCGGCTGGCTTCGAGGATGGCCATGATCACGGCGCGGCAGGTGTTCGGGTTTTTCTGGACGAATTCGGCGGTACAGCCGAGGATCTTTTCCGGGTGATCCTTCCAGACGTCCTGCGTGGTTGCCGCGGTGATGCCGATACCGTCCATGATGGCGCGGTGGTTCCAAGGCTCGCCGACGCAGAAGCCGTCCATGTTGCCGACGCGCATGTTGGCAACCATCTGCGGCGGCGGCACGACGATGGCCTTGGCGTCCTTCATCGGGTTGATGCCGCCGGAGGCCAGCCAGTAGTACAGCCACATGGCGTGGGTGCCGGTCGGGAAGGTCTGGGCAAAGGTGTATTCGCGCGGTTCCTTCTTCATCAGCGTGGCCAGGCTGCCAACGTCAGTCGCCCCCTTGTCGGCCAGCGTCTTCGACAGCGTCAGCGCCTGGCCGTTGTTATTCAAGGTCATCAGGTTGGCCATGTCCTTCTTCGGCCCGCCGATGCCCAGATGGACGCCGTAGATCAGGCCGTAGAGCACATGCGCCATGTCCAGCTCGCCATTGACCAGCTTGTCACGGACGCCGGCCCAGGAGGCTTCCTTGGTCGGGATGATCTTGATGCCGTATTTCTCGTCGAACTTGTTCACCGCCGCCATGACGACCGAGGCACAGTCAGTGAGCGGGATGAAGCCGATGCGGATTTCCTTCTTTTCGGGGGCATCCGAACCGGCAGCCCAGGCTGCACTACGGACGCCGGGGGGGACCATGGACATGAGAGATGCTCCGAGGGCGGCGGTTACAAGGTCGCGACGCTTGAGGGAAAGAGGTGCTGCGGTCGCCGGTTTCTTTTCGTCCATTGCAATGCTCCTGATGGCTGGAAATAAAAAAAGGCGTCACACCCAAGCCGCACGAGGCAGCGAGGATGGACGCCATTGTCCTGGTGAGCCGGAACGCCCGGCTCATGCCCGGCCGCCTTTGACCGTGCTTTGCCCTTACCTTCGCAATGGTCGTGCCAGCTTGCTGGCGAATGGGCCAAGCCCTTGCCACAATGGGGTTTTCATGGACATCGGCCAATTTTCCAGCCCCGGCCACGGGGAAAAATCACGCACTGTTGCAGTGCAGCAGGCAGCTTCATCGCACAACAACAGGGACAAAAAAACCCGCACGCGGCGGGCTTGAATGCTTCAGCAAGGGGCGCTCAGAGCAGCACCTTGGCCATGTCGATGACGTCGCGGGCGACCTTGGCCATCGACTGCCCGCGCTCCATCGCCAGCTTGCGCATGGCGTGGTAGGCGGCATCCTCGTCGAGGCCG